>JBILPR010000234.1:0-6957 GCA_044373795.1 Algoriphagus sp. | reverse complement strand
TAGCCATCGGTCTGGATGATTCCTTTGAAGTCGGCCAGCATGGCTTTGGGGCCGGATTGATCCCGCCCTCTTCGGTAGTCAAACAGGGCCAGCCGGTCCACCAGGGCATGGTAGAGCAACATGAATCCCTGATGGATTCCGCCCGGATGGCTATCGGGGTTATGATCTCTGTCCAGGATTTTCATTGGGGTTTCGTCTACCTGGAGGTATTTTTTGTTGAGTACCATCAGGCGGAATAGCTCGCAGAGCGGTTTGAGTTGCTCCCAGCCGTCCAGTATCCAATATTAGGCACTTGAAGCGTGAATCCGAACGCCCATTTTGCTATACTTGCCCAGCTATCTGTGCAAGGGCATGCCGAACACATATTTGCGACGGTCATTTGGCCGATTTCCGACTGGGAAGGAATGCCTTTATCAACCACCCGATCAGGAAGTACTCCGATGAGGATGCCTTCTCCGTTTGGTTTGGCATACTTGGGACGGATATAGCGCTTGACATAGAAAGATAATGGGATCATTTCCAGCACCCCGGTGACTTCCTGGCCGATCTGAACACAATTTCCAATAGATTCGGACGGCTGAACCACGATATCTTTTTTTCTGAGCTCTTCGGGAAGGGTCATCCGTCCGGTGCCTTTTGCTCGTTTTCTGGGGACAGGTTTTGATGTCACGGATTCAGAAAGCTCTTCTTGTGCTGCTTTGGTGACGCCGAGTTCAAAAAGTCCCAGTTGGTTTTCACCTACTTGGTTGTCCCATTTTTCACTTATAAATTCATAGAGATGTCTGCGGAGTTTGTTAAGCTCAAACTCTAGATCGGAGATAACCTCTTCTTTTTGGGTTAATTTTTCCTCTTTTTCCGACAGGGTCAACAGGGTCTGCTTATACAGTTTTTGATGGTCCGTTTCCCTATTTTCCATGAATTAAAGATAGCTAAAAAATGGCGTTTTGAGTAAAATAAGGTGCTCTTTAACGGTGAAAAGCCTCCATATTTTAAATCCTTTATAAGGGATCATAGCACTTTCTGTAGCTCACTAATCCCAGTTTTACCCCCTGTAAAAGCAGGGTCAACTGACTGATAATGATGGCGTTTCCCGACAGCTTGGGGCGCTCAAAAGTTAGCTGCTCAAGCTTCTTGACATATATGGCAAAACCGTTTCTGTCCCATTGCAGTAACCTGACCTGATTGGATCGTTTACCCAAAAAACAGAAAAACATCTCCGTTCATCAGATCGAAGCCAAGCCTGTTGTGTACAAGCCCGACAAGGGAGTTGATCCCAAACAGCATGTCGGTAGGTTCATCTCAAATGAAGTACCGAGTCGAACTCGAAAGGGCCAGCATCAGAACAACAAAGCCTTGAACCGGTGGTGTCCACGGATCCAAAAAGCTCCACCCTGACTCCGCTTGGATAGTTGATCCTGGCCACTGATTCCTGAGAAGTAGTCTAAGCTGGTTCTATCCTGGAAAACCCTTGCTGAGAATTGTGCGAGTCGGTCTTGGATCGAAACTTTTTGGCCCAATAATAAAAACTCACTTTTGAAATTCCCTCCCTATCCGCAAAAGCTGCTTTACTTAATCCTGATCTCTGCCTTCTGAAGAACAGCTGATAGTGGGTTTTGATATTTTTCTTTTTTCATCCCCCCACTTTAGCTCTTAAAGCAAACCTCAGCTTGATGCAGTTCCTCGGAGGGATAGCAAGTTTGCTAATCTTGTCTTAAATAGATTCATGATTTTGTCCAAGTATCTTCCTTACATCCCCAAACAGATAATAAATTGAACAGCTGATAAAATTGATCACTTCCAGCTTCCCAATATAGATACAGAACCGATTCTCACCTTAAAGCTTTTGGAATTACATAAAGGTATCCTTGTTTTAATAAAACCATCAGCTAAATTTATTATCAATGCTCTAATATCCAAATTCCATTAATATTAAGATTCTCAAAATAAAATTCAATGTTCTCATTTAATTCATCCAACGAGAAGGAATTATAAACAGAGATCCTATATCTCTTTGAAATTAATGTTGGGTTAATTACGTCAAAATTAAATCGAGGATATTTTTTTTTCAATATTTTCTGCTCGTTCTTAGCGTCAATTAAGGAACTTAAACTGGCAACTATAATTGAAAAATTGGGTGTATTAGTTTTTAGATCCCTAAATTCCGAAACATACTTAAATTGTTCTTGAGCCTCTCCTACTTCTTGAGTAATAGATTCAGGATTTGATAAAGAAAAGAAAGATGAGTCACTAAAATAAAAATTGGGAAAGAAATACGTTGAATTCGTTTTTTCTTCTTTAAAAATTTCAAATTCAAGTCGATTGTTCAAATCTACCTGAGAAAAAGAATGTGCGATATTTTTATTAAGTAAAGGATAATAATTTGAAAAATATAGAAAATTAACTCTTCCAGAAAAATCCCCCTCTTTAATTAAAAACTGATTTATGGTATTGATAAAATCATCAAGATAATTAATATTTTCTGAATCAGAATGAATCATATACCTCAAAAAATATTCAGGATTTTCTTTAAGATTAAGTACAGATCTCTTTAAAAAATCTTCCAACTGCTTATTGCTTGATTGAAAATCATCTAAAGAATCAATACCAAAATATGCAAAGGAATTTTCAAGACCAATTCTTTCTAATTCTACGTTAATTGAATCTAGAGAAAGTAATGAAGAAATATCAATAATTTTAGAATAGTAGTTTTCCTTTGAAAATTTGATTAATGAATTATTATTCAAATATGAAATTTTAGAATAGCCCGATGAATCTGAAAAAACAATATCAGAAGAATCCATTTTAATAGAGGTATTAGCTAGAGGCTTTTTAGTAGTAATGTCCAACACCCTAAAAACTTTTTCAAGTGAAATAAAATCATGTTTATTACTAACATAATAAATATCATCAAAGCCAATTCCACCATCCCTATCTGAAGTAAGAACTTCTAGATTATTATTGTAACTATCAATAAAAAAGAATAAATCATCTTTACTGGAATTATAAGGAATTCCCATATTTTCAGGTGATTCAATTACCTCCAAGCCTATTCCGGTTTTATAGATATCAAAGCCGCCCAAACCACCTCTCCCATTTGAGGAAAAGTAAAGAATATCACCAGAACAGAAGGGAGATCTTTCATCTCCAGATGAATTAATACGAGGGCCACAATTTATTGGACTTGACCACTCATTGTTACTTTTGTTTTCAATGTAGTAAATATCAAGCCCTCCAAAAGAATCTGGAAAATTTGCAGAAAAATACATCCGATTTTGGGTAGCAGAATAAAAAGGATCTGTTATAAAAAAATTACTTGAAGAAGAAGATGAAATTAAATTGATCTCTTTATCATTCTGATATACTCTAATTTGAGGATTTACTAATTTTAAATTTCCTGATGATCTACTGGGTTTTTCTGAAGAATATGTGTAGGCAAAAATAGAATCATTAATAAAAATTGGTCCTAAATGATAAACGTTTTCTAAAATAGTAGACTTACTTATTGAAAGAGAATCCTTTTGCTCATTAAGACCATTACTCTTAAATTCATAAATTTTAAAAAATGGATTTAAAATTGATTCCTCATAATTTTTTCCATTATTTTTTTTTTCTAATTTTCTATTAACCCTATTGGATAAAAAATATTTGTTTTCATTTAAAGCAAAATAACCAAAATCAGAAAATGGAGAATTTAAGATTGAAAATGGTCGAATCTGTTTAGTAATCACAGCATTATAAATATCAGGAGATTCGAAGATTACCTTAACTAAATTCTGCCATTTAAAAGATGATGTTTGACTTTCATCAAATGATGCTAAATCTTCTAAAACTAATTTCGCATCGTCATATTTAGAATTTCCTATTAGGATCTCTGCCAAAATATAATAATCCGAGACGGAAAAATCTGAATTTAAGCGTATCCATTTATACCAAAATTCTGCTTGATTAAAATCTCGCAATTCAAAATAAGTATTGGCAATTTTCCTACCCGTAGCTTCGTCAGCTTTCAAATCAAAGCTTTTCTTCAAATAAAACAGGGCATCTTCGTACTGACCGTTAGCAATTAAAGAATCAGCCTCATTCATGAAATTTCTTGTTGAATTACATCCTATTGCCAGGAATGAAATCAACATAACAATTAATCCTTTTTTCATATTAAAAGTATCTTGGTGATAATATTTTTAAACTTTTATTTTTAATGGTGTATCCAACGGACAATTCATGAGAATTAAATGGGTTTTTTAAATCATAATCAAATGAATAACCCACTGCTAATTTTTCTGAAATATTTATTTCAGTTAAAAAAATTAATTGCATAGATGAAAAAGAATTGGCCTGATCAAAGTCAATCAAGAAGTTTGTATAATTTCTTGTTCCTAATCCAAAACCTATTACCCTATTTAAAAAGAAGTTCAGATTTAGATCTATTCTTGCAGGCGCTTTATTATCGCTCATCAAAAGAAATGAACCTTCCAGCGTGCGATCACTATAAAAATCAAGAACAAATCCCGCGCTCATGTTTATAGATTTTTTCGGATCCTGATAAAAATCAGAAGAGGAATTATTCGATAGATCAGAAAACACGTTACTTAGAGCAGCAGAAAAGAAGTAATTTGGATGATAGTAAAAAAGCCCAAAGCTTAATTCAGGATAAAAATCAGAATTAAAATTACTTGCTAAAAGTGGGTCATTTGCCTGAATTGGATCAATCATTTCTGTGTTTATTTTTTGATTCCAAAATCCGGCAGACATCCCCATACTCAGATAGGAAACCCTGCTTAATTGAAGATGATAAGCAAATTTACCCTGATAAGTTGTAGTACTTTGAAAACCGATAGTTTCAGCCCCTGCATGAAAACCAATTCCAATGTTTTTATCATTCAAAAACCCATCGGCAGCAATTCCAAAATTAGAGGGGCCGCCTTCAAGACCTATCCATTGCTTTCTGATATAAGACTGGATGAATGTATCTCCTTTATAACCTGTATATGCAGGATTAATATAAATGGGATTAAATAAATATTGGCTAAACTGTGATACTTGTTGTGATTTTGAAACAAATGGCAACAGAATGAAGCAGATAATAATGACAATTTTTATTTTCATAATCAATCTCTAATTATTGTAATATATCCTGTAAGCTCTTTATTAATTATATTTTCCTTCCAGCTAAATGTATAGAAATAAACTCCCTCATTTAGTCCACTTCCATTCCAATCATTCTGGTAATTGTCAGCTTTGTACACCTGAACTCCCCAACGGTTAATTATAAGTAGACGATTATTTGGAAAAAACTCTATTCCTTTTATTTCCAATAAATCATTAAATCCGTCATTGTTTGGGGTAAATACATTTGGAATTTTAATTTCGAGCTGAGCATGTATGGTGCCGGATTTATTATCATCAGGTAGAATTTCCATTTCTTTTGAGGTAACATACCCATGATTAATCACCTGATCTGCCTGAATTTTCGCCAACACTTCGAATACTAAACGAACGGAATCTCCTGGCTCCAATCGAGGAATTCGCCAAGTGAGAATTTTTTCAGATTGATTAAAATCAACCGTTCCAGGTCCACTAATTATTTTAAATCCATCCACTTGACTTGGTAAAGAATCAGTAACAAGTATATCTGTGGCAGGATCATTTGAATTATTAATGACTGTAAGGATATAATTAAAATTACTCTCGACTTTTACAAGTGGAGTTTCAACCTCTTTGGTGATTTCCAAATCCACCTGATAAAATTTAATTGGATTTGAGGAAATTGAAACCGTTTCAAATTCTTCCCCACTTACTTGCAACTGATTAACAAGTTCCGCTTTGAACTCTTCTAATAAAAAACTTAAATGGATTTCAACCGTTTCATTTTCATCTATTTTCGGAATGATGAATTCAATAAAATTATCATTTAATATAATATCATATACCCCAGTAATTCCGAGAAACATTAATTCCTTTGGAAATATATCCTTTACCCTTACATCATAAGCGGCCGTATTCCCTGAATTGCTAATTTCAACCGTATAATCTACAATGTCTCCAAGATTATACTTTTCCTTTTCACTAGTCTTTTTCGCCGAAATTATTGGAATTAGCTGATCTAAAACAATAAATTCAATTGAGGATTTCCAGGATAGATCCGGTTTTTTTATATTTAAATAAACAGTATTCTTAATAATACTTCCTATTAATTCTTTTTCTTTATGAATAGTAGCTTTATAGACAATTTCTAAAACTTCATTTGGCTGCAAAGAAACCTCATCCCAAATTAGAATATTAGAGTTATTGGTAGATTCTTGATAATTGGATTCAATAAATTTTAATTTCGAATCCAATGAATCAACAATATTTATTCCATCAACCTGATAATCAGTTAGATTTTGAACAATGATTTTATAGATGATAGTATCTCCTATTATAAAAGAAGATTTTGGGTCTATCGTTTTTTCTACTAAAAAATTAATTTCTTTATTGTCTAAGGAAAGAGGTTCAGAGAATGATTCAAGAATTTTATTTCCACTTAAATCTTTCAAAGTAACACTGTTCCTATATCCCGAAACTGCTGCCAGGGCTCTCACCTTTAGCTCAAACTCAATCGTTTCCCCAACCCCCAAACGGGCTATTTTCCAAATGACCTTCCGATCTGTTCCATTCCAAACCCCTGATGTGGAACTCAGGTAGCCCAAAAAGTCAGGAAGAACATCCTCCAGCTCCACGTCATAGGCAGTGCTCGGACCCGCGTTGCTGATCTTAATCACGTAGCCTATCACATCCCCCACATACCGCTGACTGCTTCCAACCAATGTCTTGCTCAAGGTCAGGTTTGGTCGGGAAATCACCAAAACTCCGGGTGCCGTGGAAGAGATCGGACCATCAGTCAATTCTTTACTCTTAGCGAATACCGTGTTTATGATCTCTGTTCCTGCCCTTACATCTGCTTCAATGGCAAGATCC
>JBILPR010000233.1:0-6961 GCA_044373795.1 Algoriphagus sp. | reverse complement strand
TTTGTCGGACAAAATCTCGGTTTTCGAGGCCTATGAGGGGTTTGCATTTTGAATGATATTTTTTTCTTTTTGATGTTAAAGTTGATAAACATCCCTTTTTTCAGCTACGCTAATTGATAATCGAACCTTCATTTTCTATGAAATTTAAATTCATTTGAATCGCTTCAAATTCGAATCCTCGTAAAATTCGTACGGTACGAGGTGTGCGATGCGTACGAGGTGTGCGAGTAAAACTCCTTCTTTTTCTTTTTGCTGAAAGTAGGTTTTCAAGGGCACTTCCACCTAGCTATTTTTTCTTGATCTTATTCTTGGTTGTAGAGATTATATGCACCTCATCATACATTCGTAGGGTTTTCTTGGATATTAGTAAGTAAATTACCTGCCTCCAGGAAGTAAATTTGAAATATGGATGAAATCAACTTTGCAACAAAAGGAAAAAAATGAAGGTGGCAGATTAAACACACATTCAATTGCTTAATGAAATACCGTTTTTTCCTTCATGTTTATGACATGACAGTGAAAATACAGCGGACAATAACGAACAAAACCAGTCCGGAATCCGGACTGGTTTTGTTAATATTAAACCCAATTTATCTATACGGTCAAATTTTTTATAGGTTAAATTATTAACCTATAATGATTAATACTTAAATAGTTCAATCATATATAATAAAGAGGGAATTAATTGCAAATATGACCCCAATAAGATTCAAAATTTTGTTACTTTTCTTGGAATACTCTAGGAAAAAAGAATGAATTATTTCTAATCTTTTTTTATGTGTATTCGAATAACCTCACGTAAGCAAAAAAATCAAACCCTCTCTAATTTAATGGGATAGGATTTTTTGGATGCCCACTGTGGAACATATATATTTTCATCATTATCCACACAAACATCATGAGGATGCATGAACCCAAGGTAAGCACGATTTTTCTGTTGTTCCTGCAATTTGCCATCAATATATTCTGGAGCTGAACCTCCTGGAGTAGAGACAACTTTATTTTTATCATCCAATACAGTGATGTAGCCAGAATTTGGATATTCTTGGTTAGTGCTTCTAAAAACTGCTGCGTAAATGTGCTTTCCCTTAAGTACTGGCCTACATACAAATGATCCAGGCATTGGAATGGTATCTATATATTTACCCTCCAATGTAAACTGTTTGAACTGCATATTAGCTCGATCTGTAATCATCAATATAGGATTGCTGTTATTCCTAGTATCCACCAAAATCCCATGACAACAATTGAAAGTATCATTGGAAGTTCCACTGCCTCCAAAATGACGAATGTATTCACCTTTTGAGTTATATTGAATAACATGGTTCAATCCATATCCATCTACTACATAAATATCTCCATTATTAGGATTAATGGCAGTTTCCGTTGGCAGAAACTGACGTGCATATTCGTATTTCCCGCTTTCTTTTGGATAATCTAATTTGAAAATTTCTTTACCGTTTAAATCCGTTTTAATCACTTGGTTCCTGCTTGTATCTGTAATGAATAAAAACTGATCGGATCCTTCTGTACTTATCGTTAAACCATGCCCACCAGGATAACTGTTTCCCCACGTTTTAAGAAGTTTTCCGGATTTGTCATAAATTATAATATTATTTTTAACTTCATTGGTAAGCATAATTAACCTACCCTTTGCGTCCTCAACCATTTCATGACAATCATTTACCGGATTTATGTTTGAATTTAACATTCCCCAACCTTCCACAACCTTATATTGATGTGTACCGTGTCCAATTATGTTATTTTCATTTCTCCCAAATGATTTCCCAACAATAATATTGGGCACTATTACTGTAGATAAAATGGCTAAACCAGACTTTTTGATGAATGATCTTCTTTCTGTTGTGTCTTTTTTCATTTTTAAATTGCTTAAGGATATTTTGCCTATGATTATTATTTAAGATATTGGTTAAAAACCTTTTTAGAATTCAATAAAATTTATAATTATTAAATTATTCTATCCCTTAAAATGATCTATTACCTCCATCTGCTCTTCATCCGAAGTTAGGTTGAATGGTCTTTTTTCAATTTTCGTGATAAGTGTCCAGTAAAAGGTTAGGTGAATTGTTTATATCTTTTTGCTGTCGTCTATATTGAATTATTTTTTTGATTTGGCAAGGACTTATAGAGTTAGTCTTTCACAATAAAAGCAATTTTTGATTCCACCACCAAACACTGAAGAGGAACAGCCGTGGGTAAAATACAAGTGCATAATTTACCCCAACAATTCATGTATTACATTTCCTGCCACGTCAGTTAACCTGAATCTTCTACCCATATGTTTATACACCAATTTTTCATGATCTAGACCAAGCTGATGCAAAAGGGTGGCATGAAAATCATGAACATGAACAGGGTCTTTGACAATATTATAACTGAAATCATCAGTCTCTCCAAACACTAGTCCAGCCTTAACACCACCCCCAGCCATCCACATGCTAAAACAGCGCGGATGGTGATCCCTTCCGTAATTCCCCTTATGTATTGGTCCTTGGCTGAAACAGGTTCGACCAAACTCCCCACCCCAAATAACTAGCGTTTCATCTAACAAACCACGTTGCTTCAGATCAGTTACTAATGCGGCAGAAGCTTGATCAACGTCTTTAGCTTGACCGGAAAAATCCTTAGGTAAATCAGCATGTTGATCCCAACCTTGATGATATATCTGAACAAACCTTACCCCTTCTTCGGACAACTTGCGAGCCATAAGACAGTTGGCAGCATATGTGCCTGGCGTCAGGCAGTCCTTTCCATACAAATCTATTACGGACTGAGGTTCTTTACTAAAGTCCGTGATTTCCGGCACTGCAGTCTGCATTCGATACGCCATTTCATATTGTTGTATTTTTGATATGATCTCAGGTGCATGCAGTTCTTCATAGGACCAATGATTAAGTTGGGTAAGTTTGTCCAACATTTCCCTACGATCATCCCGACTCAAACCTTTAGGATCCTTCAGAAAGAGTACAGGATCTTCTCCAGATCCAAACTGTACTCCTTGGTGAATAGGGTCTAAGAAGCCGTTTGACCAAAGTTTGGCATATACGCCTTGGCTATTTCCTTTACCTCTGGAAATTAAAACGGTAAATGCAGGCAGGTTTTTATTTTCACTCCCCAAACCATAACTTAGCCAGGAACCAAAACTTGGACGATTACCCTGTTGGGCACCTGTTTGAAAAAAAGTAACTGCAGGGTCATGATTTATAGCTTCTGTATGCATTGACCTGACAATGCAAATATCATCAACTATTTTTGCTATGTGAGGAAACTGGTCGCTAACCCAAGCCCCTGAGGAACCGAATTGATTGAACCCTGTAAAAGACCCAACCAAAGGCAATCCACCGACTTGGTTTTCCGTAAACCCGGTAAGTCGCTGATCTCCTCGGACAGAATCAGGAAGGTTTTCTCCAAGCATATTCTTCAGTCTCGGTTTATAGTCAAATGATTCCAGTTGAGATGGTGCGCCGCTTTGAAAAAGATAAATAACCCTCTTAGCCTTGGGTGCAAAATCTGGTACTCCGCCGAGTGTTGAAAAATTTTCAGATATTGAAGAACTCTTAAAGAGCTCCGGCATCAATAGCGATCCCAAAGCAACACTTCCCAATCCAAGACTCATCTTTGAGAGAAATCTCCTTCTGTTTTGATTTAATCTATATTCTTTCAGTTCGTCGTTCATCACTTTTTACCGGTTAATGGATTCTTCTAAATTATATAGTAAGGTTATTACCTGCATCAAAGCAGCTGTGCCGATAGGATCAACTTTCTCAGTAAAGGAATATTCCCCAACGGCTAACAGTTCGGCAGCATTTGTTTCATTAATGGCTTGTTGCCTACTCATGTAATATCCTAAAAGCAAATCTTTCTCTTTTTCTTTCGGTCGGCGACAAAGGATCAATCTAAATGCTTTTGTAACCTTCTCTGCTACCGTACCATTTTCCAACCACAACTTAGAGGCTAATACGCGGGAGGCTTCCAAAATAGTTGGGTCGTTCATCATAATCAAAGCTTGAAGGGGAGTATTGGTATTTCCGCGCTCTACTTCGCACTGGTCCCTATTACTTGCATCAAATATCAGCATTGAAGGGGATGGAACAGTTCTTTTTACAAATGTGTAGAGCCCTCTTCTATATAGGTCGTCACCATGGTCCTGTGTATATTCAGCCAAGGTGGATCCCCCGGCAGCTGCTCCTTCCCACAAACCCGGAGGCTGGTAAGGTTTTACACTGGGACCGCCTAGTTCTGGTACCAACAGACCACTTGAAGCTAAGACCATATCTCTAATAAATTCAGCCTTCAAATGACGCCTCATAAACCGAGAGTAATACTTGTTATCAGGATCCAATTCGATTTTTTCCTGTCCAGAGATATCCGATTGTCTAAACGTGGCAGACGTAACTATTTGGCGCATCAGTCGCTTGATATCCCACCCGTTTTCAATAAAGTCAACTGCAAGCCAATCAAGCAGTTCGGGATGGCTAGGAAGTTCTCCTTGCATTCCAAAGTCTCCGGGTGTATTAACTATCCCTCGCCCAAAAACATCTTTCCAGACCAGATTGACAAATACGCGTGCAGTTAATGGATTTTGTGGGTCAAACAACCAATTTACTAATCCTAGCCTATTGGGTGGGGCTGACTTAGAAAAAGGCAGAATGGCCTCAGGTGTTGCCGGAAATACCTCTTCTCCATAAGCGTTGTAAATCCCACGTTCTCTTATATGATTTTTTCTTAAGGTATCCAATTCACCCATAACAGAAACTATTAATTTAGTATCATCCTTCTTATTCACAAAAGACAGTATGGATCGAACATCTTTATCAGTAATTTCCATTAGAGGTTTTTTGGCATAGGAAGCCGGCTTACCGACCAAGGGATCAATTGGCGATGTTGTAGTCCTCCTCTCATCAATATTGTTAAAGAATGAGAAAAGCTGATAATATTCCTTTTGAGAAATAGGATCATATTTATGATCATGGCAGGCTGCACACTCCAAAGTAATTCCTAAAAGTGCTTTCCCTAATGTATTTGTTCGGTCTCCAACATAAGTAACCCGGTATTCCTCCTCATCTACCGCCCCTTCTTCAGTAATTTTATGGTTGCGGTTAAATCCAGTGGCTAAAAGTTGCTCCTTAGAAGGGCTATCCAGCAGATCACCTGCCAATTGCCATTGGATAAAGGTATCGTAAGAAATATTTTTGTTAAAGGCGTAAATCACCCAGTCTCTCCAAGGCCACTGTGTTCGCAAATTATCTAATTGGTATCCATATGAATCCGCATATCTGGCTACATCCAGCCATAGAACAGCCATCCTCTCCCCATAAGCAGGCAGACCAAGTAATTTATCCACTAAAACCTCATATGCATCTTCATTTTTATCCGCCAAGAATGAATCCATCATTTCTAGGTTAGGTGGTAGGCCCGTTAGTTCAAAACTAACTCTTCGGAGCACACTTTCCGGATCTGCCTCGGGGTTTGGTGACATGCCCAATTCTTCCTGCTTTTTCAGAATGAAGTAGTCAATGGGATTCTTGGGCCAATTTATGTTTTTAACCTTAGGAAGGTCATGAGAAACAGGGGGTACAAATGCCCAGTGCTTTTCATAAGTCGCACCTTGTTTGATCCAGGCCTGGATTAGATTTTTTTGGTGTATTGTCAGGGTTAACTTTGAATCAGGCGGAGGCATAACTTCATTCTCATCAGATGTCATAATGCGCTGCCAAACTATAGATTCATGGGGATTTCCTTTGACAAGTGCGTATTTTCCAGGGCTTTCTGAAAGCGATTTAAAAGCTTCTTCTTCAATATCTAACCTCAGTCCTGCCTCCCTTGAGCTGGCGTCAGGACCATGACAAGCAAAACAGTTGTCTGAAAGAATTGGACGGATATCAAAATTATAACTAATCAATTCAGGTATTTCTTCTGGATTATTAGTGTTGTTTGAATTACATGACACTAAAATCAAAGAGTAAAACCCAAAAAAAATAATGAACTTGTACATATAAATTGATTTCATAAATCTAAATATTTCTTTCATTTTCAATTCACGAACATCTCATCAACCAGGAGTAATCCGGATCCCCCTTTTCTTCTACTCCAAACTGGGATTTTTTCCACGGGCTTAGCGACCACCTTGAAGAATTTTCCTTCGAAAGGTTTCACATCAAAGGAAATCAGTTCTATATAGGGTTTCCCTTCCTGGGTAGGTTGCTTTGGGCTCATTTTACCGATCAGCTTCAGCGCGTTGGGGTCATTTCCTCCCCAGATTTCCAGGGAAGACGGCGGGAAAATCACGTTGGACGGCTCTACCAGAATCCGCATTCCGAGGCTGCTCACGGATACGGGTACTTTGTATTCCAGCAAAAGCTCCATGTCATTGCGAATGAAACCAGTCCAGTTGTTTGCCCATGCAGGACTGTTGGCATTGAATTTCCCCATTTCACCGTCGAAGAAAGACTGAGCTCCGTTGGCAGGATGAACCCTGCTTAAGCTTGAAAGCAACACGACTGTATCCGGCAAATGCCTGTTTTGATACACATCGAATGAACTCACTTCGCTTGCCAGCCATCCTTCCTTATACGCTCGTGCTTTGACCAATTTACCTTCATTCAACACTGTCTCCCCCACTATAAACTCGGGAGAGTTTTCCCGATCAGGTTCGGTACCATCCAGGGAAAACCGGATCTCCACGTCACGTATGGGATGTCCCAATTCCAGAACCATTGATTCCTTGAAAATATTCGAGTTGTTCGCCAATTGGGGAAGGTTAAGTTGGATAATATCTTCCGCAGTTTCTACCCTACCTGCCACCAGGTTGATTCCCACATGCTCTTTTCGCAGGTTTTCAACTTCCGCAGGAGTGATGGGAGTATCCCAGACGGTCACCGAATGGAGACTTGAAAAGACTTTCATCACGGACTGCAAGGATGCATAATCCACGGAAGTG
>JBILPR010000037.1:0-22469 GCA_044373795.1 Algoriphagus sp. | reverse complement strand
CGTGCGCTGGAAGCGGCAACCGGGGTTGAAATCGTGGTGGATGATACTCCTGAAGCAATCATTATTTCCGGTTTTGATCCGGTAAGAAGAGAGATTGCGAGATTATCACTTCACAGACTGGTACAGGATGGGCGTATTCACCCTGCCAGAATCGAAGAAGTGGTAGCAAAAACTGAGAAAAACATCGAAGAAGAAATCGTCGAAATCGGAGAGAGAACTGCTGTCGAACTTGGGATTCACGGTTTGCATCCTGAGTTGATCAGAATGGTTGGGCGAATGAGATACAGATCTTCTTATGGTCAAAATCTTCTTCAGCACTCCAGAGAAGTCGCTAAACTTTGTGCTGTCATGGCAGCAGAAATGGGGCTGAATGCCAAGATGGCTAAGCGGGCAGGTTTACTTCACGATATCGGAAAGGTTTGGCATGAAGAGCAGGAATTGCCACACGCTGTGTTGGGAATGGAACTTGCGAAGCGATACAAGGAGCATCCGGAAATTTGTAATGCAATCGGAGCTCACCACGATGAAATCGAGATGACAACCATGATCTCCCCGATTGTGCAAGCTTGTGATGCGATTTCGGGTTCGAGACCAGGTGCGAGAAGAGAAATCATGGATAGCTATATCAAGCGTCTGAAAGAATTGGAAGAGTTGGCTTTGGCTTTTGAGGGCGTAAACAAATGCTTTGCAATGCAGGCAGGACGTGAACTCAGAGTGTTGGTTGACGCAGATAATGTGGATGATGCAACCGCAGGAAAGCTTTCTTTCGATATTTCGCAGAAGATCGAGAAGGAAATGCAGTATCCGGGTCAAATCAAAATCACCGTAATCAGAGAAATGAGAGCGGTCAATTACGCGAGATAAAGTTTGAATTTAAGAAAAATTGAATGGCAGCAACTGAGAGGTTGCTGCCATTTTTTTGAAATATATCGAAGCTATTTTGTTCAAAGTTGAATAATGGATAGAGAAACCGAAGCCTTTTTACCTTCTTTTTCAGGACCAGTGGGTCTTTAAAAAATGTTTATCCGAGAATTGATTTTACCTTTTCAATGAGCTTTTCTTGCAGCCCCGGAAGCAGATCCAGGTTTTGTCCCCAAAGATTTTTATTAGACAAAATTATCCCAATGATTGAATCCAGAGATGGTTCATCCCAGGCAGTTTTGAAAAACTCCATCACGCCTTTGTCATCATTGACAGGAAGGATTTCTCCTTTGTATTCTCCTTTGTAAAAAACCAACAAAGCTGCAAAAGCCAGTGTCAGTTTCTCAGGCCATTGCTGATTCTTTTCCCAGTAGTCCAATAAGGAGGGAAGCACTCTTACCTTGAATTTGGAAATACTATTCAAAGCAATCGATTTGAGTTCGTGTACGATAAAGGGATTAGCAAATCGCTCCAATACATCCGCCGCAAATTTTTCCAATTGGGCCTTCGGCATGTCAAGAGTTGGGATGATTTCTTCGAAAATCACTTCCCTAAGAAAAGCTCCGATTTGCGGATTTTCCAAAGATTCTCGCACCGTTCTGAGTCCATTCAGATAAGCCCAAGGCACCATTGCGGTATGTCCTCCGTTTAGAATCCGAACTTTTTGAGTTCTATAGGGAGTGAGAGTATCGACAAATTTCACGTCAAGTCCTGCCCGGTCGAGCGGGAATTCCCGGCGGACTTCTTCCGGACCTTGGATCACCCAAAGATGGAAAGGCTCAGCCATCACAACCAGTTCGTCCTCAAAACCAATTCGCTCCTGAATCTCTTTGATACTGCCTTTTGGAAATCCGGGAACAATCCGATCCACCAGCGTATCACAGAAAATACAGGCTGATTCGATCCATTTTGAAAAAGCTTTTGGAAGATCCCAAATCGATGCATAGTTAAGAATGCAGGATTTCAGCATTTGTCCATTCTTCTCAATCAGTTCGCAGGGGATGATGATCAGACCTTTTGTAGCGTCACCTTCGAAGTGCTCAAATCGATGGTGAAGCAAAGCAGTCAACTTCCCGGGGAACGTATCCGGCACCGAATCAAAATTAGCATCAGCCCGATCGAATTCGATTCCAGACTCAGTCGTGTTGGAAATTACAAACCTCAGATCAGGATTTTCCCCCAGTTTCAAATATTCCTGGTAATTGTCCTTCGGAAAAGAAATTCCGGAAATTGAGCTGACGAGCCTTGTCTCCTGATAGATTTTTCCATTTTTCATTCCCTGTTCCAGTACATGAAACAGACAATCCTGCGCCTTCATCTGATCAAATCCCGTCTTGCTATGAATCTGAACAACGTGGATTTTACCGTCAAAAACTCCTTTCTCATTTGCAATGTCCACCATCCAATCAGCAAAAGCACGAAGGAAATTTCCATTCCCAAATTGTAAGATTCGGGTAGGGTGGCCGGCTACTTTCACTGCTTGTTTGCTTAGCTTTTTCATAGGACTTGAGGATGGTCAGGATTTGTAATAGGCAAATCTAAGATCATGGGTTGATTTGGCAAGACTTGAGAAGGATAGGTTTTTCAGAGTTCAAGTTTTTGATAATGAAAATTAAGCCTGAGCTATTAACTTGGATAAATCTTCCCCTTTTCACTCCCAAGACATGAGCGATATTTCCATACCATTTGAAGTTCTGAAGGTAAAGCTGACAGAAATCCTGTTGGCGAAGGGATTTCAAAAAGAAAAGGCGAAGCGTTGCGCCCAACTTTTTGCCAAAGCGGATTTGGACGGAGTGCGATCCCATGGCGTAAATCGATTTTTCCTTTTCCTGGATTTCATCCAAAAGGGGTTTGTAAAGCCTGAGAATGAGCCGGTTTTGGAGAGTAAAATCGGGATGTTTGAGCGCTGGAACGGGCAGTTTGGTCCTGGGAATCTCAATGCAGAATTTGCGATGGAGCGGGCGATTCAGCTTTCGGCTGAGTTTGGAATCGGATGCATTGCCCTCCAGTTTACTAATCACTGGATGCGTGGTGGCAATTTTGGATGGCAGGCCGCGGATGCCGGAGTGATCGGAATTTGCTTCACCAATACCAAACCCAACATGCCGGCCTGGGGCGGGAGCGAACCCAAACTTGGAAATAATCCTCTTGTCATCGGCATCCCGCGGGGAAATGGCCCGGTGGTTCTGGACATGGCGATGTCTCAGTTTGCCTACGGAAAGATGACTCTTCATGCAGAGAAAGGGGAGCAAATGCCTTATGAGGCTGGGTTTGATCAATATGGCGAACTAACCAAATCCCCGGAAATCGTTTTGGAAAATCAATTGGCTCTTCCTATGGGATTTTGGAAAGGAGCTGGACTTTCTTTGATTTTTGATATGCTCGCTTCCTTGCTTTCCGGAGGAAACTCCACCAATCAGGTGGATCAAAATGGTGATGAGTTCGGGCTTTCGCAGGTTTTTCTTTGCTTTGATCCCAAGAAATTGGAACTCACAGATTGGATGGAAGTGAAAGCGGATTCGATCATTTCCGATTTGAAAAACTCATTAGTTTTCGAAGGAAAGTCTGTTCGATATCCCGGAGAAAGTACTTTACAAATCCGAACCAAAAATTTAAAAGAAGGTGTGCCTGTGAGTGAGAAACTTTGGGCTAAAATCTTAACCGAACTTGAGAAATGAAAACAATTGGAATAGGAATAATCGGAACAGGATCCATTGCGGCAAAGCATGTCTTGGCAATAAATGAATTGCATGATGCAGAGTTGGTGGCGGTCTGCCATCACGATCCAATAAAAGCTGCTGCCGCCGAAAATGTATTTGGCGTTCCGGGTTACAGTGATATTCAGGAATTTTTGGATCATCCCGGTTTGGATGTAGTCTGCATTTGCACCCCGAGCGGAGTACATCTGGAGCCGGCGCTTGCTGCTGCAAAAGCCGGTAAGCATGTTCTGATCGAGAAGCCTTTGGAAGTTTCTCTGGGTCGGGCCGATGAGTTGATCGAGGCTTGCGAATCAAATCATGTAAAGTTGGCCGTGATCTTCCAGAATCGATTTTCACCTGACTATCAAAAGCTGAAAAAAGCTGTTCAGATTGGGGGTTTTGGCCGGTTATTGATGGGAAATGCCTACATCAACTGGTTTCGGGATTCAGCTTATTACGGAACAAGCCGATGGAAAGGAACGCTCAAAGGTGACGGAGGCGGAGCTTTTATCAATCAGGGAATTCATACGATTGACTTGTTGCTGGATCTGATGGGAGATGTTAAAAGTGTCTTTGGCCAGATTCAAACCACGCTTTACCAGATAGAAGGGGAAGATCTGGGGGCGGCAGTTTTGAATTTTGAAAATGGAGCTTTGGGAAATATCACCGCAGCGACTTCCTTGTATCCCGGTTATCCGGAACGGCTGGAGGTCTATGGAACAAAAGGCAGTGCGATTCTGGAAGCCGGAAAATTAATTCAATGGAATATTATTGGTCAGCCTTCCGAAATTCTTTCTTCAGCCGGTTCAAATCCTTCAGGATCTTCGGATCCCACAGCGATTGGGCATCAACTCCATCAGGCGCAGTGGAAACAATTTATCAAGGCAATTCAACAAGATCTGACACCGGTGGTAGACGGTAAAACCGCCAGGAAATCGGTGGAACTGATCAGAGCCATTTATGCTTCCTCCAAGTCTGATCAACTGGTGAATTTTCCCTTTTCCGACCCCGTGTAATCTCCTGTTTCTCAAATTCATTTAAAAATCATTTTACCCTAAAAATCACCTCAAATGAAATTCGAGCATTTTGCCATCAACGTAGAAGATCCTCAAAAAATGTCCCTTTGGTATGAAGTCCATCTTGGATTAAAACCAGTAAAGAAAATGACCGAACCTCCTTATATGACTTTTTTGGCAGATGACAGTGGAAGCATCATGATTGAAATCTACGCGAATCCTAAAGGTGAAACACTGAAATTTCAAGAGCTTCATCCCGTGGCTGTCCACCTCGCTTTTGTTTCTAATAATCCAACTGAAGATAAAAATCGCCTGATCAATGCAGGAGCAAGTCCGGTCAGTGACGATGTTTTGGAAGACGGATCTCACCTGGTCATGCTCAAAGATCCATGGGGATTCTCAATTCAGCTTTGCAAAAGAGCTGTACCGATGCTCAGGAATTTGGGATAATTGACCAATTCCTGAGGAGAAATCGGAAAGATTGGTGATCCTTTTCAGATTTTCTACGAAATCGATTCCATGGTTTGTCCGACTTTCCCGACTTATAAAAATTATTGTAAAAACTCATTTTCACCCTTTTTGAGGGTGATTTAAGTATGAAACTTTCTTAATCAGCTTTCAGGATTTTAAGTTTCGATCCTGAAATGAAGTCATTTGAATTTCCATTTAAGTAAACCGATTTTGAAAAAGGAGATTGGAAACTGATATTTAAGAAAGAAGCTTGATTTCAAAGCTCAAAATGCTTCACTCCATTTTGAGTTTTTGCTTTTGGCACTTTAAAACAATCAGGTCTTAATCCCAGGGATCGTATCGATTCTGAATATTGCCATTCAAATTGCTTTATCTTTTCCAGTCAATTTAGATAAACCCATGAAAAAATATCTTTACCTGTTTCTGGCATTTATTATCGTCGGAACCCTCACGTTTTCTTGTGGAGGAGTGCTTGATCATCGGATCATCAAACTTGGACATGCTCAGGTGACGAATCATCCGGTGCATGAGGCAATGCTTTTGCTCGCAGAGCGGGTCAAAGAAAAGTCGAACGGAAAGCTGATTGTAAAGGTCTATCCCAATCAGCAACTCGGTTCTGAGCGGGAATTAGTTGAGCTTTTACAGATCGGAAGCCTTGGAATGACCAAAGTATCAGCAGCTACAATGGAAGGATTTGCTCCAACCTGGCAGGTCTTTGGAATGCCGTATCTTTTCAGAGATGATGCCCACCAGCGGAAAGTTTTGGAAGGACCAATTGGGGATCAACTTCTGCTCGATGGTGAAAAATTCTGGCTTCGTGGTCTTTGCTATTACGATGCAGGAAAGCGAAGTTTTTATACTAAAAATAAGCCGGTGGAGAAACCGGAAGACTTAGTCGGCCTGAAGGTGCGTGTTCAGGAAAGCAACACAGCGACCAACATGGTCAAAAGTTTGGGAAGTTCTCCTACGCCGGTTTCTTATGGCGAACTTTATACGGCCCTTCAGCAAGGAATTGTGGATGCAGCAGAGAATAATCCTCCAAGTCTTTATACATCCAAGCATTACGAAGTATGTAAGTTTTATAGCCTCGATGAGCATACTTCACTTCCGGATGTGATGATCGTCAGCACTAAAGTCTGGGAAAGCCTCAATGGGCAAGAGCAGCAATGGCTTCAGGAAGCAGCGGACGAATCAGCAGTTCATGAGTACAAACTTTGGGAGCTGGCCACGGCTGAAGCGATGCGGGAATTGGAAGCAGCGGGCGTGACGATTACTTATCCTGATAAGGAGCCTTTCCGCAAAGCAGTGGAAGGAATGTATACCCAGCTTGAGAAAGAACAGCCGGAAATCTTCGCTATTGTCAAATCTATCCGAGAGGTTCAATAACCCTAAACCCAAAAATTAAAAAGGTATGTTTTCACTTCACTCCAAGATTTATCTGGATAAATGGATCGCAAATCTGCTGATTATATTCATGGCCCTAATGGTAATGAATGTGACCTGGCAGGTGACTTCCAGATATGTTTTTCAGGATCCCAGTTCCTTTACCGATGAGCTTTCGCGCTACTTACTCATCTGGGTAGGTATGCTGGGGAGTGCCTACGTAGCCGGCAAAAATGAGCATTTAGCAATTGATATTTTGATCAACAAGCTCAAGGGAAATGCTCAGATTAAACTTCTGATTGGGATTCAGGTGAGCGTTTTACTCTTTGCATTAGCCGTGATGGTTCTTGGTGGGTCCAATTTGGTCTATATCACTTTTGTCCTTGGACAGAAATCTGCTACGCTTCAGATCCCTCTCGCCTTTATCTATGGAATTATCCCATTCAGTGGGCTTTTGATTATTTATTATCAAATCGTCTCTGTTTCTCAACTTTTCAAATCACTCAAAGAAGCATAATCATGGAGATTTTAAGTGTAGTGATTTTGATAGTTGCGTTTTTAGTACTGCTTGGAATAGGTGTTCCGGTTGCCTGGAGTTTGGGAATGTCAAGTGTTTTGACTCTTCTCGTGACGGTTGCGGCCTTTCCGGCGATTACGACTGTTGCGCAGCGAATGGCAGCGGGTTTGGATACCTTCGCTTTACTCGCCATTCCTTTTTTCATCATAGCGGGAGAGTTGATGAATCGGGGAGGAATTGCCAATCGGCTCATTGAGCTGGCGAAAGCAATTACTGGTCGATTGCCCGGCGGATTGCTCCATGTAAATATCGTGGCAGCTATGCTTTTCGGAGCGATTGCAGGATCGGCAGTGGCAGCGGCATCTGCCATGGGAGGAATCTTGGGAAAAAGAATGGAGAAAGAGGGTTACCCAAAGGAATTGGGGGCAGCTGTGAATATCACATCTTCGACCACCGGTCTGATCATTCCTCCATCAAATGTTCTGATTGTTTTTTCGCTTGCATCCGGAGGTGTTTCAGTGGCGGCATTGTTTGTCGCTGGCTATTTACCGGGAATCTTGGTAGGCCTTCTTTTGATGGTTGCAGCAGCAATCATGATTAAGATTAAAAAAATACCAGGCGGAGAAAGAACGTCGTTTAAGTTCCTTCTTGAAAAATTCTGGCAAGCTGTTCCGAGTTTATTCTTGCTGATTGTGGTGATTGGTGGGATCGTGGGCGGCATTTTCACAGCAACAGAAGCATCGGCAATTGCTGTGGTCTATTCCCTAGGTTTGTCGCTTTTTTACAGAGAAATGAAGGTAAAAGATTTGCCGGCAGTTCTTCTGAAATCTGCGGAAACGACAGCCGTTGTGACGCTTTTGATTGCTACTTCCATGGCACTTTCCTGGGTGATGTCAGCGGAGGAGATCCCGCAAAACATCAGTAATTCGCTTCTTTCCCTGAGTGATAACATCATCGTCATCCTAATATTGATCAACATCATTTTACTGGTAGTTGGAGCCTTCATGGACATGACTCCGGCTGTTATGATCTTCACCCCGATTTTCCTGCCTGTTGTCACTGCATTGGGAGTTGATCCGGTTCACTTTGGGATTATGATGGTCTTGAATCTTTGTATTGGTTTGTGCACTCCGCCGGTGGGATCTATTCTCTTTATCGGGGTGGGAATTGCGCAGACAAGTATTGAAAAAGTGCTGAAACCTTTGCTTCCTTTCTTTGCGGCAATGATTGTTGCTTTGATCCTGATTATGGTTTTCCCTGAGATTTCACTTTGGTTGCCAAGGGTGTTTGGATTGCTGGATTAAACTTTTTATTTTGAATTAAACAGAAAAGGCGGTGAATTTCACCGCCTTTTCTGTTTATCTCTCCACTTCCTTCAGATTTTCAATTTTCTTGTTTCTCAGGAAGCCATTGATGTCTTCGAAATGCTCTTTCACTCGTTTGTGTCCAAATTCAAATACTTTGGTCACCAGGCCATCCAGGAAATCCCGGTCATGGGAAACCACAATCAATGTTCCGTCAAATTCTCTCAGCGCATCTTTGATAATATCCTTGGTCTTCATGTCCAGGTGATTGGTAGGCTCATCAAGAATCAGTAAGTTCACCGGTTCCAAAAGTAGTTTTACCATCGCCAATCGGGTCTTTTCACCACCGGAAAGCACTTTCACTTTCTTGTTGATTTCATCTCCCTTGAACATGAACGCTCCAAGAATGTCTTTGACCTTGGTTCGGACTTCTCCGACTGCGATATAATCGATTGTTTCGAAGATAGTCAGGCTCTCGTCCAAAAGTGAAGCCTGATTTTGGGCAAAATATCCAATCATGCTATTATGGCCCAGTTCGCATTTTCCTTCAACCTCAATCTCGCCCATAATAGCTTTGAGCATCGTGGATTTTCCTTCTCCATTTTTTCCTACAAATGAGACTTTTTGTCCGCGCTCGATGGTCATCGAAGCATTTTTGAAAACTACGTGGTCTCCATAGGATTTGGTGAGGTCTTCCACTATTACCGGATATTTTCCGGAACGGGGAGAAGCGGGAAATCTAAGACTCAGAGCAGAACTGTCCACTTCATCCACTTCAATGATCACCATCTTTTCGAGCATTTTTACTCGGGACTGTACCTGAAGTGTTTTGGAATAGGTTCCTTTGAATCGGTCAATGAACTGCTGAATGTCAGCCATTTCTCTTCGCTGCTCCTCGTGTTGCTTTTGCTGCTGCTCACGTCGTTCTCTTCTTAGCTCCAGATAATGGCTGTATTTGGCTTTGTAATCGTAGATACGACCCATTGTCACCTCAATGGTACGGGTAGTTATATTATCTACAAAGGCTCTGTCGTGGGAAATAACCACTACAGCTTTTGCTTTTTGTGTCAAAAAATCCTCCAACCACTGAATCGATTCGATGTCAAGGTGGTTGGTCGGCTCATCCAAAAGGATCAGATCAGGCTTTTGCAAAAGGATTTTAGCAAGCTCAATTCGCATTCTCCATCCTCCGGAAAACTCAGAAGTTGGTCGGGGGAAATCTTCTCTTTCAAATCCCAAACCCAGTAATACTTTCTCCACTTCTGCCTCGTAATTGACTTCTTCGATGGCATAGAATTTCTCGCTAAGTTCAGAAACCTGCTCTATGAGTTTGTAATAGGAATCAGTTTCATAGTCAGTTCGAACGGTCAATTCTTCATTGATTCGTTCGATTTCCACTTTCATGTCCAGGTAGCTGGCGAAAGCTTTCGAAGTTTCCTCCATCACGCTGCAATCATCAGCGGTTAGCAAATGCTGTGGCAAGTAGGCAATGACAGAATCTTTGGGCGCTGAAACTGCTCCGGAAGAAGGTTTAGTTTGTCCGGCAATGATCTTGAGCAAGGTGGATTTTCCTGCTCCATTTTTTCCCATCAGGGCTATCTTGTCGTTTTCGTTGATGGCAAAAGAAATATTGCTGAAAAGCGCTGTGCCACCATGCTGTACTGACACGTTATCTACTGAGATCATGGATTGCGTTATTTGAGGCGCAAATGTACAGAATTGGGGTCTGAAAAATCGTGTGTGCTGTAAATAAGTAAGATACGGTTGTAAAACGAATTGAATTTTGAAGAGCTTCGAATTAAAAAATTTGAGAGACACTTTTGTCAAATTTCTCATTGAAGCTGCAGATGATCTCCTTTTTGATTTTAAAATAAACGGTAGAAGTTTATTTATTAACTGACAGAATAATAAGTGTTTATGATATTTTCTTTAGGGTTAAAGATTTTGTCTTAAACGAAGCCAAGAGAAAATTTCATCCTTCAGATTTCGAAATTCGGAAGTTGTGGCATCCTGCTTTCCATTTTTAAAAATGGATTGATTCGCAAAAGGAGCCTTTTGAGGATTAATTTTTGAAGTATTTAGACAAAACAATCAAATAGTTATGGAAAATTTAGAGAAACTCGGGAAAATGGACAGGGCATTGAGGATGCTGGAAGATCTAAAGAACAGCCAGATAGCGATGATTGAAAAATCTTCCAAACTTCAAATGGATGCGATGGAGTTTAACTTCTCTGACATGGAAAAAAACATGGCAGATTTGTTTACCCGATATAATGAGTCACTCGACATGATCAACGAAGATTTGGAAGAGTTTGAAACGAAGAGAAACCAATTCGAGCAAAAGCATGGATTGGATAAATTGGAAGAATGATTTAAATGAGTAACCGCAGTTATGCCAGTAGTCGTATTTTCCATGTTTCACCTGCTGAGGGGCCGATGCTTCGACAAGCTTAGCACAAGTGACAGATGATCCAAGGAGGTATTTCGATAGGTTTTACCGAATCCTATTTCACTTTTACTGGTACAACGGCGGGTAAACATTTAACTCGTCAGCAGTTTTGGAAAAATTCAAAAACCTGCCCTCTTATAAAAAATCAATAAAAAAACCGCCCTCTATCTTGATCGGGGCGGTTTTTCCAATTAAGATATCAGTCACCCGACACCCTCCAAATATTTAAGCGTTTACACCAAGTGCTTTTGCCATAGTTGCTCCAATCTCAGCAGGAGAATCTACGACAAGGATTCCATTTTCTCTCATGATTCTCATTTTGGCAGCAGCTGTATCATCTGCACCTCCGATGATAGCACCGGCGTGACCCATTCTGCGGCCCGCAGGAGCTGTCTGACCAGCGATGAATCCTACTACTACTTTTTGGTTACCGTTTTCTCTGATCCATTTTGCAGCTTCAGCTTCATAATTTCCGCCAATTTCGCCGATCATGATGATTGCGTCTGTGTCAGGGTCATTCATCAGCAATTCGACCGCTTGTTTGGTGGAAGTTCCGATGATAGGATCTCCACCGATTCCGATGGCTGTTGATACGCCCAAACCTGCTTTGGCAACTTGATCAGCAGCCTCATATGTTAAAGTTCCTGATTTGGATACGATGCCTATTCTTCCTTTTTTGAATACGAAACCGGGCATGATGCCAACCTTAGCTTCTCCCGGAGTGATTACTCCAGGACAGTTTGGGCCGATCAGTATGGCACCTCTTTCCTTGATATACGGCTTGGCTTTCATCATATCAGAAACCGGAATGCCTTCAGTAATGGTGATGATCACTTTAATTCCTGCATCAGCGGCCTCCATGATGGCATCGGCGGCAAAAGCCGGCGGCACAAAAATAATGGAAGTATCTGCACCAGTCTTCTGAACGGCTTCTTCTACGGAGTTAAACACAGGTTTTTCCAAATGAAGAGTTCCTCCTTTACCGGGAGTTACGCCACCAACTACGTTAGTTCCGTACTCGATCATTTGCTGTGCGTGAAATGAGCCTTCAGACCCGGTGAATCCCTGAACGATCACCTTGGAATTTTTATTGACTAGTACACTCATGCGTCGATTTATTATGTTTCGCACAAAAATAAAAGAAACCACCCGCCCACAAAAGAAAAGGGAAACTATATCGAGAATTTGCTCGCCATTTCTTTTATTCACTTTAGATAACTCGATTTCCTGACATGCTTCGATTCTTTTGGTTATTAGTGAGCTTCATTTTTATTCAAGGGCTGGCATTAGGCCAGGAGTTCAAGTTTAATACTCAGATTAAAGGAGTAAAGCTTCCAGGTCAAACCATTCACCAAATTGAGCAGGATACATTGGGCAGAATGTGGTTTTCCACTGCCAGGGGGATTTTTTATTCAGATGGAATCCAGACCCAAACCCTCCCGGACAGCATTCATGAAAAATTCATCTATAAGATGGGTCTCTACAAAGACCAGGATGGGAAAATGTGGATTTACAGTTCCCAGGGAAGTCCGGATTTGTTCCTGGTGAATGAAAATAGCTTTGATCAAATCTCTTTAGCAGATGAAATGAAGAACCGATTTAGTCAGTATATCAGGTTTTTCAGCTTTGGGAAAGGTTTAGAAAAAGTTTACTTCATGGCAACTGACCATGAGCTGCTTTTCTGGGAAGAAGGGAAGCAAGAAAAAATAGTAATCGATTTAGAATCAGAAAAAACCGGCAGACTTGGTTCGATCCGCCAAATAGACAATCAGCTGATTCTTTTCTTTGATCGTGCCAGTTTCGTCTGGAAAGAAAACGGAATGATCCCATTTGGGATTGGGGGGATTCAACTTCCTTCCCCTCCTGTACTCATCGACAAGATGCCGGGATCAGGTGAGTATTATTTCCTGGGGCCGGATTATCTGGCCAAAGGTCCGGCTCCGGATCAACCGTTGGAAATGGTGGATAAAGGTTTTCAGAAAATAGACTACCCCACTGTTGCAGATTTTGGACTTTTCTTTCAGGGAACCAATGTCTTTTATTATTACAATTCCCAGCTAAGAAAAAAGGGTGCTCATAATCCAGCTTCTTTTGAGTTGGATATCAAACCGGTAATAAAGGCTTATTCTATTTCATCTGCTATGGTGGACAGGGAAGGCATTTTGTGGATAGGAAGTACCAGAGGAATGGTCAATTTGAACAGTCTGTTATTTTTTAACTACAGCGCACAAAATACTGATTTGTTGGATGATGAGATTTCTGCGATAGCTCCTTTAGGCAACGGAGAATTCCTTTTTGGCTATAACAATGGGATTCAGCACTTCAGTGAAAAAGGTTTGAAAACAATTTATCAGGATTCTTTACCTCTTGGAAATCCCGCTCAAAGAATTTTTAACTTCTCTAAAGAAGTTGCCGGGAAAATCTGGTTTTCGCGTAATTATGGAGGAGTAGGAAATTATACGAAGCAAACCGGAAAGATCAGGGTTTCCCCTCCGCCTGTCGGAATAAATATTTCACTCGTGCAGGTTTCCGGGGATAGGCTTTTGATGACCGGAGCTTACAATTTATTTGTCTCTTCGATAGATGCCGATCCATCAGAGTTTTACAAGAACGATCTCCGGGATGAGATTTTAGAACTCTTGAAGGAATCGAATTTGTCATTGAGAAAAGCGGGGTACCTCAGCGATGGCCGATTATTAATTTTGAGGTCAAGAATGCGTCTTGGAGGAGGACCTGAACTTGCTCAAAACAGTCGTTTCGTAATTACCAATGGTTTTGACTTTCTGGAAATTGAGCCGGGCAAGGTTCTGATAGGTACGGAAGAAGGATTGAAACTTTTTGAAAACGGAGAGATTAGGGATTTTGAAGTCAATGGAAAAAGAATTGAAAGGCCCATTTTTGCGCTTCTGAAAGACGCTAAAAGTAGAATTTGGGCAGGAACAGATGAGGGATTGTTTGTGGTGGAGGGAAAAAAAATCCTCCATTATAAAGAATCAAATGGTCTGGTGGGGAATGAAATCAATCAGGGTGCCTTGGTCTTGACAGAAAGTGGAAATGTAATGATCGGCACAACAAAGGGATTCTCGATTTACTTTTCGGAAGAGACATTTGTTTCAAAGGGCGCCCCAAAAGTTTATCTGGAGGGTTTTGGAACTGAGGGTGAAGTATTCACAAGCGATCAGTTGGATGGAATATCTTCAAATCAGAATACCATTGAAATGGGATTCAAAGCAATAGGATTCAACCAGGATAAAGAATTATGGTTGCATTATAAATTGCTGGGATCTTCTGATGAGGACTGGAAAATCATCGAGGACCCAAAATCCAGCAGTCTATTGTTTAGTAATCTTGCTCCGGGTGATTATCAGGTAGTATTGAAGGCCAGTTATGAAGGGGAGGATTTCTCTGAAGAATTAGTCTCTCGTATATTTCGAATCAACGAGCCATTTTATCTGCAGTTTTGGTTTATTGTTTTCAGCATTGTTTTTTTAGTGGGGTTGGGGATTTTGATCAATGTATTTTTCCGCCAATGGCATAAAGTAGAAGAGCTCAAAACAGCTTTTGGTGAAAAAGAAAGAGAAAAGAGAATTGCTGAGCAGGAGTTCCGAAATGTTTGGGACAGTTCAAAAGAAGGGCTGATTCTTTCCCTGGATGGTGAAGAAATCATCACGGCAAATCCGGCTTTTTGCCTGATCGCAGGAGTTGATTGCTCAGGCCTGGAAAGAAAACCCATAGGAGTATTGTTCTCTGATCCGGATTTTTACAATCGATATTTACCTGTTTTTCGGGAGAGATTGGAATCCAAGCCCGGAAATGGTTTCACGTTTGAAGTCACAATTCCGTGGAAAAAAGCTCCACTTGAGATGGAAATTTTCTCCATTCTAATACAATCAGATTACGAAGGAAGAAATTTGATTTTGAGTGTTTGCAGAGATATTTCTGCTAAGAAAGCCATTGAGTTAAGACTTAGAGAAGCAAAAGAAAAGGCAGAGCAGGCCAATAGATTTAAATCCAGTATGCTCTCCAACATCAGTCATGAAATCCGGACACCTTTGAATGGGATTATTGGGGGTACCGAACATATCATGATGACCCGTCAAAATGACCCGGAATTGGTTTCTCAGCTCGATATCATTCTACAAAGCGGAGTCAGATTGATGGAGACAATCAATTCAATTTTGGATATGGCAAAAATTGAGGCAAATAAAATGAGGGTAGTTTATAAAGAGACAGAAATCAATGATTTCATTGGTGAAATACTGGTTCCTCTCAAAAATTTGGCTAAGAGAAAAGGGTTGGATCTGACGGTGAATTACCTGCAAAAGCCATTTTACGGAAAGATAGACAAGCGATTTTTGGAGATGATCGTGAATAATTTGGTGGGTAATTCCATAAAATATTCTGAAAAAGGGGGTATAATTCTGAGCATTGACCGGAGAAAAAATAACCTGCTTTTTGAAATTGAGGATACGGGAGTGGGAATGTCAGAGGATTTTTTGTTGAAAGTTTTTGATCCGTTTGAGCAGGAAAGTTCTGGAAATGATCGCTTGTATGAAGGCACTGGTTTGGGGCTCAGTATTACCAAAAACCTTATTGAATTATTAAAAGGTGAAATACTAATTTCAAGCACAAAAAACGCGGGAACACTCGTTACTCTGGAAATTCCCTTGCCAGAGAAATAATTTTTGTATTTTCAGACTTCAAAGTCAATCATTAGATTTCCTCATTTTATGTTTAGTCTCAAAATCCTCATTGTTGAAGACGATTCCGTTTCAGCCTTGTTGCTGCAACGTGCCCTCGAGAAAAATAACCATGTGATAATCGGAATCGCAGATTCCGGTGAAAAAGCCCTCGATCTTCTTGAAGTAAATCAAGCAGATATAGTAATGATGGATATCAGCCTTGCAGGCGAATTGGATGGTATTAAGACTACTGAAATCATCAATGAGAAATACGATATCCCTGTAGTTTACCTCAGTGCGAGTTCAGATGCTGAGACTTTGAACAAAGTGGTAGGGACGAATCCAAGCGCTTATGTCATCAAGCCTTTCAATATCCGGGAGCTCAACATGGTCATTGAGTTGGCTATTTACAAGGACCGGAAAGAAAAGGAACTTCAGAAGTTGAACAATGAGCTGGAGGAAAAGGTCAGACTCCGTACTGCGGAACTTTACGAAGCAAATAAGGAATTGACCAAGGCTTTAGAAAAGGAAAGAGAAATAAATGAGCTAAAGTCCAGAATCGTGATGAATGTTTCTCATGGATTCAAAACCCCTCTGACTTCCATTTTGAGTTCCGCTCAATTACTTCAAATCTATGCGGAGAAGGATCACCCATTCAAGGAAAAAATAGCAAAGCATGCTGGCAAAATCGAAAACTCGGTAAGAACACTCAATAACCTCCTTACGAGTGTCCTTTTCTTTGGAAAGTCGGATGCGAATAAAATGGAATTCAGACCTAAAAAAATATTCACTCAGGCCTTTGTAAAGGAATTGCTGGATACAGTCAAAGCTGGAATTGAGAATGGTGTAAAAATTAAGTCAGAACAAATAAACCTGCCCAAGACAATCAAAGCTGACGAAGAATTGCTCTACCAATCTCTGGAAAATCTGCTCTCCAACGCAGTGAAGTACTCAAAAAAAGGGCAGGAGATTCTATTTAGACTGGAATATAACGAGGGGAAATTAATAGGAACGATTACAGATCATGGGATTGGGATACCAAAAGGAGAACAAAGCCAACTTTTCGATCGATTTTTCCGGGCAAAAAACGTCGGAATAGTGGAAGGTTCGGGACTCGGTTTATCCATTGTAAAGAAATGCGTGGAAGTAATGAACGGAGAAATCGCATTCGTTAGTGAAGCGGAAAAAGGCACGACATTTACAGTTTCCATTCCTGTGGTTTAATATATGCTGTTTGAGTCGAAAAATATTCAATACACACATCCAGGCCAGCAGACGATGGCTTTTCCGGATATCAAGTTGAATAAAGGGGAATCGATTTTAGTCCTTGGGAAATCAGGTTCCGGAAAAACAACGCTTCTAAACCTTTTGGCAGGGCTGCTTTCTCCTAAAACCGGAACTATCAGCTTGGCGGGGACCAATCTTTGGGAATTGAAAGGTCAGAAACTGGATCTTTTTAGGGGAAAGGAAATAGGGATTGTTTTTCAAAAACCTCATCTGCTTTCTGCTTTGACTGTCAGGGAAAATCTTGAGCTCACTCATTTTTTCAGCAAAAAGAAAGGGCAGGATCTGGATCAGTTATTAGCTGAACTTGGACTTACTGCAAAAGCAAAATCCTCCGTACTCACCTTAAGTGAAGGGGAAGCACAGCGAGTGTCCATCGCACGAGCTTTGGCCAACGAACCGAAGCTTATCCTTGCCGATGAACCTACTTCCAGTCTTGACGATGAAAATGCTGCGAATGTGATCGAACTCCTCAAGTCTCAGGCTGCCAAAATCGGGGCTGCCTTAGTCATTGTGACCCATGATCAGCGGGTAAAATCCCAAATCACCAATTTTGTAGAAGTCCAATCCCTATGAATCTGCTTAAGCTAAGTTGGAAATATTTGACTTTCAGGCCGCTTTCGACCGGACTAAATGTCTTGCTGCTGGCGATGGGACTCGCCATCATCACAGTATTGCTATTGATGCAGCATCAGTTTGAGAAAAAGATGACCCAAGACGCTGCCGGGATTGATTTGGTAGTCGGAGCAAAAGGCAGTCCGCTTCAAATAATTCTTTCCGGGGTATATCATATCGACTTTCCAACGGGAAATATCCCAATAGAGGAAGCAAAAAAGCTGACCAGAAACCGGCTCGTCAAAAGCGTGATTCCCCTGGCTTTGGGAGATAATTATCAGGGATTCCGAATCGTGGGCACCAATCATGATTATCTCAACTTACATGAGGCGGAGTTTTTCGAAGGAAAGGCTTGGGAAGAACCATTTGAAGTAGTGTTGGGATCAGACATCGCCAGGAAAACCGGAATGAAAGTCGGTGATTCTTTCGAAGGTAGTCATGGAATTAGCATCGGCAGTCACGAGCATGAAGATCACGATTACCGCGTAGTGGGGATTTTGAGTTCAAAGGGTAGTGTGGTGGATAGGTTGGTTTTGACGAGTATCGAATCAGTCTGGTACACACATGACGATGCCGAATCGGAAGAAGAAGCGGTCACAGAATCCGACTCTTTAGCTACAGAACTACCGGCAGCAGCAGCCGATGAACCTCAAGTTCATCAAGATAAATTTCACTCACCAGTTGCCAAAACCGGCTTTCCTGATTCACATCTTCCCCGCGAGGTGACCACCTTGTTGCTTCAATATCGAAATCCGATTGCCGCTGTTCAGCTTCCCCGCCAAATCAATTCCGGGACTTCCATGCAGGCAGCTTCACCATCATTTGAGATGTCCAGATTGTTTGAGCTGCTGGGAGTAGGAGTGAGTTTGCTTGAGGGGTTGGCTTTTGTGTTGATTGCGGTTTCAGGTCTGGGCATTTTTATCGCACTTTACAATTCACTCAAAGAGCGCAAGTATGACCTGGCAATTCTCAGAGCGATCGGTGCCTCCAGAATGCAGCTTTTGTTCCTGATCTTTTTGGAAGGAATCATGCTGACATTCTTTGGCGCAGTGTTGGGAATTCTATTAGGCCATACTTTCCTATGGGTCGTGATTTCTCAAAATGATCAGGGAGTTGTTTCTACGTTGCAGGCATGGATCTTTCTGAAAGAAGAACTTTGGGTACTGGGTTACGCGTTAGGAGTTGGGTTGCTTGCCTCTATCATTCCTGCCTGGTCTGCCTATCAGACAAGTATTGCAAAGCAACTGACAAAGGCTTAACTAGCGCCTGATTTCAAAAACTGAAACCAACATGAAATCGAGCATTACGCAGACGTCACATTGAGTAGTGATTATCAGCCAAGCGAGATTCCTCCCGATAGCGATCGGGATGGCCTTTAAAATCAAATTATTATCATATGAAATCAAGCATGGCGAAAACGTCATACACTGGGATGATTATCCGAAATGCGAGACTCCATGTGGCCTTAAAGAAAAAATTATAAACACATGAAAAACAGCAGAATCCTGATCCTGACTTTTATCCTTTTTACAGCCTTCCAGATTCAATCGAATGCTCAGGCTCCAAATGTTTGGAAAAGCCTGGCAGAGGTGACATATAAAATAAGCGAGGATAATTTTGGAGAGCTTTATGTTCCGGTTTTCTCCGAAAACGTCAAAAAGCTGGAAGGGAAAGTCGTGGAGGCCGATGGGTATATTATTCCTTTTGAAGGAATGTTCAAGCCTGAGCATATCATCTTGTCCAGTTTACCACTGGCTGAGTGCTTTTTTTGCGGTTCCGGCGGACCGGAAACCGTAATGGAAGTGATGATGGCAAGCCCAATAAAGTATACTTCCAAGCGAGTGAAAGTAAGAGGAACGCTCACTCTGAACGTAAAAGACCCTGAAAAGCTGATGTATATTATGAAAGACGCAAAGTTGATTACCGAATAAAGAAAGCTCCCTTTTACAGGGAGCTTTCTTTTTCCAGGATTCTGAATTTTTCCAAGATATCCAGGGTTACTGGACCTGGTTTTCCGGTCCCGATCTTACGATCGTCAATTTTTGTGACAGGAAGTAAAATCTTCGTGGTGCTGCTGATAAATGCCTCGTCGGCTTCAAGAGTTTCTTCAAAACTAACAGGCCGGATCTTCACATTTCCTGCAAGGTTCATAATGTGTTTTCGGGTGATTCCCATTAGTACATGCCGGTCAGGAGTACTGATTACCCCGTCTTTGACAATGAAGAAATTACTCCTTGAGCTTTCACTCACCTGTCCATCCTGATGATAAAGGACATCTTCTGCACCGGCGTTTTTCCATTGTACACTGTGCCAAACAGGCAAGGCGTAATTGGTTGTTTTGATTTCGGCAATAGATCTTACGTGCTCCAATGCCAGCAATTTGATTCCTTCTTCATACTTTTGTTGAGTTGGAAACATCAGAGATTCTGCGAAAATGAATAGTTTACCTTTCGCAGGAGAAAAATGATTTTCGGAAACTCCTCCGGATAAAACCATTCTCAATCCGCCTGTTTTGAGATCGTTTTTTTCTATCAATTCCGAAATTATTTTTCTAAGTTCTTCTCGTGAATAATTCAGAGGCAAATAAGTTTTCTCCGCAGATGATGTAAACCTGTCGAGATAATCCTCCAGAAAAAGCGGATTGTAATTGACAGTTCTGAAAAAATCAAAAATCCCGTACCCCCTTATCAGCCCTATATCCGCAGGATGGATGGTAGCAGATTCAGCAGGAATTATTTGGCCGTCAGCAAAACAAAATGGTTTCATAGAGTCGATTTATTTATCAAGGTTAAAAGTAGCAGGTATGATTCAATTAATTACAAATCGATTAAATTCGCCACTTATTTCTATTAAAAAAGACATAATTGAATCTTAATTATTACGATCACTCCAACCATGAACCGAATCATTCCACTGTTAATTTTAGGGTTATTTCTTTCATTAAATGCCTGTGGGCCAAATCTGGTCAAGGAAAATAAAAAAATGAGGGAGCAATTAATTGCTGTTCATGACGAAGTGATGCCACAGATAGGTAAGTTGAAATCTCTCGAGAAAAAGGCAACTCAGAAAGTAGAAAAGCTTAGCAGTCAGGAACCTGTAGACAGCCTGCAAATCGAAAATCTTAAAGCTTTGGCTTTTGACCTGAATCAGGCCTACGAAGGGATGTTTGTCTGGATGAGACAATATGATACCGAGGATGGAGACAAAGAACCTATTGAAGTGAAGGCCTATCTCGAAGAACAAATGGTAATGGTCACTGAGGTAAATCAGGAAATAAAAGAGGTGATCGGAAGAGCAGAAAAAGAGCTGAAGGATTAATTCAGATCAGGAGCTGTTTTCAAATATTTTTCAACTTCGGAGGAACTGATTACTCCTTCGGAATTTCCCCAAATATTGTAGAGATAAGTAGTAATCTGAGCTATTTCGAGCGGCTTAAGCTGTGGATTTGGAGGCATGGCCTGATTATAAATCTGCCCGTTTACAGTGATGTCTCCCTGCTGTCCGTGGCGGATGATCCAGACGGTCCGATGAACGCTTGTTTTGAAATAGTCCGCATCCCGAATTGGCGGTATTAATTTTCCAAGGCCAGACCCATTGCTTTGATGGCAGTTGGCACAATTGTTTTCGTAGAGCGTTTTTCCTGCAATCGCGTATTTCATGATTTCAGGATCTGAAATAGTTGCCAGAGTAGCTTCCTTATCGGTGGACTTTGTGGAGCAGGAAATTGAGACTGCTGCCAACAAAACCAAAATCAATAATTTTCTCATTTGCCCAGGAGCTTCGGGATGTCCTGAAGTAATCGGTCTACCTGGTCTGATTTGGTGCCGTCGTAGACTCCACGAATTTTTCCAGTTTGATCCACCAAGACAAAAGCTCCGCTGTGTAAAAATCCGCCAGCCTCATTTTGGTCGGCCATTGCAGTAGTCAGATAGCTGGTTTGGCCTATCTCGAAGATTTTTTCCTGATCTCCTGTCAGGAAATTCCAGGTATTGGCATCAGGTACACCCAGCTTTTCAGCATAATCTTTCAATACAGCTTGAGTATCGTGAGTTGGGTCAATCGAATGACTCAAAATCACAAAATCCGGATTTCCCTTATACTGCTCGTAAACTCGCAGCATTTCCTTCTTCATGATGGGGCAGATAGTAGGGCAGGTGGTGAAAAAGAAGTCAGCGACATATACTTTTTCGGTTACATCTGATTTCGAAATGGTGTCTCCCATTTGGTTGATAAAGGAGAATTCTGCGATCTCATGGTAGACGGTATCCATTGCCATTTTACCATTTACCTCTGTCGAATCCACATACCAATTTCCCAGATAAGGCAATGATTCACTTGATTCGCCGCTTCCATCAGAGCCGGATTTACATTGCCAAAAAGTGAGGGAAAGCAATCCAAAAAGGAGAAATGAGAATTTTGAATTCATGGGGTGATTAGGATTTGGTCCGGTATTTTTTGTAAAGCTTCGTGGCGATCATGAGCGTAATGCCTAAACCGATCAGTCCTAGCATCCCATAAGCCATACTCAAAGCACTTTTCAAGACAATTAGGAAAACTATTGCGAATAAAAGCATGGTCGCTACTTCGTTCCACAAACGTAACTGTGAGGAAGTCCATCTGGTTCGGCCGGCTTGCAATTCTTTGAAAAGGACATGACAAAATCCATGGTAAATGTAGAGAACCAAAACAAAGCCTAGCTTGGCCTGCATAAAGCCCAATTCCAGATAACCCCAGCGATAAACCAACACCCAAAACCCGAAAATCAGTGTGAGTACCGCAGAAGGCCAGGTGATGATATACCAGAGACGGGAGGCCATCAGATCCAATTGAGGTTTCAATATAGCGCGTTCGTTTTCGGGTCGCGCCATCGCTTCAGTCTGATATATGAAGAGACGAACAATATAGAATAGCCCTGCAAACCAGGTGACTATAAAAATGATGTGAAGTGCTTTTATGTACTCGAAACCCATTCTCGGAATTTTGGGCTAAATTAAGGCCTAATCTTCATAACCGCACCTAAATTTTGAAAAGCTCTAAAATCATTTTCCGATTACTAGTGGTCATCGTGACCGCATTAGTTGCTTATTTTATGATGGAGTCTTTTTCCCAACCAGGCCTAGAGCGCTTC
>JBILPR010000232.1:0-7028 GCA_044373795.1 Algoriphagus sp. | reverse complement strand
TCATCCCGCCAAATGGGGTCACGGGCTTGTCCGAATATTCGATAGGAAGATTAACCATTTTGGTGAAAGTTGATCCTATTAAAAATCGCCCATTTTATCATCCATTCAAACAATTATCAATATTTTTTTAAGCCTAATGCATAATCACGGTTTAACGCTGATTCTAAGTGTTTCTTCCTTTTCAGGCTCTGCTTTTGCTTCTTCAAATTTTCATCAGGCTCCCCAACAATCTGAACTTCTTTTTTCTTCGCAGTGCAAAAGAAGATCATCCGTTTTTTCTTTTTCGAGTGTCTTAAAAACCAATTCACATTTTTTTCTAAATCATCCGACACTCGAAAAAGCAATGCAAAAGCTTTATTCTGAGTTGACCAAAATTCTATTTCTTGTAATTATCAGTCAGCATTTTTTGAAGGAAATCATGGGGCAATTTATTTCCCTGAAAATACCTTCTATCGATTCAGATGACCCTAATCTGAATTTTTCTCTCGGATAATTTCCCGATCTCCACCTCTTATTTAGTATTTACACGCCTGCTTTTCGAAGCTTGGCTTACTCATTTATTTATGAAAAGATTCAAGAAAATCATGAGAATGGTTAGTCTGATTCTTATGATCGTGTTGGCCTCGGTTGGGCTTGGAATGGGAGCGGTATTTCTGCTTTCGACTCAAAGAAAACGAGACGATGATTTTTCTGCAAAAACAGAACTGGTCGAAGGAAAAGAAGATAAGCTTCTATTAAAAAAGCGGTAAAGGGCTTTTTAATCAATCTGAAATCTTAGAAAAATGGCGGCATGTTGCGTGTTCAAAAATTTATCAGAAACATTTCAGGATTGAAATCCTAAAGTTGGGTCTATCCTTTTGTCGCTTCAGCAAGATCCAATTTTCATACCCAAGCTTATCCTTCATTTTTGGTTCAAATACGAATCGAAATGAAATGCCACGTCACACTTTTCTTTTACTTTTTCCTGCTTCAATCAATTGCCTTCGGACAGATGAGAATCAGCGGCAAAATCCTCGATGAAAAAGGAAAGGCCCTTCCAGGGGTAAATGTTTTCATCAAAGGAAGCTACGATGGAGCTACTTCTGGTGTGTCTGGAAATTACTCTTTTGAGACAACAGAAACCGGCAGCCAACTTTTGGTCTTCCAATTTGTGGGTTTTAAAACTCAGGAGCTATTTATTGATTGTTCCGCCAATATGGAAATTGAAGCTGTCCGACTAATTGAAAAAATCACTGAAATGAACGCGGTGACTATTTCGGCAGGATCGATAGAAGCTTCGGATGAGAAAAAGGCAGTAATTCTCCGCCCTCTAGATATTGTCACTACGCCAAGTGCAATGGGAGATATCGTTGGGGCTTTTCAAACACTTCCCGGAACGAGTACCGTGGGCAATGACGGAAGACTCTTTGTTCGCGGGGGTGATGCTTCGGAAGTGGGAATTTACATCGACGGAATGCGAGTGGGCAATGCCTATGGAACCACGGCCGGAAATGTCCCGACCCGAACACGGTTTAATCCCAATCTTTTCAAAGGAACATTTTTCAGCACGGGTGGATATTCAGCAGAATATGGACAAGCTCTTTCCTCCGCACTCGCTTTGAACACAAAAGACCTCTCGCTTCGCAGTCAGGACGATCTGAGCATTATGTCTGTAGGCGGAGGGTATTCACATACTCTTGCCAATGAGAAACGAAGTCTGACTGTTTCGGCAAACGTATTTGATTTGAAGCCATATCAAGAGCTAGTAAGACAAAATTTTGACTGGGAAAGAGCTCCTTATAGTTACGATGCGGAACTGGCCGGACAGCATAAACTTAAAAAGGGCGGATTGTTAAAAGTGCTCGCCAGAACCGAAACTGGTGGGATGCAGCTTTGGCAACCGTTGCCTGGTTCAGACGGCAGAGGTGTTTTAGTCAATTTAAAAAACAGCTATTCCTATGCTCAGTCTAATTGGAAAAAGGCTTACAAAAATGGCTGGGCTTTATTCGGCGGGGTATCATTCTCCCACAATTTTGACGATGTCACCTACGATAGTCTCCAATTGGAGAGGAGGAATGACCTCGTTCATCTGAAAGGATATGCGATCAAAGATTTCTCAGATCGTATTTCGATGAAAACCGGAGTGGAATACTTTGCTCATACCTATGAAGAAAGACTGATCAAAGAAGACCTAAGCCGGAACTTCAATGAAAAGGAAGCCTATCTTTTCTCGGAATGGGATTTCTATCTCAGCAAAAAATTTGTACTGAGAGGAGGATTGAGAGCGGGAGCCAGTCAGTTAGCGCAAGAAGAATGGATAGATCCCCGGTTATCATTGGCATTCAAGCTTTCTGAGTTTGGACAGTTCTCTTTTGCAGCCGGGAGATTCCACCAATTACCTGTGGATAACTTCAGAGTTCTGAATCATAATTTGGTCAATTCAGAATCCAACCATTTGATATTAAATTATTTATATCAAAATGAAGGAATCACTTTCCGTGCAGAGACATTTTACAAATCATACGATGGCCTGGTAACTCTTGAAAGTAATCCACAAAACCCTGTCAATCTTAAAAATGCGGGTTCGGGGTTTGCAAAAGGACTTGATGTATTTTTCAGGGATCAGAAAACATTCAAGAATACCGACTATTGGATCACCTACAGCTTTGTGGATAGTGAGCGAAAGTACAATCAGTTTACCACCAGGGTTCAGCCTGATTTTGCTCCAACACACAATATTTCAGTAGTGGCAAAACACTTCATTGTGAAACTGAAATCTCAGCTAGGTGCTTCCTTTTCGTTCAATGACGGCTATTCATACACTGACCCAAATCAACCGGGGGAGATGAACGCCAGAACAAAAAGCTTTCAAAATCTAAGTCTCAGCTGGTCCTACCTGCCAAAACCCAACCTGATAATCCATCTCGCAGTCAGCAATGCCCTCGGCCGGGACAATGTATTTGGCTATACCTACACCTCAAAACCAAATGAAGAAGGAAAATATGAATCGATTCCCCAAGGTCAGGTTGCACCGCGGTTTTTATTTCTCGGAGTATTCCTGACCCTGTCAAAAGACAAAAATGCAAATCAATTAAACAACCTTTAAATCAACAAACCATGAAAAAGTACATCTTATCTCTCGCTTTAGTTTTTGTGTGGATCACATTGGTGAAGGCTTCTGATCCGGCCTATGTTAAAGCTATTCAAAAGCAAACAGCAGCAATGAAAGCTATTCAAAGTTCAGAAGAATCACAGGCTGTTTCCAATGGGTTTATGAGAATTGCAGAGGCAAACGCTTCCGAATGGCTTCCACTTTACTATGCGGCATTAACTCAGACGACCGCTGCTTTTCGATTCGATGTGAATAAAGATCAATACTTCGATCAGGCTCTTGAGTTGGTCAAAAAAGCAGATGGAATCGCACCCGGAAACTCAGAAATCACGGCACTCCATGGCTACATCCTGATGGGAAAAATCAGTCTTGACCCTGCAAACCGTGGACAAAGCCTCAGCCCGGAAGCTATGCAACTCTTCGGAAAAGCAATCAGTCTGGATCGTGAGAACCCCCGAGCAGTCACATTAATGTCTCAAATGGAGCTCGGAATGGCACAATTCTTTGGTTCAGGCCCTGAGAAAGCCTGCGGAATGGCAAGGATGGGATTGGAGCTATTTACAAAAGAACAGGCCAAAGTGGATGAAAATTACATTCTTCCAACTTGGGGTAAAATGAATGCAGAACAAGTGGAAAGTGCTTGCAAGTAATTCGACATTTTATAATAACCCTTGAAAAAGTCCTTCATCGAACCAGTTGAAGGACTTTTCCTAAATCTGCTCTTTAAAAAATCAAGCTCTTTTTACCTAACTTTCAAGATGACTCAAATCCAAACCGGAGCAGATTATAAAAAGGATACAGGAATCTGGAGAGACCTCAGGAAATTTTTAATTTTGAATTTTTGTATTGCACTATTTCTCCAAGTTGTTTTTTGTCCAATTTGCTTTTTGAGCTGGTCAGATCTTATCAGTCTGATTCCGGATTTTATTTTTTCCTTCACAGTTTCAATGGCTCTAAGTTGGGGCGGTAGTAGAATTCAAGAGTATTTTGATTCGCGTATTTCTTGGATACACCAACCTGTCAAGCGACTTCTTGTTACGGTTGTTACCTATATGTCTTATGCATTTGTAGTGAGTTTTGTGATTGTCTTTTTCTATTTCTTTTTTGAAAACGACTTCACCGCGAACACTATTCCGTGGAAAAGGATCCTGAATTTCACGATGACTCCAATGACAATTGCATTGGTTTTTATGGGTATTTTCACGACAAGAAGCTGGCTTTTTGAATGGCGTAAATCAGCCATCGAAGCCGAGCAGTTACGAACGGAAAAAATGGCTAGTCAGTATCAAAGTCTGAAGGATCAATTGAACCCTCATTTTTTGTTCAACTCGCTCAATGTCCTTTCCGGCCTTGTCTATGAAGATGCTGATAAGTCAGCAGCATTTATCCAAAAGCTATCCAAGATCTATCGGTATGTCCTCGAAGTCCAACAAGATCAAGTAGTAGAGCTATCTAAAGAGATGGATTTTGCCCGAAATTATCTGGAACTTCAAAAAATTCGATTTGGTGAAAATCTCCAATTCTCAATTCAGGTTAATTCTGAAAAAGGTTACTTTTTACCACCCTTGTCCCTGCAACTCCTCCTGGAAAATGCAATCAAACACAATATCGCGAGTCAGAAAGATCCACTATTCATTCATATCCTTCAGAAGGAAAATGAATTGTGGATCAGTAATACATTCCAGCCAAAATCAAGTCAAACCGAATCTTCAACAGGAGTGGGGATAGAAAATATCCGGCTCCGATATCAGTTTTTGAGTTCCAAAAATATTGAAGTCACTCAAAGCGAAAATGAATTTATCGTCAGACTTCCTCTACTTCTGATAGAAGCATGAATATCCTCCTGATAGAAGACGAGAAGCCAGCTGCAAATCGGTTGCTGGCACTTTTAAAGAAGCATTTTGCACAGGCTACTTTCCATGGGAATTTAGATAGCATTTCATCTTCGTTGCAATGGTTGGCAACGAATTCCGAACCTGATCTGATCTTTTGTGACATTCAATTGGCCGATGGAATCAGCTTTGAAATTTTTGAAAAAATCAAAGTATCCGCCCCGATCATATTCACCACCGCCTACGATCAATATGCGATTAAAGCTTTTCAGGTGAATGCCATAGATTATCTTTTGAAGCCAATTGATGAGCTCGAACTTGCTAGGGCAATAGAAAAATTCAAGAATAGTCAGATTCAACCAGTTCTTGATTTAAGCGTTTTGATAGATTTGCTTAAACCAAAGTTCTTAGAGTTCAAGACGCGGTTTCTGATAAGATATGGAGAGAAAATACAAAGCATTCCAGTTGAAGATATAGCATTCATCTTCAGCGAGGAGCGCGTCACTTTTATCCAAACCTCGGAAGGCAAAAAATTTGTAATAGACTATACCCTTGACCAGACAGAGTCCCAAGTAGACCCTCGCAAATTTTTCCGCTTAAATCGAAAATACCTTTGTAAAGCGGAGGCAATAAGCGAGATTTTATCTTATTCTAACAGCCGATTGAAAGTGAAGCTGAAAAACTGCGGAGACAATGATATTTTGGTAAGCCGGGAAAAGGTAAGCGAATTTAAGAATTGGCTGGATAGCTAGGTTCCTTTCAGGAAAGAACATTTTAAATTATTTGCAATGGAAAATGAAAGTGACTTAAACAAAAAGCAGGAAGATCTGACCTGGCTTGAAAATTTGCGGCGAAACAGCTGTGAGCCGGAAGTGATTATCTCAGGTATTATTTTCGCTTTTCTGTTCATTTTCCCATCGAAGGTATATGAGTTTTCCGCCTATCTGATTCAAGATCTCGGAGTTGGCTATTTGCCCAGTTCATTGGTTTTACTGTATCTGACCATGATCATAAGCATTTTTAAGATCTTCTTTGTGGTTCATCTAGCCTTAAGATTTATTTGGGCGGGACTTTTAGGATTGAGTTTTGCATTTCCGGAAGGAGTGATTCAGGAAAAGCTTTTCAAAATGGGTCAGGATTAAAAATACCAAAAAGCTGATGAAATGGCTCTTAAGATGGAAAGAATCTGTAGTACAACTTTCGCTTATCCCATCTCCCTGACAATCGTATTTTTGATTTTTACTTTTTATCTCGGTTTTCTAATCATTGTTTATGTTATCCTCGATCTTCAATTCTTAATAATTTATGTTGTTACCTATCTTTTTCGGTCTTTTTGATGGCCTCCAAAAAGAAAACAAAATTCAAGACCTGGTACTCAGGAACTATCCTTTCTTCGATTGCTGCCATTTATCAGAGCAACCTTGGAAAGTGGTTAACGCTTCTATTTGGGGCAGGGATTTTTATAATGGCCTCAGCGATAATCATGGCTGATATCTAGGATTTTTCCCTATTTTTCAATGAGATGAATGTCAATCAAATGGAGCAGAAATGGCCGGCGAAGAGCCTGTATTTTGAGGAATACAATGATTCGGATAAAAGATTTGCAAAAGCTTTTATCCCAAAAATAGAGACTTCAAAAATTTGCTGAAAATTGGAGTCGTACGGTACCAAGGGGATTCCAAAATCATGGAAAGAATTAAGGCTGATTTTAAAGTTTCTCTCGATACTTTGGCTTGGCATGAACTCAATGAAATAGCTAATTTACACCGGATCTATCTCGATGATTCTTTGATTATCATAGAGGACTGGAGTAAGGTCAGGCTGGCAGCAACCGCACAAAAAGTATAATAGTCTGCCTTTCCGATCGAAAACCTTTCCAAAGGGCGTCATCAATTACGAATTGAAAAACTTGATCTCCGCTATGATTTTTTCACGGACGAACCCGAAATCCCACTCCTTAAAAATTGGGCGAAGTTTGAGTTTATTAAGGATTAGTAATGTCAAAAAAAAAGCGAGACTTACTCAGTCTCGCTTTTTACTTGTAGTTCTATTTCTTCACCAGATTCATCTAAGAATCTGTATTCCGTCACTGGTAGGGAAGAGTC
>JBILPR010000231.1:0-7045 GCA_044373795.1 Algoriphagus sp. | reverse complement strand
TTTTCTACCCTGAGGTCTTTCCTTCGCATAAGTCAGCGAACTCAGATAAGCTGCTGTGGCGATGGCAACCGCATTCATGCCTACGCCAAGGCGGGCTTCGTTCATCATTTGGAACATGTATTTCAATCCCTGATTGGCTTCGCCAACCAAAAAACCTTCGCATCCATCTTCGGATCCCATCATCAGGTGAGCAATCGGAGCCCCTTTGTATCCCATTTTGTGGTAAAGTCCCTGAGTGAGGACGTCGTTTGGCTGAAGATCAAGTACTCGCTTTTGAGGTACGACAAACAAAGAAATGCCTTTTGTGCCGGCAGGAGCTCCCTGAATTCGTGCCAGCATCAGATGAATTACATTTTCGCAGGCATCGTGATCACCGCAGGAAATGTAGATTTTCTGGCCTTTGATTTTGAAAATCCCGGGATTATCTGTGGGCATAGCAGCAGTGCTCAAATCAGACAAGGAGCTTCCTGCATCCGGTTCGGTCAAGGCCATAGTGCCCTGCCATTCACCGGAATACATTTTAGGAGTGAATGTATCATTCAACTCTTGCGAACCAAAAGTTCGGATCAGGTTGGCAGCCCCTGTGGTCAAAAAAGGAAATACGCTGGCGGAATAATTTGCAGCCTGCAGGATAAACCCGGAAGCCAAGTGAATCGTCCAGGGCAATTGCTGACCTCCGTCCTTGTAGGGAAATGTGGCATTGATCCAGCCATCTGTCCCAAATTTCTTGACGATCGCTTTCATTCCCGGATGGATCCGGATTTTCCCATCCACCAATTGAGGTTCTTTCCGATCCATTTCCGTGAGGATCGGATACAAATTCTTCTCTGCAATTTGCTCAGCTGCATCCAGAATGAGTTTGAAAGTTTCCTCGTTATGGTCTGAGAAAAATGGAATTTGAGTGAGCTGAAGACAATTCAGGTTTTCGAAAAGCTGGAAAAAAAGGTCTTTTTTAGAATAAAACAGGGCCATAATTCATCGTTCATGGAATTTAATAAAGATTAGTCAGATCGTAGGATTTCCAATCCGTAAAAAATCCATGAGCTTCCCAAAATTCGGATTTGACATCCTTCTTATCTGTCGATCGACATTATAAATGTCGAATAGCTTGATTGATTTTTGCCGCGCAGGTTATCGCAGGAACGCGTGCCGTAGGTACGCCAGATTGGTAGCCTGGGGTTTCAACCCCAGGAAAAAAATTGAAAAGGCCAATGACCTCGGCCCGGAAAAATAATTGGGAGTAGAATTTATATCGCCGAGGACGGAGATGAAATATTTTGGGAAGAGGGTTGCCCAGCTTTCTGCGGATTAGAAATCCAACGATCTCAAAAAACCTGCTGATTTAAGGGCGCCCTCTCGGCCAACGTGAGTGTCACCACTCATGTTCTTTAAATGCCGGAGTGAAGACACTTCCGGTGGCATCAGTTCATTTTTGAATCCTGTATTGATTCTATCAGGAAGAATCAAAATGATTATTTCTCTGCCAACGTGAGTGTCACCACTCATGTTCTTTAAATGCCGGAGTGAAGACACTTCCGGTGGCATCAGTTCATTTTTGAATCCTGTATTGATTCTATCAGGAAGAATCAAAATGATTATTTCTCCGCCAACGTGAGTGTCACCACTCATGTTCTTTAATAATGCCGGAGTGAAGACACTTCCGACGGCATCCATGCCTTTTGCCGGCTGCATTGCTTACATCAGGAAGATTCGACCAGATTATTTCTTGTTTTTGCAGTAGAGTAGTGCCTGCTCTACCCCACGGATTTCGGCCAAACCTTTGAGCCTTCCAATGGCTGAATAGCCCGGATTTGTCTTTTTATGCAAATCATCCAGCATCTGATGTCCATGATCCGGTCTCATCGGAATGCTTTTTCCACGTCTTTGTTGCATTTCGACGATTTCATCGATTACGGCTACCATCGGCACATCACCTTCGAGATGATTGTCTTCGAAGAAATTGCCTTCCGCATCTCGCTTGGTGCTTCGCAAATGGATGAAATGGATATTATTCCCAAATTCCCTCACCATTGCCGGAAGGTCATTGTCGGGTCTTACCCCATACGAGCCGGTGCAAAAGCACAATCCATTATTTGGGCTTGGCTGATCGGTCAGGATCCTTCTGGCATCGGCTGCAGTGCTGACAACTCGCGGTAAACCGAAAAGTGAGAATGGAGGGTCATCGGGGTGAATTGCCATAAAGACGCCATTTTCCTCAGCAACAGGAACGATCTGATCCAGGAAATAACGAAGGTGGTCCGCAAGTTTGGCAGCGTCGATCCCGGAGTAAGTTTCCAGCATGGCTTTAAACTCGTCCATTGTATAGCCGATTTCGGATCCGGGAAGACCTTTCAGCATATTGTCGTTTATGAGCTTGCGCTTTTCCATCGAAAGCCCATCGTAGTATTCTTTGATTTCGGCTTTTTCTGCTTCTGAATATTCTTCCTGAGCCTTTTCCCTGTTCAACACCAGGAGATCAAAAGCTTTTACAGCTTTGCTTTCGTAGAGTAAAGCTTTCACTCCGTTTGGCAACTCATATTCAAGATCTGTTCGGGTCCAGTCCAGGATCGGCATGAAGTTGTAGCAAACGGTGAAAACGCCTTCGGATGCCAGGTTTCGGATGGTTTGCTTATAGTTATCGATGACTTCCAGGTAATTTCCCGATTGGGTCTTGATCACTTCATGCACAGGAACTGATTCCACCACGGACCAGGTCAATCCCGCGTCTTCGATCATCTTTTTTCGTATAGCAATTTCTTCCCTGCTCCAGGTTTCTCCGTTGGGAATATGGTGCAAAGCGGTCACTATCCCGGTTGCTCCGGCTTGTAAAATATCTCTTAGGCTTACCGGGTCATTTGGACCATACCAGCGCATGGTTTGTTCCATTTTATAGGTCATGGGAAAGTAGTTTTGGAGTTATTGGTTATTTTTTTATTGGCTGGATGACCGATGCTTAGACACGCAAAGCATAAGTGACCGAAGAAGCCATTTCACTAAATTTAAATACTTTGCCGTTTTAACTTTTACTGATTCAATAGCGGATTTACACAATCATAAGTAAGTATTTGAATATACTCAAATCCAAGGAATCAATTCTTACGATCTAATTCTCACAAAGTCTATCTCGCGAAGCATATCTCAAATAATCTATCTCGCGAAGCGAAGCGAAGTGTATTTCGCTTTAGCGTATCTCGCGTAGCCTATCTCCCTCAAACCCCCGAATAAGCGCTGAAACCTCCGTCAACTGCTATAATCGTTCCCGTTACAAATGCCGAGGCATCACTGCAGAGCCATTGCAAGGTGCCCAGCAAATCATCCGGTTTCCCAAATCTCCGCATAGGTGTATGGGTGATGATTTGATTGCCACGACTAGTTAGTCCTCCATCTGCTTCGGTCAATAGGGTACGGTTTTGCTCGGTGAGGAAGAAGCCGGGAGCGATAGCATTCACCCGGAATTCAGGTCCGTGCTTGGCTGTGAGTTCGACAGAAAGCCACTTGGTGAGATTGTCGATTGCAGCTTTCGCAGATGCATATCCCATCACTCTGGTCATTGGTCTGGAGGCAGCCATCGAACTGATATTCAATATATTTCCCTTGTTTTCTTTAAGCATCAAAGGAAGCAAAGCTTTGATGGGTAGGACTGTTCCGAGATAGTTCAGATCCAGCACCTTTCTGAGGGAATTGACATCCAAATCCAGAAAATTCTGAGTGGGAGTGATCACCGCTCCGGGCATATTTCCACCCGCTCCGTTGATCAAAATATCGATGGAACCATGATCGGATTCGATTTGGGAGGCGGCATCGTGGATGCTTGTCTCATCGGTCACGTCGGTGTAATAGCCAAATGCTTTTCCACCGCTTTTGTTGATCTCAGAGACGAGTTCATCGACTTTTGCGGGGGTGCGACCAAGGATCAAAAGGATTGCGCCTTCTGAAGCGAGATGCAAACTCATTGTTTTTCCCAGAACACCTGTGGCTCCGGAAAAGGCAATTTTTTTTCCCTCAAGGGAAAATAGGGAGGAATTCATGATCAGATTTTAAAATTCTTTGGACTAAAGTCGAAATAGGATTTGGCGTTGTAGTAGCAAATATCCTGAATGATTTTTCCGAGCCATTTTTCGTCCCATGGCAATTCGCCGTTGGCAACATCTTCACCAAAGAGATTGCAAAGAATTCTGCGGAAATATTCGTGTCGGGGAAATGAAAGGAAACTTCTGGAGTCTGTCAGCATTCCGATGAAGCAACTGATCAATCCGATGTTTGAGAGTGAATTGATTTGCTTTTCCATTCCGTCTTTCTGATCTAGGTACCACCAGCCGGAACCGAACTGGATTTTTCCTTTCACAGAGCCATCGTTGAAGTTGCCGATCATACTTGCCAGCACTTCATTATCACGGGGATTCAGGTTGTAAAGGACGGTTTTGGCAAGCTGATCTGAGGAGTCGAGTTCGTTCAGGAATTGGGCCATTGGTCTGGCCTGATCAAAATCTCCGATCGAATCAAATCCTGTATCCGGGCCAAGAGTTGCCAGTCCCCGGGTATTGGTATTTCTCAAGGCACCCAAGTGGAATTGCTGAACCCATCCCTTGGCGTGGTACATTTTGCAAAGTTCGCGTAGGGTATAAAATTTGAAATACCTGATTTCTGAAGTAGAAATACTCTGTCCTTCCAGCAGGTCATTGAAGATGTTTTCAATGTAAAACTCATTGCTCTCATTGAAATACAAATGCTCCAAACCATGATCCGAAAGTCTGCAACCCCGATCGTGGAAAAAGTCGATGCGGTTACTCAAGGCTTCCAATAACTCGTCGTAGCTTTCAATTGCAATTCCACTTGCGGCAGAAAGTTTGTTCAAATAAGCCAGGTAGGTTTCAGTATTCTCTACTGCGAAAGACTTGTCAGGTCTGAATGCGGGATACATTTGAAGACCTGCATTTTGGTGATGGAAATCAACGTGATTATCCAACGTATCTGCCGGATCGTCCGTGGTGCAGACTACCTCGACTTTCATTTTCCGAAGGAGGGAAGCGGCGCTAAAATCCGGCTGAGCCAATAACTCGGAAGTTTGAGCGTAAATTTTTGACCCATTTTCAGAATTCAAAACTTCATCGATTCCGAAGTACCGCTTCAACTCCAGATGAGTCCAATGGTAAAGCGGATTTCGAAGTGTGTAAGGTACAGTTGCCGACCATTTCATAAACTTATCCCCGTCAGACGCCTTTCCGGTGATGAATTCCTCTGATATTCCCAAGGTCCTCATCGCTCTCCATTTGTAATGGTCGCCGGCAAGCCAGATTTGGGACGTATTCTCGAAAATTCGATTTTTAGCTATTTCCGCAGGTGGGAGGTGATTGTGATAATCGATGATGGGAAGGTCTTTGGCATACCCATGATAAAGGATGCGTGCATATTGGTTTTTCAAAAGGAAATCTTCTGAAATGAAGGCCGTTTGGGTTTCAGTGGATATCATCAGGGTTGGGCTGGCAAAGAATTGACTCTATAAATACACATTCAATTTACCCTGAAATGAATGCTTTTGGGGAATTAAATACGAAAACGATTGCGAAATAATTTGAACGGTAAGAAGAGAATATTTCCAAACCTGTGTAACTTAAAATTGATTACCCAGACCCAAAATTAATCTTACGCAATGGCATCAGGAGTGAATTTAAAGGAGTTGGCGGCAGAGCTTAAACTTTCCCCATCGACAGTTTCCAGAGCATTAAATGACAGTTACGAAATCAGTGTGGAGACTAAGAAAAAAGTAATTAGTATGGCTGAAAAGATGAATTATCAGCCGAACCCATTTGCCAGAAGTCTGCGGGAAAACAAAAGCAAAACCATCGCTGTGGTAATCCCGGAGCGCATCAATAATTTTTTCGCCCAAGTAATCGACGGTATTGAAGAAATCATGCAGCAGCATGGATATCATCTGTTGGTTTACAATACCCATGAGGATGTAGATAAGGAGAAAAAGATTATTTCACTTCTGCTGAATGGAAGGGCGGACGCAATCGTAATGTCTGTTTCCAGTCAGACGAGTGATGTTTCCCATCTTGAAAGGCTTCATGAGAGAGGGGTTCCTTTGATTTTCTTTGATCGGATTTGCAGCGGGATACCCACTACCAAATTCATCACCAATGATTATGAAAGTTCGTTCGACGCTACCAAACATTTGCTTCAGCAGGGCTGTAAAAAAATAGCGTTTTTAATGTTGGGCAAAGAGCTTTCGATCACAAAAGAAAGACATCGTGGCTATTTGGATGCCATCAAAGAAGCCGGATTGGAGCCTGATCCTGCTTTTAATATCACGTGCTGCCAAAATGAAGACAAAAATATTGAATTAATACGGGACCTGCTTTTGTCAGAAAACAAACCGGATGGGATTTTTTCATCTGTTGAAAAACTTGCTTTGTGCACCTACCACTCCGTAAAGCGCACAAATCTGAGAATCCCGGAGGATTTAAAAATTATCAGTTTCTCAAATATGAGCATTGCTGGTTTGCTTAATCCATCTTTGACCACGATCACCCAGCCGGCATTTACGATCGGAGAGGAGTGTGCCAAATTATTGATCAGAAAGCTCACCCGACCAAAGCAACCTGACTTGCTGAATCAGGTAATTACGGTACCGTCCAAAATCACCATTCGATCGTCGACAGTAGCGGGTTGATTATTTTTTGCCTTCCGAAGGGTAAATAAAAATTATGAGTATCCGAATATCTGCACGATGGATAGAAGCCTATCGGGACGCGGAAATGAGACTCTCTCCGCCGGGGGGGGGCATTCAAATCCAAACCTAATTCTGTCAAATACAATCAAGCGAATACACATTAAAAAAATCTAAGTCTGCAAAATCTTATTCGAATTGAAAATTAGTTTGAGTTAGGAAAATAATGGCTCTTCTAAAATTCAAAATATGAGAAGATGGAATACTCTTCAAGAAAAGTAAGTCCTCTTAGTAAATCAAGAATTTCCCGCAGATTTTTTCTTTGTTACTTTTTGAAGGCAAAAAGTAACCCAAAACCTTAATTCCTGGTTATTT
>JBILPR010000230.1:0-7114 GCA_044373795.1 Algoriphagus sp. | reverse complement strand
ATGATAAATCCATTTTTGGCACCAGCTTCTCTCCAATTATTTCCTTCCACGGAAGTGATCAATGCACCTCCTGAAATTTCCAGTTGCTCTTTGATAGTTGGCTTCACGTCCTCTACTACCAACCCGCCAAACTCAAATCTCTTCGGGATTTCTTTCTTCACAATTTTAGTATCTCCAGCGAAGTTTTTGAGGGTAGCAGTTGTTTTATAGGTTTTGCCCTCGCGGATGTATTCAACTTCCACTTTGTCACCAGGACGCTTTCTGGCAACCATTTCCTGAAGGTTTGATACATTATTGGTCACTCTTCCGTCGACACCAATAATGATATCGCCTTCTTTGAGTCCGGCTTCTTTTCCTCCGCTATTATCATTGACTCCGCCCACGTAAACACCTTGGTTAACAGGAAATTCTTTTTTCAGGTAATCTGCCAATTCAGGACTCACATTTTGAATATTAACTCCTAGCAATCCTCTCTGCACAGTTCCGAACTTCATCAGATCATCCATCACTTTTTTAACAAGTGTGCTTGGAACTGCAAAAGAGTAACCTGCAAAAGTCCCTGTATTGGATGCAATCGCAGTATTGATACCGATCAGCTCGCCGGCAAGATTCACTAAAGCTCCTCCTGAATTTCCCGGATTTACCACGGCATCAGTTTGCAAGAAAGACTCGATCTGAAGGTTATTTTCAACATCTCTCAGGATGTTGATATTTCTTGCTTTCGCAGAGATAATCCCGGCCGTAACAGTAGAATTCAAATCAAACGGATTACCCACAGCCAAAACCCATTCTCCGATTTGGGTTTGATCTGAATCTCCGAAACGAACGAAAGGCAAATCTGTCGCTTCAATTTTCAGCAACGCCAAATCAGTTGAAGGGTCTGTTCCCACCACCGTTGCAGTAAAACGCTTATTATTTTCGAGGGAAATCTCAACTTTATTGGCACCTTCCACTACGTGGTTATTGGTGACAATGTATCCATCGGAGGAAATAATAACTCCTGAACCGGAACTCATTCCCTGAGGAGGTCCGTCTTGTCCACCTCTTGGAGGTAATCCAAAAAACTCTTGTAATGGATCTCTCTGACCACCACCGTCTGAATAGGAAATTTGACTTTTCACGTGAACTACTGCCGGGGTGACCGCCTGGGCAGAAGCCACAAAATTGATCCCGTCAGGAATCGTGAAATCCTTACCTGAAAGCATGTTTACAAAACTTGACTGTTGCTTTTCATCAAAGCTGCCGGCATTCTGACGCGGTGCCAGAAAACTTGCCCCGGCTAATGCAACAATACCTCCAATCATGGAGGCTAGCAGCATTCCCAAAAAGAATTGTCTTTTGCTCATATCGTATCTTATGTTATTTAAACCTTCAACCAATTTTGGATAAAAAGGCTTCAAAAGAAAAGCCTTTTTGCTCGGTAATTCCTCCAAATTAACAAGAATTAACCGCTTTTTTCATTTCCTGAATAGGTAACAAAAATAAAGCGGGTGGGTTTCCCCACTCCCGGTTATTTTACTTCAATGGAAGCTTTTGAAACTTTCTTTTCCTTTTTTGGAAGGGTCAATTTTAGCAAGCCATCTTCATAGGTTGCCTCTACTTTTTCGGCTTTCACATCCTCCGGAACAAAGAACGATCTGCTGAAAGATCCGTATTGAGTTTCGAGGCTGTGGAAGTTTTTACCCTCTTTCTTTTCTTCCATTTTTCGCTCACCTGAGATGGTTAATTTTCCATCGATGAGATCGATTTTGAAATCCTGCTTTTTCACACCGGGAACTGCAACAAGGATTTCATAGGATTTCTCATCTTCGGCGATATCTACAGCCGGATTGAATTGCTTCAAAGCTGCGCCGAAAGAATCATTGAAAAACCTGTCGAGCATTCCGCTGAATGAAGCAGGAACCTGAGGATCGAGTTGATTGTATCTTACCAGTTTCATTTTGTATGTGGTTTAGAGTTTTCAGTTACTTTTTTCATTTTAGAAAAATCCATACCATCCGGGAAAATCAAGTCAGTTTGACTGTTTATCTCTATTGAAGCTTAATTAATTGAGACATCTTGACAGAATTCGAAAGAATATTCTAAATTATTGATGCCTGATTTGACCTAGATCCATTCGATGCTCCGAAATGCAAATGAGAATATATAGTGTAATTTTACCCAGGAAATACTTCAAATAGCATGAAATTAAAAAGTCTCTTTTTCATTCTCCTTTCCATGTTTTTGGCTTTTGCAGTTGTTGGCCAGGATACAATACCAAGCCAATCAAGCATTGTGAAAGAGCTTTTTGTTGAAGATGCAACTTTCGATTCACTTGTAGAATCAACTATCGCAGCTCCGCAGCAACCCACCCTTGAGGATTTGATCAGCAAAGGCAAATTGTATTCTGTGCTTGCGAATCAAATCAAACTGGATCTTTTTAAACCGCTCGATACACTCGAATATTCACGGGAGATTATTGCATTTAATAACACCATCGAACGAATCACCCAAAGCATACAGACTCCTGGTAAAAACTTTAATCTTCGCTACATCAATGGGCTAAACTGGGTCACAAACAACATAGGAAGGCAAAACCAAGATTTTGAAAAGACGATAGACAAAAGAATGTCTGAGCTCACCCACCTCGACAGTCTTCTCAAAATGATCAAAAACGACAAATTATTAACATACAATTTAAAAGACTCCTCGATCATCCCCGCTTATTCGGAGGCTATTTTGAAGCTCAAAGAGGATATAATTATGCTGGACAGCGCACTGTACAGTCAGCAACTGATCACTGCAAGGTTCCAATCTGAAGTAAGCAAAGTCAGTATCAATCTCATGACACTTGATCAGTTCATGGAAATAAACAAAAAAGAACTGGAGAGCTCCTTACTGACCAAAGAAATAAATTACCTCTGGGAAACCAACTCAATTCCTTCCCCAAGGACAATTCTTGAGATCTCAAAAGAGTCTATCGATCTCAACTTTGGTTTCCTGAAAACTTACCTCGAAGACAACAAGGCAAGCCTAAGTCTCAGTTTATTCCTGATCGGTTTTGCTTACTTTTTGATGAAAACTGTGATCAAAAAGATAGAATCTCAGAAGGATTTTGGAAAGTTGATTTTGGAGCGCGTTCGGTTTTATAAAAAATACCCGTTTTCGGCAACGATGACTTCTCTCCTGCCGCTTCTGGTGTTTCTCTTCGAAAGGCCTTCACTTGTATTTATTACTTTTTTGATCATCCTTCAGGTAATATTTACTACGGTGTTGATTTATGAGGAATATGAAAAAAGAGACTTCCTAAAATGGATCTTTATGATTCTTTTTTTCTTGTTTTTTTCTATCAGCAATTTATTCCGGGAGATCGTATATCAGGAAAGATTCTACCTTCTTTTAGGAAGCTTGTTTCCTTTATATGTTTCAGGAATCAGCAGCAGGAAGTTTAAGACAGAGGATAAAAAGGATGAGACTTTCCTCACCAAGGTCTCTTTGTTCATGTTTATATTGCTGAGTATTGGATTCCTGGCCAATATTTTTGGGCGCTTCAGTTTAGCCAAAATCGTCAGTGTGGCAGGGGTGACAGGGTTTATGCAGGCGATAAGCTTATATTTTTTCGTGAATGTGATCATGGAAGGAATCTATCTTTTAATCGAGTATAGCAAAAAAGAAACCGACACCTTTACGTCCTATTTCGATTTTCAAGGTATTCAGAAACGCCTCAAGGGAATCTTCCTTTTTGCTGCAGTTTTGCTTTGGACTTTTAGCTTTCTGCAAAATGCTTCTCTCAAAGATGCTGTTGTAGACTACTTAAGGCTGTTTTTAGAAAAAGAAAGATTTATTGGCGATAATTCCTTCACGTATGGAAGTATTATCCTATTCGGATTACTGATTTACGCAAGTTTAATGGTCGCTAATACGATCGCTTATTTCGCCTCAGTCAAAGACCAGAAAAAAGCCGAAGGCAGGAATAAGAAACTCGGTAGTTCGGTCCTTCTTATCCGCTTGGCAATTATTACAGTCGGATTTTTCATTGCAGCAGCAGCGGCAAGCATTCCTTTGAATAACATCACCATTGTACTTGGAGCACTTTCTGTGGGAATCGGTTTTGGTCTTCAGACGATCATCAACAACCTGGTTTCCGGTATCATTTTAGCCTTCGAAAGACCCATTCAAATTGGTGATGACATCGAAATTGGCACAATGAGCGGGACTGTGAAAGAGGTAGGTATTCGCGCCAGCAAAATCCAAGCTTATGATGGTTCGGAAATCGTGGTTCCAAACGGAGATCTATTATCTCAGCAGTTAGTCAACTGGACTCTTTCAGATAAGCGGAGAAGAATTGACCTCACAATCGGAGTAGCCTATGGCTCTGAAATGCATCAAGTAAAATCTGTTATTGAGGAAGTTTTGACTCGGGAAAGAGTTTTGAAAATCCCGCCTCCAAGAGTCATGATGCAAAATTTCGGAGATAGTTCGGTCGATTTCAGGGTATTGTTTTGGGTAGATACTATTGACATCTATTTGGATATGAGAGCTGAAATCATGTTTGCTATTTATGAAGCATTCCAGGAAAATGGCATCGAAATCCCATTCCCAAAAAGGGATCTGTACTTGAAAAGTCTGCCGGAAGACTTGAAGGAGAAGTTCGAAAAAGTGTTTGAAAAAACAGAACCTATTGATCCTGAAAACAAAAAATCCCCTGAAATCTAAATTTCAGGGGTCTTTTTAACAAGAACTTCAAAATTGCTGATTACGCTCTTTTGACGTTGACGGCATTTGGTCCCTTTTTTCCATCCTTGATGTCGTAAGAAACCTTGTCATTTTGGGCAACCTTGTCGATTAACCCCGTGGCGTGAACGAAAATTTCGCTTTGGGTATCGTCATCTACGATAAATCCGAAACCCTTAGCCTCATTGTAAAATTTAACTGTACCGGTAAACATAATGAATTGTAGTAAAATGTATTTGAACAGCGATAAAAGTAAAGATTAGATCAAAAAAAACAAAATAATCAATCCTAATTTGGGGTTATGAAGAAATTAATCCTCATCCGTCATGCCAAATCCTCCTGGGATAATCCTTGGCAAAATGATCATGATCGACCCCTTGCAGAAAGAGGACTTCTTGATGCTCCAAAAATGGCCAAAAGGCTCAAGGAACGAGGAATCCATCCGGACAGGATTCTCTCATCTTCCGCACTTCGCGCTATTGAAACTGCGAAAATCACAGCTCAGGAATTTAATTTCCCTGGAGACAAAATTGAATGTGAAAAAAATCTGTTTCATGCATCTCCCAATACGATTTTGAAATACATCCATCTGCAAAAGGATTCGCTTGAAACCCTTTTCGTAGTCGGACATAATCCGGGAATGAATGAACTGATAAATGAGCTGGGAATTGATCTGGACAACCTCCCAACTTCCGGCCATATCGGTTTTAAACTGGATGCCAAAAGCTGGTCTGAATTGAACCGCAAAACTGTCCAATTCTGGTTTATAGATTATCCAAAGAAGAAGGACTAACTCAGCTGAATGTTTCTCACATCCTGTATTACATCAGTAAATAGCGTGGGATTCTCAATCACGTAGGCAGTTTTCCTTGCTACCAACTCGGTTGAAGCTAGCAAGCCTTCTTCCTGGTATTTTTTGAATTTCTCCAGGTCCGGAAAATCCGCCTCTGTTACATTTCTGATTTCCGACTGCATTTCAGTATCTACCACCCCGGGTGCAAGGCTGTAGAATTTAAATTCCTGGCTTTTATTTTCCTTGGCAGCGACAAGAGTGAACATCGCCAAGGCAGCCTTCGTGCTACAATATCCTCCCCAACCCGAAACCGGCTTGCTCGCAGCTCCCGAACTTATATTGCAAATTATTTTTTGGACAGCAGTGGTTTTATAGGCTTTGATGAACGCATTTGTCAAATACATAGGGGCCAGTAAATTTACATTGATCTGCTTTCTCAATTCCGCAGGATCTAATTCTCCGATTGGTTTTATCTCTCCAATCCAGCCGGCATTGTTAATAAGGACGATCTTTTCGAAGCTACCCTGCGGGAAAAGATCTGCAAGCTGAGTTTCCAAAACCGTCAAATCACCCAGATCAAGGCTGATTTGGGTAAGATTTTCAGATTCGATATCCAGCTTACTTCTTGAGATTGCGAGTATTTGGAGGTTCTCTTTTTTAAGGTAGTGGTCAAGAATTGCTTTGCCAATTCCCTGGGTGTGACCGGTAAGGATCAGGAGTGATTTCTGCATAAAAAAAAGGCAACCAAAATGATGCCTTTTTTTTCTTACAAGATGTATTGCGATAAATCCCGATTTTTCACCAAGGTACTGAGCCTGTCCTCCACCATCTGTTTTGTCACCATGATCTTCGAGTTTGCCTGAATCACATCCGGAACCTCGAATAAATAATCATTCAGCAAATGACTCATCACAGTATGAAGACGACGAGCCCCGATATTCTCAACTTCCTGATTGATCAGAAAAGCCAGTCGTGCAATCGCATCATAGGTCAGAACCAAAAAAGAAGGATTAATTTAAATAAAGTGATGCCTTCTTTGGTAAAATCATTGACCCCGTTTCCTATCCATCGAGCTATAAATTCTTCTTTGGACAGATTGATCAAGCCATAAGCAGGATCAGAAAGATACACGACATCATTCTTTATCCGATAAACTACGACAAAGTGGTTTTTATCGTAATGGACGATCAGGGGTAATGGGGCGTTTTTTAACTTATTGAAATCCAATTTTGCACCGATGGTTTTAAAACCCATCGCTTCTGCTGCTTCGCTTAGCTTAAGCAAACTACTACCTTCCCTTGTGGTCTCTGAAATTTCCCGGATCTCCCTTAAAGAAATCAGTTTACTATAATGTTTTGCAACTATCCTAAGGCAAGTGGGGCCACAGTCTTTTGAGTCAGGTTGTTTGTAGAAGGGGAAAGAGGTTTTCAATTGGTAAGAATAGAAATATTAAAAACGGATATTAAAAACTGAATACAATGGCATACTGAAGAATTAATCGGACAGGGTTAAGACTACAAACGCCATGTCATCATTGATATTCTCGTAAATCCAAATTTTACCATCCTTGGCAAAATGTTGGGGAAATTGTCTAAATGTCCCATCTAG
>JBILPR010000229.1:0-7116 GCA_044373795.1 Algoriphagus sp. | reverse complement strand
TTCGATAATCGTTTCCGGTTCTTTCCTGGTACTGGCGACCATTTTCTATCTGGTTGGCTGGAATATCATGGGTTCGCTCTCAATAATAACTTCAGTCTTCATTTTGATAAACATCTTCTTTTTGCGAAAGGCAATTGGCTGGTTTCAGAATGTGCTACTTGTCAAAATGGAGAATGCCTACGAGTCTACTTTGCAATACGCTTTAGCTGGAAAAAGACCGTTAGCCTTCTTAGGAGGAACTGTTTTATTGCTGTTCCTTTCCCTTGGTTTACTTGTTGTCAGAGCGCCAAAAGTGCTTTTCTTCCCGGATAATCAGCCTCAGCTGGTCAATGTGTTCGTGGAATTCCCAATCGGAACTGATATCGAGGCCACCAATAAGTTTGTCGATGGGATGGAAGATGAGTTGATGGTGTCATTGGAACCTTACAACAACATCATTGAATCAGTAATCAGCCAGATAGGTGAAGGAACAGGGGATCCGACAGAGGGTCCAAGCAATGAGGCTACTCCAAACAAAGCAAAAATCACGATTGGATTTGTGGATTACATCGATCGTCAGGGAATCAATACAAATGGTGCCATGGAAGTGATCCGTGACTTGGTAGTGAAATATCCGGGCGTATTGATTACTGTGGATAAACAGCGAAATGGTCCGCCTGTAGGAAAGGCAGTGAACATTGAGTTTGTCGGTGAAAATTATGAGCAATTAATTGATTATGTAAGTGAAACTCAGGAATACCTGAATAATCAAAATATTGCGGGTATCGAAGAATTGAAATCAGATCTTTCTTTGGGAAGTCCGGAAGTGATCCTGGAAATCGATCGTGAAAAAGCGAGGAGATTTGGTCTTTCCACATCCACCATCGCTACCGAGCTCAGGACATCTTTATTCGGATTGGAAGTTTCCAAATACAAGGAAGGTGAGGATGATTATCCGATCCAGTTGAGATTGGATGAGAAATATCGATATGATATCAATACGCTGATCAATAAGAAGATAGGATTCCGGGATAAGTTTGGAGATAAGCGAGAGGTTCCGATTTCTGCGGTTGCCAATGTCCAATACGGTTCAACTTACGGTTCTGTGAAAAGGAAGGATCTTGAGAAAGCAATTACAGTTTTCTCTAACGTTTTGGATGGGTACAATCCCACTGAAATCAACCAGAAAATTCAAGACGTAATGGTGAATTATCCTGTTCCGGATGGAATTACTGTGAAATTCACCGGTGAACAAGAAGAGCAGGCCAAGTCCATGGATTTCCTGGTCAATGCTTTGTATGTTGCGCTCGCTTTGATTTTTCTGATAATCGTTGCACAGTTTAATTCAGTAGTGACACCTTTGATCATCATGGCTTCTGTCGTGTTGAGTACTATTGGAGTATTTCTTGGCTTGGTGATTTTCAACATGGACTTCGTTGTGATCATGACAGGTATAGGTATTATTTCGCTTGCAGGTGTTGTTGTAAACAACGCGATCGTCTTGATTGATTATACTAATCTGGTTCGCGAGCGAAAAAGAGAAGAGTTGGGCACCAAAGAGGGAGAATACTTATCCATCACTGATTTGATGAACAGTATTGTAGAGTCGGGTAAGACGAGACTTCGTCCTGTATTGCTTACAGCGATCACAACAGTACTAGGCTTAGTGCCATTGGCGATCGGCATGAACATTAATTTCGCAACTTTATTAAGTTCTTTCGACCCTCAGTTTTACGTGGGAGGGGATAATGCAGATTTCTGGGGTCCGATGGCATGGACTGTAATATTTGGGCTAACCTTTGCAACTTTCCTTACGTTAGTCATCGTACCAGTTATGTATTTGCTGGCAGATAAGTTTACAATGAAGCTGCGCAAAATTAAATCATGATTGTTTTAAGGTTGGTGGTTTTTTTTGAAGAAACCTCCGGGACAATGTCCCGGGGGTTTTTCTCTTTTAAAGGCAAATCAAAACTTCTCATTGACGTTCGAAATCTTTACTTTTGCATTCCCAAAAGAGGTTTAAAGAAATGGATGATTTTAAGTGGTACGTGATGTACACAACTTCCCGAGCAGAAAAAAAAGTAGCAGAAAGACTAAGGGAAAAGGGTTGGGAGGTTTATTTGCCCCTTATTGAAGAGCTCAGACAATGGTCTGACCGAAAGAAAAAAGTAGAACGCGCTCTTTTCAACGGGTATGTTTTTGTCAAGACCAATCGAAATAAACTTTGGGAATGTCTGCAGGTACCGGGAGCGGTTAAGTTCGTTCATTTTTCCGGGCAACATGCCACAGTGCGGGAGGAAGAATTGGAATTAATTCAGAGAGTTCTGGCCACCGGTGTGGGTGTAGAAACAGACGGAAGTGAAATTGCCCCGGGTGAGAAAGTAAAAGTTCTGGGCGGTCCTCTTCAGGATTTGGTAGGAGAGTGCATTGAAAAAGGAAACAAAGATTACTTCCTGATTCGGGTTCCGGGTATTTATCAAAATATGCTGGTCCAAATCCCACGAAAATTTTTGCAGGTTATTGAATAATTGAAGGAGCTCAAAGGCTCCTTTTTTAATTCTCTTTTAGGTTCCTAGCACCTAATCTAAGCTTTTTCGCAGTAGTGGAATCAATGGAGCGAGGTCTTGTGTCGATCGTTTGAGTTCCGGGATAGATTTCCAGATTCCTTCTTTCAATCACCTGATTGTCGATTACAATCGGTCGCGCTGAAACTTTTTGGACAGAATCCTGAATCTCCATGATCGTAAAGTCCCTAATCGGTCCGAGATTTAAGTTGATTGTATCAGATGCAGGAAATATTTCCATGCTAAATTGACCGGGATCTAATAAGTTTAAATAATTTATTTCCTCTGGTTTTATCATGAATAGCATCACTTCCGTGACTAGTTCACCGGTAGGTGAAGTGGCGCTCAAAGTCATCGCTAAGAGTAAATTGCCCCCTTGAGTTACACCTTCCTCAATACTCGGGGAGGGCAAGGAAGTAACGTATTCATCATCAGGGGAAGAAGATTTATATCCTGACTCGGAGAAAAACAAAACTCCAACGACTATCAACGCGGCTACAGAAGCAGCATAAGGAAGGATTTTTCTGAAAGTTGAAGATTTTGCTTTAGAAGTTGAGGAGGAAGGTGGAGCTTGACCCGGACGTGGCGGAATGTGAGATGATTTGGAGGAAGAAGGTCCGGTGGACATTTTAGGAAGAACTTTTGGTTCCTCGATGTCTTGAGTTAACTCCGGATAAACTTTTGAATACTTGAATTCAGGTTTGGTTTCCTTACCCTCCATTTTATCCAGATACGTTGGTCCTTTGCCTTCCGGAGTGGGAAGTCCATCTTCTGCAACTTCAAACTTTGCCAAGGCATTCGGTACAAAAGATTCGGTTTTTACATTCCTTTCCAGCACGACGTCTTTTTTTCGCTCAAATCCTTCAATAATCTGAATCAACGTCACCCGCAGGATCAAGGTGAAAGTACCTTCTTTGTGCGGTTTGACATCAAAGAGCCACTCGGTAAACTCATCCTCTGAGATGAATTGCTCAGTATTATTTAGGGGATTAATTTCAAAATTCTGCCCATTTTGGCTTTCCTCAAGGGATACCTGCATCACATTTCCCATTCGGATGGATTCTACCACCCGCTCTTCTTCAGGAATTCTCAAGCCTTCGGAAAGGATTAATTCTTCCCAGGCCAGACGTATAGTGCAGCGCGTCCACTTTTCCACCTGCATCATACCGGGGATGTGGTAAAGTACTTTTCCCAGTTTTTTGCCAGGTTGGCCCGATGTAGCGGGGCCAACCTGATCCGTATTTTCTATCTGAAGCGCTTCTGTCAGCGTTTTGTAATTGCTGGTCCGCATCAATTCCAGCGTCAGGGTATTCATGTTACTTAGCTTAGCAGCAAGGCTGTCTATGGCTCCTCGGATGTCAGTATAGAGATTGATGTCCTCCTGGACTTTCCGGGTGTCTGCCAGGTTGTCCAACTCCTTGACTTGCGCATTCAATTCTTTGATTTTTTGATCCCAATATTTGAGATACTTGATGATTCCCAAAGCATCGTAAATGTCGGCATCGGGTAGTACCACGGGGAAAACCCGGTTGTAGAATTCTCCCTTTTTCTCTACTTCCAAAAGCTCAAACATGCAGTTTTTGGACTTCAGGTATTTGTCGCTGATGATCAATATCACCAAGTTGCCTTGGCCGATTCTTTCCATAAACTCCCGGATCAGTCCTTTGAATCCGAGGTCGGTTTTGTCCCTGACGAGGCGGATCCTTTGGGAACTGAGTGTAGCCTCAATTTCGTTTGCCACGACTTCACTTTCTCCTCCCCAGGCATAGGATATAAAAACTTGATGATCAGCCATAAAAATCAAAAAAAGGTTGTGATTTTGAAGGTAGTTTACTTTCCTGAAAAGGTCAAGAAATAAAAAAAGCAACCTGTTGAGGTTGCCTTCTACTAGAATGAAGTTCGGTTATTTTATGCTTCTGGGGATCAAATACCTCCTGTACACGATCTGCGCCTGAGCCATTTGGTCATTATATCGATTGGATCCGGCATTTCCGTCAAGGTTGTCTGTAAATGTCCAAAGAATCGTGCCCTCTCCTGCGATATCTGAATAGTTGCCGATTCTATAGCTAAGTCCTGCTCTGATTGGGATGTAGGGGTTAGTCGTAGAATGATTAGTTGGTCTTTCATTTTCTTCAAATGATTTTGTCTGCTCAGTTACCACGTGCATCACGCCCAATCCAAATCCGCCATAAATGTTAAACTTGCTTCGGTTCATATGGTGGTCGTAGGGGATCAGATTCATGCTTGGAATCACATCGAAAAAATAAACCGATCCTTTTGATGTGAACGAGGAACCTCTTTCGGTCCAGTTTTCCTGGATTACAAACGGGGGATTTCCTCCGCTGGCAATTTGCTGAAATCCCGCAGTTGCCCGAAGGTCAAACATTGGATTTAGCTTTTTGGAGTAGGAAGCAGAAGCAGATGGTTTGATTTCGAAATTCCAGTCTCTGTATTGACCTCCATTATCCATGTAGATAAAGGATGGGCCTATTCCAAATGAAATCACATTGTTCCTTGAGATTTTCTCTTTGTAGAAACTTTGGCCGCTTACCAAACCTGAGGCAAGGAAAAAAAGAACAAAAAAGGATAGTTGGATCAGTCTGTACATATCGAAGAATTCAAGGGCAATGGAAAAGCAACTTCAATCACTTTGCAAATTTGAGACCAAACAAGAAACTGCTGGTTGTAAGATCACTTTATAAACAAAAATGAATCAGATTTATCCCATCGGTTGATGCAAATCAAGCCCCTTCGAAAGCTCTCTGAATATCCTCTTCGGTCGTTTTCAGCTTTGATCTGCAAATCTTTACAAGTTGTGCTGCTTCCTGAACCAATTCTGCCAGTTCGTCCACACTCTTTTTTCCTTCTTCCAGTTGTGCCAAAATAGACTCCAGTCTGATCATAGCCTCGTTATAGTTGATGTCGCTCATTTTTCCTCAATTTGTGTAATGGTACTGGTGATTTTATCCCCTAGCGTATGGGTCATTAATTGATCCCCTATTTCTGCTTTTGTCTGGGAGATTGGCACCCCGTTAATTTCAGATCTGGTATATCCTCTTGCGAAAATGGTCTCCGGATTCAGCTGGCGCAAAGAAGTGATTCTGGATTCCAACCGCTCATTTTCCTTTCGGAGAAAATTATCCAGGGCTTTTTTGAAGTTTTTCTCTAAGGAGTCCAATTGAATGGATTGAACACCGATCCGGTTTTTTGCCATGGTCGAAATCCTGCTCGTTTTTGAAGCCAGTTTTTCTTTCTCCAGGTTTAGCCGGTTTCCGATTCCGGACTTTATCCGATGACTAAATTGATTCAAAATGCTTTCTTCCTCGCGAAGTTTTTGGCGCGTGGCCCGATCAAGTCGGGTAAGGGCAATCCCAAGATTTTCTTCAAATTCCCTGAATCCTGAAAGCAGAAATTCAGCCACAGCAGTCGGTGTTTTGAGTCTTGTATGCGCGACCAGGTCTGCAATCGTTTCGTCCCGCTCGTGACCTATTCCTGTGAAAACAGGGAGTGGACAGTTAGCGATTTTTGCAGCCACCCGATAATCATCAAAGCAATCCAAATCCAATTGAGCTCCTCCGCCTCGAATGATCACGATGGCTTCCAATTGGAGCTTTTCGCGTATTTCTTCGGCCAGAGTGATTGCTTGCACGAGGCTAGCGACCGCCTCATTTCCCTGCATCATCGATGGGAAGAGCCGATGATAAAGCTTGTATCCGTTGGGATTCTGGTCAATTTGATTGATGAAATCGCCGTATCCGGCCGCAGTCGGGCTGCTGATAATCGCGATTTTCTGCACGAGAATCGGGAGTTGCAGATTGGCATTCAACCTCAACAAACCTTCCTTGGTGAGTCGATCGATGGTTTCCTGTCTGACTCGCGCTCTTTCGCCCAAGGAAAAAGAAGGGTCAATATCTTTTACATTGATGCTGAACCCATATACGGGATGAAAATTTACATTGACCAGAGCCAATATTTTCATTCCGTTTTTCAGGCCGCTTCCGGTTTGGGATTCAAATCTTGCTGCGACAGTTCGGTAGGTGAATTGCCAGAGATTAGCCTTCACTTTGGCCATCACCTGATTTCCCTGCTTTTCTACCAACTCAAAATAGGCATGACCCTGTGGGGCCTGACGAAAGTCCGCAATCTCTCCGATCACCCAATAGACGGGTTCCAATTCATTTTCTAAAACAGATTGGATGAGATGGGTAAGTTCTGATATGGACTGAGGGTTTTGCATCTCAGTTCATTTTTTGAAATTCCAATTTGATTTGAGCGCTGAGTTCTTTGGTGGCTCGGAGCATCGGCAATCTTACCTGATCTCCGCAAATTCCCTGATGTTTCAGCAGGTTTTTGATCCCCACTGGATTTCCCTCCAGATACATCAGGCTGTTCAGTCTAAGGATCGAAAAAGCAGCTTTCAGGCTTTCCTCACCTGTTCCATGACACATTTTCTTGAAAGTTTCCGGCAGTGCATTCGCCAAAACTGAAATAATCCCTGATCCCCCCACGCTACTCAAAGCCCGTGTCATGAGGTCATCTCCGGAGATTAATAAAAAGTCTTTTGGCTTTTCTG
>JBILPR010000228.1:0-7118 GCA_044373795.1 Algoriphagus sp. | reverse complement strand
GAATATCAGGCTTGATCCTTTTTAATTTTTAAACGGAGAGATAAGTGAAGCCTATTTGTTTTGGTTGAAAATCAATCCTCCAATTTATAGCGATGGAAATAAAAAATCTATGATATTTATCACTAAGAATAGAAAAAATAAAATATAAACAAGCTCAAATTTCTTGATAGAATATGTTGGTTATTTTTTCTGGTATTGGTGTAATAATAATTGAATTAGTTCTTGGATTTCTTTTTCTCTTCTGCTTCAAAAAATCGAAACTTGGCGATATCTGCAATCAATTCTAAAGGTAAAGGCTGGTCATAAGGGATTTGAATTGCTCCTTTCGAAGTCTGATATCCTGCCAATTCTTTACTGAATTCGGTCACTCCGCTGTTAGTGGGATAGAAGCCCAAATGATTTTTAGCTGCCGCATAATAGACCAAAACTTCTTTTGTCTTAAAGGCCGGCATATGGTAGCTGATGACTTCTTTGGCTTCAGGCACGGCTTTACGAATGGTCTGACGGACCAATTCCAGTTTTTCCCGGATTTCCTGCGGAAACCAGCTGAAGTACTCTTCAACGGTGGTTGGTTTGGGATTCATCATGTGTAGTTTTCTAGTTTAATATCCGACACAATTAACCAAATCTATCAATTATTGTCAATCCAGAATCCTGAAATGAATCCATTGCCGGAAGGTCAATCACCGCTTGCTCCAGATTGATTCGCTTTCCGATAAGTTGCTGAGGAGTGAGTTTTCCTGCCTGGATCATTTGCATCAGCAGGTCGTACTGATAGGCTTGCATTCCGTGACTTCCGTAGATTTCCAGTTCTTTAGCAATTACCAGATTCATCGGGACTGGTGCATTTCTATGATCTCCCACCATCAGGCCTACCTGAATATGCTTACCTCTTTTACGAAGGTTGGCAACTGAGTTGAAACAGGTGACCGCACTTCCCAACGCATCCAAAGATACATGCACGCCACCTTTTGAGATTTCCCGGATTTGGTCCACCACATTTGGATTGTTTTTAGCATTTACTGTGGCTAAAGCACCGATTGATTTGGCAAATTGGAGTTTGTCCTCAGCAATATCAATTGCGATGACATTGGCACCCAAAGCGGCAGCGATCATAATTGCAGAAAGCCCAACTCCACCGCAACCGTGAACGGCAACCCATAGTCCGCCGGAAACTTTGCCCTGAGCGACCACAGCTCGAAAGGAAGTTGCAAATCTACAACCCAGACTAGCGGCTGTCGCAAAATCCATTTCCTCCGGCATCGCCACCAGATTAACATCGGCACGGTCGATGGCGACGAACTCAGCAAAAGAACCCCAATGGGTAAATCCTGGTTGAGATTGAAAATCACAAATCTGATGATTGCCGGAAGCACATTCTCCGCAAGTGCCGCATGCGCAGACAAACGGAACGGTAACCCGATCGCCGATCCTCCATTTCTTTACACCTTTTCCGACAGCTGAAATCACTCCGGCAAACTCATGTCCGGGAACATGCGGCAAGACAATATCCTCATCATGACCCATCCATCCATGCCAGTCGCTTCGGCAAAGTCCGGTTGCTTTTACAGCAATTACCACTCCTTCAGAAGTGGGAGTTGGATCCGGTACATTCTGGATACTTGGGGTTGATTTGAAGGATTCGAATACGAGGGCTTTCATGGTTGAATTGAATTCGGGAAAATGGTTTTTGAGTTTTTACCTCTTGATCAGAGGAATAATCGAAGATAGTTATGCTGATATCAAATAGGTCCTTCGGAATTGTAAAACTCGAAAACTATCCTGATTTGACGGGTAAAATTACCGCCTCTGATACCTGGATTTTGGTTAGAATTCAAATAATTCGCTCGAAAAAAAGATTACCCGAAAGTACAGGTCGGTTTATTGAATTTGGTAAGTTAGGTTGGATTCCAAATCTTGTTTTCTACCTCCCTTGCTTATGAAGAGCCGCCGATCCTTTCTCCAAAAATTAACTGCCGGGATAGCTGTCCCTACCTTTCTGGGGGTTAATTCAGCTTTAGCATCAACGACTAACAGAATTGACCATTCATTGGAAGGAGAGGAGTTTTGGACCGAACTCAGGAAGTCATTTCCACTGACGAAAGATCGGGTTTACATGAATAACGGCACGTTTGGTCCGGCGCCCTATTCTGTGTTGGAAGTACTTCAAAAGTCGAATGAAGAGATCAATACTTCCGGGGAATATGGGAATTCAGATCAGGAAAGAATAAAATTGGCTGATTACCTCGGCATAAAACCGGCAGAACTCAGTCTCACTCACAACACCACCGAAGGAATCAATATCATGGTTTGGGGATTACCGCTTCAGGCGGGCGATGAAGTGATTCTTACCAAACATGAACATGCCGGAAATGCACTTCCTTGGTTAAATCGGGCCAAACTTCATGGAATCGTTTTGAAGACATTTGATCCGGCGGATACACAGGAAAAGAACCTGGATTTGATCAAGAGTCTGGTTACTTCGAAAACAAGAGTGATCGGAATTCCACATGTCACTTGCACCACCGGATTGGTTTTTCCGATCAAGGAAATCTCAGAATTTGCCAGAAGCAGGAATATTTACACTGCAATCGACGGAGCGCACGGGGCTGGATCTTTCGATTTGAATCTGAAGGAGTTGGGCTGCGATTTTTATGCAGGCTGCTATCACAAATGGATGCTTGGACCGAGCGGTACAGGATTCCTTTACGTGAAAGAGGAATTATTGGATGAATTGCAGGCGATTCAGATTGGCGGACATACCGATATAGGTTGGGATATGACTCAGAATCCTCCGATTTTCAAAGGCTATGTCCCGTCAGCTCACAGATACGATTATGGAACACAGAGTAAATCCCTTTTTGTAGGAGTAGCAGCTGCAACGGATCTTCATATGAAAATAGGTAAAGCCAAAATAGAAGCCAGAATCCGCGAATTGAATGAGTATCTCTATCAGGGGCTGCAGGAGTTCAAGGATAAAATAGAAATTCTGACTCCCGCAGAACCTCAATCCAGAATATCCCTCGTGTCATTTCGGCCAAAAAACATGGGCTATCAGGAATTGGGGAATAGCCTCTCCAAGGCCGGTTTCAGGATCAGGCAAGTTCCGGAAGGCGGGGTAAATGCCATCCGGGTCTCGACTCATATTTACAATTCGAAGCAGGAAATCGATAATCTTTTGGATGTAATGAAAGGGTTGTTGGGTTAATGGCGTTTGTTGCCAGTTAGATTCCTTCCACAAACGGGATCCAGCTTGTAATTGAAAAGGGGGATTGAAGAGTAGTTTCTCTTCAATCCCCCTTTTTTCATGATCGATCAATATCTGGCGGAGTTTGCTTTTGCGAAGCCAATTCTGACCGAAGCCAACCTGCTATTTTTTAAGCTTATCAGATGCGGGAACCAGTCTTGCTTTCAAATCGGGATCTTTCATGTCTTTGTCCAGCGGATACATCGGGCGAATGATCCGCTTGTATCCAAGTCTATCGAGATCCTGATCCACTCCACCGGGAGTCTGAGCCATGATCCAATCTCCTCGCATGTCATAAAGTTCCGGAACCAAGTACCCGATTTTCACGACCACGATCGCTGTCTCTCGGGGATTCAAACCCAAATTGGTAAAGTCACTTTCCAAATGATAAGGCTTCCGCTTTTTGGTCACAATCACATGAACGGAACCAACCTTCACGACCACTTCTGTCTCAGCATCCGCATCTCCATGTTTGATGGCTTCCACCGTGCCGGAGAGTTTCACCGGGGGCGCAAATCGGCTATCCACCGCGGCGCCTGCTTCGCCTTCCACTTTTCCTCCAACTCCTGCGGCAATTGCTTTTTCCACCAATTCCGGTCCCGGAATGGAGGCATAAATCAGGGATGGTCCATTCGCAGACTTAAATTCTGGACGTGCCAATATCTCATGCAAAGTCCAGGTTACATCACCCGCACCACCGGCAGTAGGATTGTCTCCCATATCACTGATCATGAATGGTTTCTTTTCGCTGGCAATTGCCATATCAAGACTTTCTTTCAAGGTGGCCACAGGCGCCACAAACTCAAACTCCGATCTCACTGCCCAGAAGCTGTTAGCCAAACTTTCAGCAGCTCGAGTTACCGCTTTCTGATCATCACCGGTGACCATGACCACGGCATGATTTCGGGGTTCGTCGGCCCAGGCATAGCCAATCCAGATCGCAGCATCGATGATTCCTTCTTCTTTGGTGAAAGGGTCAACTTTAGCATATAAGCTCTTTCCGGGTTCGATTCGGGTGCTGGTTTTTTCTCCGGGAAGCAAGATCGGAACCGGAATCCAGGCTTTAAATGCAGGCTTTCCTTTTCCGCTTTCCAATCGATCCAGCAGGTTTTCAACCGCCCGTTTCTTAGATTCCAGCGCATCTTCATGAGGAGCCATTCTGTAGCAGGTGATCAGATCGGTGTTTTCTGCCAAGCGCATCGAAACATTCCCATGTAAATCCATGGAAGTGGAAATGATCGTTTCGGGCCCAACTACCTCTCTCACCCGAATGATAAAGTCGCCTTCCGGATCATCCAAACCCACCACACTCATGGCTCCGTGAATGTCAAAAAAGAGGCCGTCATAGGGGAGGTTAGCTTTCAGTCTGTCCAGTGTTTGATTGACGAGAGATTCATAAGCCTCTCGGGTGACAGTTCCTCCGGGAAGCGCATGCGCTCGCAAAGTGGGGATCCAGACAGCACGTTTCCGATCTGCGGAATCAGCAGCAAGGAATGGGTAAAAGGTAAAAACATCCTCATCCACCCGTGCTTTGAAAGCATCCTCATGGGTCAGAGCGGGAGAGAAAGTGCTGGATTCAATCGCCAATCCAGCAATTGCAATTCGTGGAAGAGGTTTCGGTTCTTCCTTGGTGTTACAGGAAAAAATGGAAATGAGGAGAAGTAGGGAAGCGAGGATGGATTTCATTTTGAAAGGTTGGAAGTGGACGAGAATTTCTTGGTAAGCAAAAATTTTAAGCAAAATCGAAGTGCTAAATTATAGTTTCAGATTTCAATTTTAGTCAACCTTTGATAAGCTATTCTGGTAAATCCGGTTAACGAAATAAACCCAATTCCCACCAAAAGCTTATTTTCTTTAAAAAAGGCATTTTGAATTTGGTCGGTTAATGTGACAATCAAAATAATGAGACCCGAAATCCAAATTATTCCTATAAAAATCAAGCTGAGCTTTTTCAAAGTTTTAAGTTATGAGGATAAATAAGTTCTCCAAAGTACCATCCCATTTCCAAATCTCAATGGCCACCAATCAACTTTTGAACTTTGATACTTGGAATAGGAAACCTAATTTCCAGACTAATTCCTTTATCTCACATGAAATCGAGCATTGTGCAGACGTCACACGGAGGTATTATTATCAGCCATGCGAGATTCCTCCCGATAGCTATCGGGATGGCCTTTAAAATCAAATTAAAATCATATGAAAACCGAAATCACCCTTTCTGATGCACAAGCTCAGGTCGATCAATGGATCAAAACCGTTGGCGTGCGCTACTTCAACGAACTCACCAACATGACTATCCTGATGGAAGAAGTGGGGGAATTGGCGCGTATCATGTCTCGAACTTACGGTGAGCAGTCTTTCAAAGAATCTGATAAAGGTCGGGACTTGGGAGATGAGATGGCAGATGTGCTTTGGGTGCTGATCTGTCTTGCAAATCAGACAGGAGTTGATCTGACTGAAGCAATGAAGAAAAACTTCGAAAAGAAGAATATCCGGGATCTCAATCGTCATAAGGATAACGAGAAGCTGAAGTAAATCGACGTGCCATCTGCTGGGCGGCCGTGGCTGAGCTGGCGCGCGCCTGTGGCGCGTGACACCGTTTCAAGAAAATAATTCACTTTCAAATAATTCCAAAAATGAGATTGCAAGGAAAAACAGCCATCATAACCGGCGCGACAAGTGGCATGGGAAAAGCCATGGCTGAACGATTTGTCAGCGAAGGAGCATCCGTGATTTTAAGCGGTCGAGATGAGATTCGCGGGAAGGATTTGGAACATGGCCTGATTAAGCATGGCGGAAAGGCAGTTTTTATTGCCGGGGATGTTTCCCAAATATCGGTCAATGAAACACTGGTTCGTGAGGCGATTCTAAATTTCGGGAAGCTGGATATCGTCGTGACCAATGCCGGAAAGTTGGGTTTGGGATCTGTGACAGATATTTCCTTCGAAGAATGGAATGAAACGATCAACGCCAATCTGAATTCTGTCTTTTATCTGAGTCGGTTTGCGATTCCTGAGATGCAGAAAAACGGGAAAGGAGTCATCCTTGCGAATAGTTCGATTGCAGCATTCAAAAGTTTTCCCAATCATGCAGCTTATTGCGCGAGCAAAGCAGCCTTGGTTGCGTTGGTGAAAGAGATGGCGCTCGATTACGGACCGACTATTCGGGTGAATACAATCTGTCCGGGACCGGTGGATACGCCTTTGATTTGGGACTCAGCCAAAGCCTTTGATGACCCTGAAACGATCGTGCAGCAAACCGCCAATAATACGTTGATGAAGCGCCTTGGACGGCCGGAAGATATTGCTTCGCTGGCCTTGTTTCTGGTTTCCGATGAAGCATCCTGGATAACCGGTTCGGCTTACACGATTGATGGAGGAATTTTGGTAAAATAGCGATCTAGGTGCTGGCGCGCGCCTGTGGCGCGTGAAAATTCATAGGTGGTAGGGGCAAAACACTTATATTTTATCCCAAACACTTTTGCTGGCGCGTGCCGCTATATTTCTATCTAAACTTTTTAACCAATTCGCATGAGCCACAAGTACAAATTTCAAAATCCGGAAGGTCTCTATTTCTTCACCAGCTCAATTATTAATTGGATAGATATATTTACCCGAGAAGACTATTCTCAGATATTTATTGAAAGCCTTGATTACTGCAGAAAGAAATTAGGAATGGAGATTTATGCTTGGTGTCTTATGCCTAGCCATCTTCATTTGGTGATTAGAGCGCAGGGATCAAAGCCAGAATTAATTCTGGGAAAGTTTAAAGAGTTTACTTCAAAAAGAATTCAATTGGCAGTAAAGCAAAATCCTGTTGAAAGCAGAAAGTATTGGCTTGTATTGATGTTTGAATAAGCAGCTTTTGAATC
>JBILPR010000227.1:0-7131 GCA_044373795.1 Algoriphagus sp. | reverse complement strand
CTTCCGGACGCGCAAGAGCTTCCATGGATACTGATGGATTGGTGAAAGTGCTTGCAGATGCTACAACTGACGAGATCCTTGGAGTTCACATGATCGGCCCGAGAACTGCCGATATGATTGCTGAGGCGGTCGTTGCGATGGAATTCAGAGCTTCAGCAGAAGATATAGCAAGAATGTCCCATGCTCACCCCACTTACACGGAAGCTTTCAAAGAAGCTTGTTTGGCAGCTACAGATAACAGAGCATTACATATTTAATAGGAGGAGAGATTTTCTGAAAAGCCATTTGAAGAGATTCGGATGGCTTTTTTATTTTCAGCAAAAATTGGGTTAATTCCGCAATGAAGTTCAAAATAGCCATTTTGGGGGCCGGAAATGTTGCCTGGCATTTGGCCCCGGCACTGGAAAATGCCGGGCATGAAGTGACCGAGGTTTATGCAAGGGATATCAAAAAAGCGCAGACTATCACTGAGCGTTTGTATTCTGCAGAACCAAAAGAAGATCTCGATTTTTCGGAGAGTAAAGCTGAGGTTTTCATCCTTGCGGTGAAGGATTCAGCTATTCCGGAACTTGCGGATGAAGTAATTTTGCCGGAGGGCAGTATTTTGATTCATACATCCGGAACTCAGCCCTTGGATATTTTGGGATATAGTTCCGCAAGTTTTACCGGTATTTTTTATCCATTACAGTCCTTCACCAAAGAGCGAAAGCTTGATTTCGAAGACGTTCCCTTTCTCCTTGAATCGGAAGATGAAGAGACCTTGCAAAAGTTGAAAAAACTGGCTAAAAGTCTTTCTCCCCAAATTTATGTCGTGCGATCAAAAGACCGGAAGGCAATCCATATCGCGGCTGTTTTTGCAAGTAATTTTTCCAATCACATGATTCGGATCGCAGAGGAAATCATGCGCAGGCAAGGGGTGGATTTTGAAATGCTGAAACCTTTGATCATCGAGACGATTTCAAAAAGCCTTCAGATCGGAGCCAAAAATGCGCAAACCGGACCCGCGATCCGGGAAGATTTTGACACGTTGGAAGACCATCATCAATTCCTCAGCTACAATGAGCAACTGGCAGAAATCTACAGATTGATCTCTCAGGATATCATGGATAGTTAAAATTTTAATCTTTGACTTTTATTATCGCAGTGCTTTTTTTTATAGAAATTATTCTATAAAAAATGATAAAATAAATTGGTTATATTTTTTAAAATATTTAGATTCAATCAGTTATGGCCAATTTATTTTAAGTGCTTTAGCCATAATTTTTTAAACCCATTTTTAACAATTTCCAAAACAATTTATTTATGAGCTACGCAAATCGAACACTCAGGTCACTTCCGTTCGGAAGAATCATCAGTGGCCCAATGATCGCGGCCATCCAGGCACAAGCCCTCGCCGCACAGTCTACAGTCAACTTCATTAAAGAGGTTGGCTTCGTCCGCACAGACGCCAATCCAGCGGCTGGGGAAACAGCAGATGCCAATGGTGAAATGGGGGATGTTAGAAATGTCACTTTTAAATTTAAAAGGAAGACATCTGAAGGTTCATCAGGAGGCAATCCTGCAGGCGAGGAAGAAGTTTCTTTGACCGTCCCTATCTTAACTATTGTCCCGATTCCTTACATCAGGATTGAGGAGATGACTATTCAGTTTACAGCCAATATTACAGAGCAACAGGAGTTTAAAAATTCATCTTCTGCAAGTAATAGCATCGCCACCGATACCACTTTGAATTTTAAGGCCGGAAGTTTCCTTTCTCCAGTTTCGGTGTCTATGAATGCGAAAGTTTCAACTCGTCATAATACCAACAGCACAGCGAGTTCTCGAGTAAATAATGCGACTCAATTCACGATTGATATCAATGTCAAGGCAGTTCAGGATGAGATGCCTGCAGGATTGGCGAAGGTTCTGCATATCATGGAATCAGCAATCCTCGAAAAGCCTGCAACTACCCCTTAATTTTTATTAATCATTTCATTTTTTCCTTATCAACAAGCTTATGAGCCAGTTGAACCAGATTATCGCGTCTTTGCTGAGTGATATCAATGAAGCAAAGTCCAAAGCAGATGAGTCGTCCAGGAATTTGGCCAGGGCTTATGCATCTGACGATGTCCTTAAGTTTTTTCCCGTGCCAAAGATTGGAATTCAAAATCTCGAGGTGGAGCTGAAGTATGCAATTGAGTCGGTTGAAGAGAAGCCATTCCAAAGCAGCCAGTCAAAAGAAAGGCTGGCTGCTTATGTGAAAAACTTCTCAGATGACCTTGCAAAAGAACTCCGAATCGAACTCAACAAAGAATCAATTTCCAATGAACTCTACAAAAGCCTGGGATCTTATCCGAGTCCGGGTTGGGAGAAAAATGTAGCTAAAATGATTAATGGCGAATTGGAAACCGCCACGAGTTCACTAACTGATTTTAGCAGAAGCATTCAGAAAGTACAGCAGAATATACAAAAAGCAATTCCGGAGTTGATTCCGATTGCAGTAAAAACCGAAGGATTTGCAGCAGTTCCGACCGAAAAAGGAAGCTATGAATTGATCTCTTTTGACAAATCCGGAGCAAGGGATTTTAAGGTTTTGAAAGAATACGCTTCAGAAAAAGAGGCGATCATTGATGCGAATTTGATCAGTTCCTCCATTTCTGCCAATAAGCTGGTACTTTCTGATTTCTCGAAAGATCCTGTTTCAAAGCTGGACGCTGCAAAAATTAAGGCAGGCACTCTGGAAGTTCCGATTCAGGGGGTAAATGTTAAACCAGCGAATAGTATTCCGAAGGTTCTTTTCGAAACCACTTTTGCCGAAAAGGCTGTGCTGTTAAAGAATCCGATCAGAGTACAACCTTGGATTGTTGGCCGGCCTGCCGGGCCAGCGACCCCAACATCTCCACGGCCAACCACTCCTGCAAACCAGGAAGAAGATAATTCACTTCAGGAAATTGCTACTGCTATTTTGAAGAAAAAAATGATTCAGCTGGAAGCAGGGATCAGCAAAATAGCCCAAGAAACTGTATCCACCGGATTGCAGGTTGCCGTGGACATCGAAAAACTCAAGCAAGTCAAACCTGAAAATCTCATGACGATCAAGTTCACCTTGAATTCTCAGGACTTTACCATGCTGGACGACAATAATACTATTTCAATTCTTTAATAACTCAAACCATGATCACACCAAGGTATATATCAGAACTATTGGGAGCTCCAATGGCTGCAGTTATTCAAGCAGAAGCAATTGCTGCCAAAGCCACAGCCAATTTCATCAAGGAAGTAGGTTTTATGAAAGCGACAGACGCTTCAGATCCGGATTTTGGGGCTGTTCGTACCATTACTTTCAGTTACCAGCGAGTGAATGCAGACGGGACTACCCAGGCCGCAACATTGGCAATTCCGCTTTTGACGATTATTCCGATTCCTTCTCTGCAAGTTGCTGAGGCTGAGATTGAGTTTGATCTTGCCTTAACCCAGCCTGAGGTCAGTGCAAAATCTGCCTCAAATACAGGATCATTGGATAAGACATTTCTCAACAGCAATGATGTAAGGCTCAGGGCGATTTTTGGCAAAAAACCATCCGCCAATCCGAATGCTCCTGCCAGTTCCGCGACAGCAAATATGAATGTGAAAATTAAATTGGCTCAGGCTGATTTGGCTGTGGGAATGATTCAGCTCCTAAATATTCTTGATTCAAGCAATAAAGAAACCTGATGGCATCTCTGTTTTCTAAAATCAAAACCTGGTTCTACAGCTTTTTTTTCGAACCAAAGACTGTGGAGGTAACTCCTAAAGTGGTAGAGCCCACACCAGCCGTTGAAATTTCCAGAACACCCGGTATTAATTGTCCTGAGTGCAAAACGAGGCTAGTCGTCAGCATCCAGCATCTGATCCAATATCAGCCAGTCGTCTGCTATAATTGTGGCCTTGAACTGATGATAGATCAAGAAAAATCCCAAGGGGCAATTGAGTCTTTGCGAAAACTTCAGTTAGGTCTGGATCAGGCTTCAAAAGTGAGACAGGAAACCGGGATTTGATCTTTTTTTAATGATTCCAGCTCCCGAATTTTCCAGCCTGATAATCCTGATAAGCCTCTTGAATTTCTTTCTGAGTGTTCATCACAAATGGACCTTGCGCTACCATCGGTTCGTTAAAAGGAAGTGCATGGCCCAAAATAAGGATTGAATCTTCCAATGCTTCAACGACAATTTTTTCCCCTTTATTGTTGAATTCCACCAAATTTCGGAAAGGGACTTCAGTTCCATTTACTTTCAATTCTCCCCGAACGATGTAGAAAAAAATGTTCTCACTTGTTGGAATTGACTTTTCAAACGTTCCTCCTTTTTCAAGGTAAATCGTACTCATAGTCAGGGGAAAGGTCTCTTCAAAAGCTCCTTTCACGCCATTCCATTCTCCGAAAAGCTGTTGAACTTTCACTTTTCTTTCATCCAGATCAAATCTTGGGATTTCCTCTTTCTGCAATCCAACATAATTGGGATCGGTCATCTTTTTCTTAGCAGGCAGATTCAGCCAAAGTTGCAAAATCTCCAGATCGCCTCCGTTTCTTTTGAAGTCAGGGCTGCTCACTTCTTCATGGATCAAACCCCGACCCGCAGTCATGTATTGTACCCCGCCCGGACCCATGACCGATTCATGGCCGGATGAGTCCTTGTGCATGATGTCTCCTTCCAGAATGAAAGTCACGGTTTCCATCCCGCGATGCGGATGCGGACCAAAAGGCAATCCCTGATTGTATTTCGGGTACGTTTGAAATCCGTGATGATTCAAAAAGATAAATGGATCAATCTGCTGAAGGCTTCGCGTAGGCAAAGGGCTGTACGTAATCAGATCTGCGATTGGTCTGTATTCTGCCTTATGAATTTTCTTGATCGTGCGCATGGAAGGGAAATTGATGTATAGACATTAAATGTAAATCAACCGCAAAAAGTTTCGGAAAACCTGAAACGCAGCTCTTTAATTTCATCGGTCATCCAGCATTTTTTTACTTCAAAGATTTATCCAGAGAAAGAATCGTCTCAAGCAATACATTCGCACCGTTTGAAATATCTTCCGGCGAGGAATATTCGCTTGGGGCATGGCTGATTCCATCTTTGCTCGGAATGAAAATCATTCCCATTGGAGCCAATCTGGCCATTTCCTGTGCGTCATGTCCGGCACCGCTTGGAAGATATTTGAAAGTCAAGCTCAAGGATTTGGCTGAATTCTCGATGGATTTTTGGATTGCCGGATCTGCCAAAGCAGGCTTGCTTGCCACTTCTCTGTGGATGATGCTTACTTCTGTATTGCTATCTTTCGCTAATTCCGTTGCCTTCGCTTCGATCTCACCATAAATCTTCCAGATTTTTTCAGCAGAAAGATCGCGAAGCTCCAGGTTCAATTTTACTTCTCCCGGAATCACATTTCCTGCACCCGGGTAAGCCTGAATTTTCCCTACAGTTCCCACTTGAGCACCTTCATAGGAAGTGACTATTTCGTTGATTGCCAAAACTAGCCGGGCAGCCGGCAGTGTGGGATCTTTTCTCATATTCATCGGGGTGGTTCCTGCATGATTGGCGAAACCAGTATAAGTAAACTCCCACCATTCGATCGCCACGATTCCTTCCACCACTCCGATATTCAGTTTTTCCCGATCGAGGTTTGCACCTTGCTCGATGTGAAGCTCCAGAAAAGCAGCTAAGTCACCCGGATTTCGCTTTACTTCGCCAATTCTGCCTGGGTCTCCACCCAGGGCTTTGATACCTTCAGCCTGAGTGAGTCCGCTTGAGCTCACTGTTTTCAAAGCCACCTCAGAAAGTTGCCCCGCCAAAGCCCTGCTACCAATGACTCCGCCTTCTTCGTTGGTGAAAATGATTACTTCCAGCGGATGATCCGTTACAATTCCGTTTTCATGAAGCGTCTGGATCACTTCGATTGCGCCCATTGTTCCGACGGGTCCATCATAATCGCCTCCATTTGGAACTTCATCGATATGCGAACCAAAAGCGATCGGCTTCAATCCATTAATTTTGCCGGCCCGTTTTCCTATAATATTTCCTGCAAAATCAACAGAAACCTCTAATCCGGCAGTTCGCATCAACTCCTTCACATATACCCGCGCTTCAATGTCATGCTTACTATAAGCAACCCGATCTGATCCTCCTGCGGCATTTTTTCCAAAAGTGGAGAGCTTCATCAAACTTGAGTGGAGCCGATCCTGATTGACTTTAGGGGGATCTGCCTTGAAATCAGGCAATGAAAAAAAGCTGAATGCCAGAAATATAAATCCTAACAGATGGTTCATGAGATTAGTGTTTGGTTCAAGTTCTTGATTATCCTGCGAAAATCAAGTTTGGTCTATAAAAAAAGTCCTTCTCTTTCGGGAAGGACTTTTAAGAAATTGTTATTTGTATCTCAGCAGGAAGAAGTTTGATCCGTTAAAGAATTAATTTAACATTCTCATTTGTCCTACTTCGGTCTTCCGGACTTTTTTTATTTCAACCAGGCAAGTTTAATCTCATCAGGTGCTTTCATTCGATCAGCAAGTCTCATGTAGCGATCCGCCAAATTTGACAGATAAGTCTGAGCTTTTGATGCAGCATCATTCAGGCCTGTTAAACTATCAATTTTCCAAAGTTCTACCAGGTGCTCGATGATTCGGGCATAATCCCAACCGGTATAAATTCCGACTTTTTGGGTTACCGCAGAGAAATGAGTGTAGATGTCAGGATTTTTTCCTCCGTCACCCATCAATACAGCAGGCATGACGATCTGATTTCTCATCATTTTTTCAAAGGCAATAATCGCTCCGCTTGGATCAATTTCAAAGATCTGGGACATGAAAGACTTGTAAGCTTTTTCGTGTCTTGCCTCATCACCGGCAATCGTTTTACAGATTCTCGACAGAACAGAGTCTCCTGCCTTGTCGGCGAGTTTTCCTGTATTTACGTGAGATATTTTTGTCGCTCTTTCCTGGAAAGAGGTGTAGACCATGGCCTGATAAGGATCGCTTTTTGATTTTGGGTCAAAACCATTTGTAAGCAATCTGTGAATCGTCTGCTCTACAGCTTTCATATCCACCCGGCCTGTCATGTACAGATATTTGTTCAGAAGATCTCCGTGTCGGTTTTCTTCCGCAGTCCATGCTTTGGACCA
>JBILPR010000226.1:0-7141 GCA_044373795.1 Algoriphagus sp. | reverse complement strand
ATGGTAGCGATTACAAGGAAGGACCCCGAAACAATTATTGAATTTTTCTTTGGTTTATCCATACTCAAATCGTCCACTTTCATAAAAAGAGCGGTCATCACAGGGTTAATTACCAAGGCTACAAAAAGGGAAGCAGAAAGTACTATAATCAGGGTAATTGGAAGGAATTTCATAAACTCTCCGATCGTATCCTGCCAGAAAGCCAAGGGTAAAAACGCCGCCAAGGTTGTCAAAGTAGACGTGATAATCGGCCAGGCCACTTCACCAACTCCTTCTTTTGCCGCTTCAACAGAAGATTTTCCTTCTGACATGAGACGGTAAATATTCTCCACTACCACGATTCCGTTGTCCACGAGCATACCCAGCGCGAGAATCAGAGAGAAAAGCACCATCAAATTGAGCGTGATTCCGAAGGAATTCAGAATCAAGAAAGATATAAACATGGAAAGCGGAATAGCCGATCCCACGAAAAGTGCATTTCTGAACCCAAGGAAAAACATCAAAATCAAGACTACCAGAATAATTCCGAAGATGATAGAGTTTTCAAGATCACTTACCTGCAAACGGGTCTGCTTGGACTGGTCATTCGTGATTGCAATTTCCAAATCAGCAGGAAATCTTTCCGTTTTTGCTTCGTCAATGATTTCCCTGATTCTGTCTGCTGCATCTAACAGGTTTTCACCGCTTCTCTTTACCACGTTGATCGTCACTACGGGCAGATTTTTATTTCTGGCGTAAGTAGATCTTTCTTTATAGGTATCCTCAATCTCAGCTACATCCCGGAGGTAGACGATCTTCTGATTATCAGTCTTCACGATCAGATCGAGAAGCTCCATTGGATCCGTATATTCCCCATCGACACGAAGCGTCCTTTGGAATTCGCCAGTACGGATTGTACCCCCTGAAACTGTCAGGTTTTCTGAATTGATTGCTCCGGAAATATCACTGAAATTCACCCCAACAGCCTCCATTTTATAGGGATCGGCGTTGATTTGAATCTCCCGCTCTACTGTTCCGGCCAGGTCAGCTTTTGAAATCTCAGGAAGCTTTTCGATTTTATCTTCGAGATATTCTCCGAATTTTTTCAGTTCCGTATCGGAATAATCTCCCGAGATATTCACGTTCATAATCGGGAAATCCGCGGTGTTGATCTCCACCACATTCGGTTCCTGATCCAAATCGGAAGGCAATTCACTTTTTGCCCGATCGACTGCATCTTTTACATCCTGAATGGCTTTTGAGATTTCAATTCCGGGATTAAACTCAACCACAATCGAGGAAAAATCCTGAACAGAAGTTGACTTGATATCTTTCACGTCATTCAGTGATTTCAATTCCTTTTCAATCGGACGAGAAATCAGGTTTTCCATATCCACCGGCGAGTTGCCCGGATAAGGAGTTCCTATATATACTGTCGGGATTACAATCTCCGGAAAACTCTCCTTCGGCATGGAACGATAAGCTCCTAATCCCATTACTGAAATGATCAGGGTGACAATTACAATTGAGGTAGCATTATCTACACTGAAACTGGACAATCCAAACTCACGTATGGTTTTTGACTTTTCTTTTTCAGCCATGATCTTACAACTGCGTGATGTTCACATTAAAATTATCACCGACTTCACGGAAACCTTTGTCTACCAAAACTTCAGTGCCGTCAAGTCCTTCCAAAATCTCAGACTCTTCTCCAAAAGTTTTGCCTCTCTTCACGTAAGTTTTCTTAGCTACATTTTCTGCTACTATGAATAAATAATCTCCTTTGGTATCACTTAGGATCAAATGACTAGGCACAACTACTCCTTCTGCATTTTCATAATCCTTAATTCTCAAAACTGCAATCATATTTGGCTTCAGATTTTGCATTCGAGGAAGAAATACTTCGACTTTAAAAGTTCTGTTATTGGGATTGATGATCGATCCAATAGCCGAAACTTTGGTTTTGAACTCCTGATTTAGGGAAGGAAAACTTACGTCTACTGAGTCTCCCTTTGCCATCACACTGATATAGGATTCAGAAATGTCTGCTTCTATAAAGAGATCGTTTTCGCCGACAAACTGAAACATCGCCATTCCGGGCTGCACCAACTCCCCTGTTCTTACCTGAACTGTCTCCACTGTTCCGTCGAAGGGCGCGCGAATGACACCTTTGTCTAATTGAGTTTTTATAGTTTTCAGACTTCGCTCCAGACCTTCCTTTCTGTTTTTAGCTTCCAGATACTGGACTTCAGTTCCGATTTGCTGCTTCCAAAGCCGCTCCTGTTTTTCAAAAAGCGTAGTTGCCAAATCCAATGAGTTTTCAAGCTCATCAATATTCCGCTGAATAGATTCAGCGTTGATTTTTGCAAGTACCTGACCTTTTTTGGCTCTCATCCCTTCCACTGCCGGGATCTCCAAGACAAGACCCGAAGCTTCAGCACTGATGCTCACGTTCTTTTTGGAAAGAACAGATCCTGTCACTTCTACAAAATGCTCAAAGTTGCCTTTTCTAGCATTGGCGGTGGTGATCAGGATTGTCTTTTGACCCAGTTTCGCAAACTCGGGATCCAGAGTCGCAATCTCAGTTTCAAGTTCTTTTATAGATTCTGTCAATTCTGTGGACTGAGCTTTCAGCTTTTCCAATTCAGCTTTCTTGGCATCAAGTCCTTCTCCTGTACCGGAACTGCAGCTATAGGCCAAAAGAACGATAAGGGATAGGGGTAAAAGTTTAAACGTTGGTTTCATTTGTATTGATTTTTCTTGAATGATTAAAATCTCTGCTGTCCTTTTCTTCAGTAAACGAGGCGAAAGTCAGTTCGAGCTCTTTTGGTTTTTAGGTTGATTCCCGGAAGGGGAAACAATAGTTAGTTTAGTTATCGATGTTTGTTCGTAAGATTCCAAGAGCCTTCTCCAAGTCAACCTTTGCGATCAGGCCATCGTAAAGAGCCGCCAGAAAATTGATTTCCGCTTCGATCAGAGAGGCATCTGCTTCCACTACTTCGAAATTTGATCCCACACCTTCATTGTATTTGATTTTTGCCATATCGAAAACCTCTTGTGCAAGGGCCATGTTTTCCCGCTGTACCTCCAGGATATTCAGATCATTTCTAAGGCTGGTTCTTGCTTCGTAGATTTCAAGAGCTATGTTGTCATCCAGGAAGATTTTTTGATTTTGCAGTTGATTCAGTTGAAGTCGGTTCTTTTGAATTCTTGCACTTTTTGAAAGTCCGTCGAAAATCGGGATCTCCATTCTCAAACCGATCAAGGAACTGGAAAACCAATTAGCCGGATCATAGACGTTTTGCAAGGTATTTCCTGCTCCTGTTCTCTGGATAAATCCCGTTGCATCTATAGTAGGCAAATACTGAGACTTATTGTATTTCAAGTCCAGGTTGGTCAACTCCAAATTTGTATTCAATTGGTCAATTTCAATCCGGCTGATTCCTTCCATTGTCAGCATTCCAACCAATTCTTCTTCTGGATTGAGTTCGCTGAGTGTTTCAGCGATGTTAATATCATATTGAGGAGGAAGACCCATTTGAAGCTTCAGTAATTGCTTACTGATTTCGTATGCAGTTTTACTTCTTTCCAACTGGGAATAGGTATTATTTCTCTGAACCTTGATTCTTGATACATCGATTTTCTCGGAAAAACCGGCATCGAAAAGTGATTGGGTTTCAGACAGCAGAGAATCAATTCTGGATAAGTTAGAACTAGCCAGTCTGATTCGCTCCTGATTTACCAACACCCCAAAAAATGCTTTTTTGACGTTTTCAATCACATCGTTTTCAGCTTTTACCACGTCCAGCTGTGTCAGGGCCTGATACGTTTTTGCAGCTTTCAAGCCGACAAAGAAAGATCCATCAAGGACCATTTGGGTCACATTTACTGCCACTCCGCTTTGAAAGCTAACCCCAAATCTCGCAGGGATTACATCCGAAGGATTGGTAGGATCTCCAAAAGGCGGCTGATTTGGCAAAAAGACAACCGGAATAGTGGGATTGTAATTAAGATTTACAGCTCCTGTGATTTGAGGCAGTCCGGTAGCGGTAGTTTCCTTTACAGTCGCTTTAGAAATCAACGTTTCCAGTCGGGCATTTTTGGTATTCACATTATTTTCCAAAGCATAAGTCAGAGACTCTCTAAGGTTGAGCTCCACGACTTCCTGAGCGGAAAGCGAGGTAGCGGAAAGTAAAAATGTGAAAAGGATTAAAAGGTTTTTTTTCATTACTCTCATTATATTTCTTGTGTGGCTTTTTGTTGTTGGTAGGCTAGTCTTCCTTTTTCTGTAAAAATTCCATAAAGGAAATGATCCATCATTTCAAGTTGCAATGCAAGAAGATCATATCCCTTCAAATCAAAGTTTGAAGGATCAAAGGAGGTTGAGATTTGATTTACTCTTAGCCTGGCCAAAATTGCCGAGTCAATTTCGGGTCTGAAATAACCCAGAGCTTTTCCCTTCTCCAGGACATTTATCAAATCATTCATTACAAATTCTTCCTTAAAGACTTCAAACTGAACCCATGCTTCCGGGAAATGACGTTGGATCTCGAGAATCACCATTGGATTCATATTAGCTAAACGTTCCCTCAACATTTTGGAGGCTTTCACCAAATGCTCGATGACACCATCCTCATGCTCGATCATATAGCGCATCCTTGCTCTATCTTCATCTAGCACACAAGCGAAAGTCTCTTTCACCAGATCCTTCTTATCCTTGAACTCCTGATAAATCGTTTTCTTGGATATTCCGGCCAAACGGGCAATGTCTTCCATGGTAACCGTACGGACACCAAATCGACTAAACTGTTCAATCGCTATTTCCAAAATCTTTGTTTTCATCTTCCTCTCTCTTTTTGGGCGATTCAAAACTACAGAAACTTTCAGTACACGCAAAGTTTCCATGGTTTTTTTCAGGTATTTAATTTTGTATTCATCTCAATTAAAAACTATAATCAGAACATTTATATCATTAAAAAGGCAAACCATAAAATTTTATTTGTTTCTATTATAATTCACTAAGCTTTTCTTGGGGATATTGACTAAATTTGAATTGAAAATTTTAAATCAGATGAGCATTCTGGAAACTTCCTGGGGACGGTTATTTTACGAGCAAATGGGCGAGGGACCGGAGGTATTTCTGATTTTTCATGGCTTTGGCCAAAGTCATCTTGATATGCTTCCTTTTGCAAGGACAATTCTGCCCGGACAACGGTTTTTGTTTTTTGATCTGTTCTTCCATGGGAAGAGCATTTGGCATAATAGTTCGGTTTTTTTAACTAAAGATATTTGGAGTAAAACTGTTCAAGAGATCTCAACTCAGGAAGGGTTCAAAGATTTTCACTTGGTGGGCTACAGCATGGGTGGAAAGTTCTCCCTGCTCACGTATGAGCTTTTTCCTGAGCAAGTAAAGAGTTTGACTTTGCTGGCACCAGACGGAATCAAAACCGGATTACTATACAATCTGAATAGCTATCCGACTTACATTCACCCAATTTTTAAGGGCGTTATTTTCAATCCTCACCGTTTTTTTGGCATCATGGATGGGCTTCATTCTGTGGGAATATTAGAAACCAGCCTGATCAAATTTGTAAAAACTCAGATGCAAACCCGATCCAAGCGGGCCCAGGTTTATCTTACCTGGAAAGTCTTCGGAAATCTTCAGCTTTCGCTCGGGAAGATCATCAAGTTCGCCAGGGCTAAAAAAACACCAATTATTCTTTTCACCGGGAAGTTTGACAAAATGGTCACTGCTGATAACCTTGAGCGATTCAGTACTAAAATCCCTCATCTCAAAGCCATCTCGCTTCCTGTCGGGCATGGAAGGTTGATCGAGGCGAGTGTGGAATTTTTAAATCAGGGATTGGGGATTAGGTGAATATTGGATAGGAATTTTCTTCGGTCTTCCGTCTCCCGTCTTCGGTCCTTCTCATTTCCATACTTACCTCCTTCCAGCTTCCTTCCTCCTACTGCTATCATTTTACCAATCATTCAATTTCCAATCTAAATCCCAAATCCTTACCTTTGCATCTTACCAGCCAAGGACATGATTTTCTTCTTTGAATCACCCCAAAAATTCCTTTACGCAGTTCAATCCCCTCAACCAATTGCTCCTGAAGACATCCAAAAGCTAAACTGGCTTTTCGGTGAAGCCAGGGCTTTGGAAACCAATGCAGTAACAGGAACTTTCTCAGGACCCCGAAAAGAAATGATCACACCCTGGTCCACCAATGCTGTGGAAATCACGGGTAACATGGGGATCAACGGTATCCTGAGAATCGAGGAATTTTCGCCACTTTCCGAAGGAGATCAACTGGACCCAATGCTGCAGAAGGCTTACGATGGACTGGACCAGGAAATTTTTGACATTCATCTGGAGCCGGAAAAAATCCAGGCTGTTACCGATATCGCCACTTACAACAAAAAAGAAGGTCTTGCTCTGAGCGAGGAGGAAGTTGACTATTTGAATAACGTCTCCACCCAACTCGGTCGCCCACTCACGGATTCGGAGGTTTTCGGATTCAGCCAGGTAAACTCCGAGCATTGCCGACACAAAATCTTCAACGGTACCTTTATTATAGATGGAACCGAAAAGCCAATGACGCTTTTCCAACTCATCAAAGAAACTTCCAAGAAACATCCCAACCGAATCGCTTCTGCTTACAAGGATAACGTGGCATTTGTCACCGGACCAAAAGCCCAGCAATTCGCACCAAAAACCCAGCATCAGGCTGACTTTTTCGAAACCCGTGAAATCGACACGGTGATTTCCCTGAAAGCTGAAACGCATAACTTCCCCACAACCGTGGAGCCTTTCAACGGCGCTGCAACCGGAGCGGGCGGAGAAATCCGCGATCGATTGGCTGGCGGAACTGCCTCAATTCCTTTGGCGGGAACTGCCGTCTACATGACTTCTTATTCCCGCTCGGAAAAAGGAAGAAGCTGGGAAAATGATCTGAATGAGCGTCCCTGGCTTTACCAAACTCCGATGGACATCCTGATCAAAGCTTCCAACGGAGCTTCAGATTTTGGGAATAAATTTGGTCAGCCGCTGATCGCAGGATCTGTTTTGACTTTTGAACATGAGGAAGAAGGCAAGCAATACGGCTTCGACAAAGTAATCATGCTGGCAGGTGGTGTTGGATTTACTAATGCCAAATAC
>JBILPR010000225.1:0-7162 GCA_044373795.1 Algoriphagus sp. | reverse complement strand
CTTTTGGCTTCATATTCGAATACCATGTGTTTGGGAAAGCAAGGAAAATATGAAGATGCTTTGAGTAAGTCACATACACTGCGAAAGCCAAAATGCCGATGATGTGAAACCACCACGCAAATCGCTCAATGAAAACCAACGCTCCGTCGGACATTCCTTCGAAAATCGGTCGGATCAATCCGCTGAAAAACAGACCGCCTAAAGCTATGTAATGCTCGGAACCTCTTCCTGCCAAGATCTGATCCGTCGCATTCATAGTCAGGACGGCGCACATTAAAATGATCTCCACGATCAGGATAATATTGGCATCCAAAGCAGGCCAGCCATTTAGTTCCGGCTTGGTGAAGCGTTCGACTTTCATCACGTTTCTTCGAATCAGGAAAGCTACACAGGAAATCAGAACTGCAACAGCGAGGAATTCAAACATATTCATGGCCACCGTGTAAAGTCCCCCAAGGAAAGGAGCAAAAAGCCGGTGTGTTCCAAGAATTCCATCCAAGACAAATTCAAGAACTTCCAGATTGATCACAATGAATCCTACATAGATCAATAAGTGAAGGAGCGCCGGCACGATGCGCTTGAACATTTTTTGTTGACCCAAGGCGACCAAAAGCATGGTCTTCCATCTTGCCTCCGGATGATCATTTCTCGTCTCAGATTTGCCCAAAAAGATGTTTCTGCGGAGAAATTTGATCCTTTTGGTCAGGATAAACCCTGCCGAACCCAAAATTAAAAGAAATACTATCTGTGGTAAAAAGCTCATATTGATGAGTTTAGCGTAAAGTTTGGGTTTTGTTCAGTAATTTATTTGTCAAATGATTTGGTTCAAATACTCAAATACCTACCTTTGCATCACTTTAAAAAACGGTGATATAGCTCAGTTGGTAGAGCATCGGACTGAAAATCCGTGAGTCGGTGGTTCGAGTCCACTTATCACCACCAGCCCTGATGAAAATCAGGGCTTTTTTTATGCCCTTTTGAAATTGAATTTCCTCCATTATTGACCAATTGACCATGATGCAAAGTAATAAATACTCGGCATGCATACTATTTTTGAGAATTAATTTAGAATCAATTTACAGTTTTAAGGCATAAATCCTATCTGAATAACAAGGGGAATGAGGAACTGTTATGGGGATTTTAAGTTTGGTAAGCCGGCTGGAAGACCGATGAATGAGACGGAAGACCGAAGACGGAGGACGGAAGGAGCAGTGACCTTGCCGGGATTTTCCGAACATTTTTAACTGCACTTATCAAAATAATATTTCGAAAACCTTTCCCTTCGGCTTGGTTCGACGGGCTCACCAACCGGAGTTCAGGGACTGAATTTAAGTTTTTAGACCAGCGCCCTCCAAACCATACTAGCCGGAGGCTGAGCCAAGTCGAAGCCTGTTTGGCTATGAAAGCTTCGCTTAGGATCCAAATCACTGGATTTCCGACTCCTAATATTTTCCGGCTTTTTTGAAAATTTTTCCACGAAAGTGTAACATTCACTTTCCTTACGCATCAATCCTGTAAATGAAGTCATTTTTTGAAGTTCACATTTGGCCAAAAAAAGGGCAACTCTATCGTCTCGCCTATCTCTGGGTCAGGGATAGGGCATTGGCTGAGGATGTACTTCAGAATGTCTTCGAAAAGTCATTTGAAAAAGAGCAGGAGCTGAAAACCCATCCCAATCTATCGGGCTGGCTGGTGAAAAGCCTCAAAAATGAAGTTCTGATGCACTTTCGAAAGTCCAACCGGCTGGAAAGTCTGGAAGGATTGGAAGAAATACAGCTTGAAGAAACCTTTTCATCAGTGGACACTAAAGATTCGGTCCGAAAGGTGATGAATTTGCTGAAAGGGCTTCCGATCAAGCAACAGGAAGTATTTCAGCTTAGGGAAGTGGAGGGATTGAGCTACGAGGAAATAGCCGAACATCTCGAGATCAGTCTCGAGCAAGTGAAAGTAAACCTGCATCGTGCGAGGAAAAGTATTCGCGAAAAAATGATCAACCAGAAATCAACCAAATGAAAAGAATAGAAGAATTACTCGAAAAATACTGGAATGCTGAGACCAGTCTGGCCGAGGAGCAGGAACTCAAAAACCTGCTTTCGAAGGCAGAAGGGTATGAAGAGGAGAAGGAGATGTTTTCGAGCATCGCTGGATTGGCAAACGAGGAGCCTGAGAATTTGATCATTCCGAAGGGAAAGGTCAGAAAGCTTAACTCATCCTGGCTGAATTGGGCGGCATCGATAGCGATTCTTGCTGGTTCTTTTTACGGCTGGAGAGTCTATGAGCAAAAGCAAGCCGAGAAAGAAGCATACGACCAAGTGATGATGGCTTTTGCGTTGATCCAAACCAACCTTTCCAAAGGTCAGGACCAACTCGAAGTGATGAACGACCTGAAATATCTTAACACGACCAACCAATTATTTGAAACGACACCCAAGAAATAAATTTTGAAATCGAGCATGTCCAACATCTTATAGTAACATGAAAAAATTAATCCTAATCCCGCTTTTGCTGCTGGCCTTTGTCTTTCGGGCACAGGCTCAGGAAGATGCCATTCAGCGATTTTTCTCAAAGTACATGGAGGATGACCGTTTTTCCCGCGTCTATATTTCACCGAAAATGATGCAGATGGCCGGAGGCTTTTTGAAAAATAACTCAGGAAGTGATAAAGAAGCTGAGGAGTTGGGAACCTTGATTTCCAAAGTCAGAGGAATTCGAATCCTGAGTTCGGAAGAGGTGGACGGCATGACACTTTATAAGGAGGCGATGGGTACGCTCACCAAAAACTTGTATGAAGAACTGATGGACGTGCAGGACAAAGGGACGAGCCTGAAATTCATGGTGAGAGAAGAATCCGGACTTGTCAGGGAACTGCTGATGCTTTCCGGCGACGGGAAAAGCTTTACACTGCTTTCCATGCAGGGGAATTTTACTTATGAAGATCTGAATATGCTTGCAGAGAAGACCAATATGCCGGGAATGGATCAATATGGAAAAGGAAGCAAAGGATCAAAAGGGCCAAAATAAACAAAAGAAGTCGCAGTGAGCAGTCACAGTTTCCAGTTAAAATTTTAAAAACCAACAAATAAATCTTACCTCTATGAAAAAGCTCTTTTTATCTCTTGCCCTTATGGCATTGGCCCTTTCGGTAAATGCTCAAAGTAAAAGTGTCGCTTCCCTGTACGAAAAATACAAAGGTGACGACGACTTCTTCCACATGGAATTGGGTGGCAACTTTATGAATTTTGCGGATGGCTTCAAGATTGATCTCAACAAAGACGATATGGCAGCTGTGGCCAAGTCAATCCAGAAACTTAATTTTTTCACACTTCCGGATAATGCCAATTCAAGTGGTGTTGAATTTAAATCCTTGCAAAAAGGTCTGGAGCGGGAGCGCTACGAACTTCTGATGGAAGCAGCTGAAGGAAAGGGAGGAATATTGGTTTATTCCAAAGGCGGGAATACGATTTCCGATTTGATTGTACTTGTAGGTGGTGATGAAGGAGATTTGATGGTAGTGGAGATGAAAGGAACCTTTAGCCAGGAGGCTATTGCAAAGGCGACTAATTACAGTTCGAAGGGTTCAAAAGGAGCCAAGTAATATGTAAACCTCTTACTAATTAATCAAAAAAAGACAGTTGAACCACTGTCTTTTTTTGATTTTTAGGGTTTTGCTCAGGGTGATTTTCAGGACTTTTTCAGGTGTTTTTACATCTTTTGAATTGGTTAGGATAAAAGAAATTTCACTTGGATTCCAGAAGAACGTAGTCGACGATTCGCTCTGTGGCTAAGTTTTCACATCTAAAATCCTTGCCAAAAAACTTTGCTAGTTTTTTGGCTCTAATTGGTCTTCAGGACCAACCAAAGCTAGGATTATGAAATTCCCAGAAATAAAAAATATAAACCGGAGATAGAGATGAAAATTAGTTTTATAAGAGGAAAGTGAGAAATGGATTTAGGGAGAGGTAATCTATGTTCGCTACCAGGTTCAACAAACCCGAATAGACATTGCGTATTTAAGAATAGTGGAATAAAATATCGGAAATCAAGGTTTCTATCTAAAAAAGAAAAAAGACAAAATTTATCAAAAAATAAATAGACTGTAAATCAACTAGTTATATTTTTTTAAGATGATTTACTCATTTAGGTTGAAATACTAAAAAACGTTGTTTGATTTAAATTTCTGTTAATTAAACCCACCACGTCATTTTTAGTGAAAAAGTAAATACCCTACACAGGGTATTTTTTATTTATCAACTTTTTCATGAGTATTAAAAACATTATTCACTACTCATGAAAAGAACTTTCTTATTTCTGACTTTAGCGTTCTGCTCTTTTATTGCCAAAGCACAGGTTGTAAATTTTGACCAATTAAATACTGCGGGATCAGGTAAGGCAATAAGCTGGACTACCTCAATTTTTGGAAGTGGATTTGGGCATCGGATAATTAATGTTGATCCGGGGGAGTTGACTACTCTAAATTTTCAAGCTAGACATAATTCTTTAACGTGGAAGGATGCATTTGTTATTAGTTCCACCGGGAATGTAGGTATTGGATTGGCTAATCCCCAACATCCTTTGCACATCAGTTTTTTAGCCGGTCAAAGATCCCGATTTCAATATGGCACATCTCACATGGATATAGTTGATTATCCAACTGGCTCATTTGATTATTCCAACTCAATAGGAATTTGGGCATCAGGAAAAGATGCACTTGTGATGTCAGGGGAGGGATCGAATATCAGATTAGTGACAAATACTACTGCAGGGATATCAGTCGAAAGAATGAGAGTTACTGCAAATGGAAACATAGGCATTGGTACCAAAAACCCACAATATCTCTTAGCTGTGAACGGAATAATTGGTGCTAAGGAAGTAAATGTAACAACAGCTGGTTGGGCGGACTATGTCTTTAAATCGGATTACCAGTTGAAGCCTTTATCTGAGGTGGAAGAATTTATATCCAAAAACGGACATCTACCAAATGTTCCTTCTGAAAAGACAGTACTCGAAAAGGGTGTGAATCTTTTGGAGATGAATATCAAATTACTTGAAAAAGTAGAGGAGCTGACACTATACTTAATTGAACAGCAGAAGCAAATCGATTTTCTAAAGGGTGAAATTCTTATTTCAAAAGGGATTAAATAGTCCGCCAGTTTACTTGATTGGAAACATCCTTGAAAACCAGAGAAAGATGTACTAGGGTTCTTATCCTTGTTTAAAAGCACACACTGTTAACAATGCCTCTAAGCTAGTTTTTATTATGCAATAGGATTCTTTAGAAGCAGTTGCAGATCTTTTAATGAATACTTCAATTATCGATACATACCTCATTAATATAAGTCAGAAACCTTTTTACGCTTTAGAATCATCATTTCTCATTTTGTATGAAACAAACTCTTATACTATTCTTATTTAGTTTTTTGGGGTATTTGACTTTAAACAACAAGGTTTTAGCACAACTCCCCGCTGAAGTGAGTGCACAGGTTCAAAAGCTAACTCCTAAGCCTGGCTTTAAATCTCCCAATGTGGCAGCCATGGAGAAGTACGGGGATTACAATGTAAACCTGTACACAGGACTGCCCGATATTTCCATACCCATTTTTGAGATTCAGAGCGGACCTTTGAAAATTCCAATTGTTCTGACCTATCACGCCTCTGGATTTAAATATACGGACCAGGCAAGTTGGGTAGGTTTGGGTTGGTCGATTCAAGCTGGGGGTCAGATTTCAAGAAGTATTCAGGGAAAACCAGACGAGAGCAGCTTTCTGGGTCTAACTAATGATTATAATGTTCCCGGAGGAGGTGATTGCAATAACTTATTTTACAAAGAAAATTCGGTGCTCTACGGAAATGATCGCGAACCGGATCTGTTCAATTATTCCTATCCCGGAATGAGTGGCAAATTTTACCTTCAGCAGGGAAGTTCCAATCCTTACCTAGTTCCTTATCAACCGATTAAAATCCAACGATACAATGCCATTGACTATTTTGATATTACAAATGATCAGGGAGTAATCCATCGGTTCGGGGCCAATTGGTCCGGAGTAAGTCCTGCACAGGAATCCCTGTATTCCCAGAGCGGCGGATCAGTTACCTCGGGAACAGTCGCATGGCATCTGCAGGAAATGAGATCTCCAAATACGGACGATTACATTACCATGACCTATCAGACTGTGGGCACCCTGGAGAATTCAGATTTTGAATACAACATCTCCGTCATTGATCAATGTAACACCAATAATCAGACCGATCTCCCCTGTGTGAATACGGTCGGAATAGAGCAACAAATATCTACCTACTCCTCTACCACCCAGGTTGGAATCAATGAAATTCTATTCAAGACCGGAAAAGTAAAATTCGTGCTGGGATCTAACAGAACGGACATTTCAGGAGCTCAAAACCTCAAAAGACTGGACAGAATTGAGGTGTATAGAAAAGATGGCGCAAACTACCTGCTTGTAAAGAGCTATCATTTCGTGACTACATCTTTCAGAAATTACAATAATACTGCCGATGCGATCATGCGTCTGGACGCTGTTGAAGTAAATGACGGGGCCGGTACATTTATCAACAGGCACAGCTTTTCTTATCATACCAGCACAGTCTCCTGGGCAAGACCTGATGCATCAAAGGCCAGGGATTACTTTGGATTTTACAACGGGAAAACTTCAAACACCACTTTAATTCCTACCACTACAATTCAATTCCAGCCGAATACCCAGACCATGCCGAGCAATATAACAATAGGTTCGGCTAATCGGTCCACAGATACCACCTTTTTAAAGGACGCGGTTTTGAAACGAATTACTTTTCCGACAAGCGGATATACCGAATTTGATTTTGAACCACATAGGTACAGCGAAGCAGGAGTGACCACTTATGTTCCCGGATTGAGAGTTAAAAAAATCACTTCCGTTAATGGATCCCAGTCTTACAGCAAGGTTTATAAGTATGGCACTTCAGAAAATGGGCTGGGACATAAAAACTTTGACTTAAGGGGGTTTTATTTCTATTCTGAGCAGTTCATAAGGAATACCTGCGCTACCATCCCCTGTGACAGAGAATACCGTTCGCGTATGTATTTCTCCAATTCGGTCATTGGGCCGGGATACGAAGATGCTCCGGTAGTTTACTCACTGGTGACTGAGTATCAAAATGGAACAAA
>JBILPR010000224.1:0-7218 GCA_044373795.1 Algoriphagus sp. | reverse complement strand
ATCAATAATTCCGGAATAGACCAAATGTAAATGATCAGTCTTTTTTTCAGCCTGAGAAAAGTCCTGCGGAATATCGGAAGGATCGTATCCATTGGTCAGGAGTTTGATCTCTCTTCCCGCTATTTTATTCAAATCACGCTGGAAAGTCGGTGAAATCGTAGTGACTACATCGGCTGTTTTGAGCACGGATTGCTCCAGATTTTCATGCTTTCTTCGTACCATCGAACTCATCGGGAGGCTGTCCAAAAACTCCCATTGGGACCATGGATCTCTGAAATCCGCCAACCAAAAGATTCCGGTTTTCCGCTTCAGTTCAAGCCCTATCAGATGTAAACTATGCGGCGGACCAGTCGTGATGATCGCCTGAAACTGCCCGCTTTTCACCAAGTCCGTCAGGAATTTCACCGATGGTTTTACCCAAAAAACCCGTGGATCGGGAATCAATAAATTCGCTCGCATCCATATGGCTGATTTCTCCAGAAAACCTCTGTCTTTTTGCTCCAGCAATCTTCCGGGATGTGTTTTGGACTTCCCTTTTATCTTCGAAAAAAGCTGATAGGGTTCCCAAATCGGAAATTTAATCACCTCCAATTGGCTGGGAATATCTTTCAAAAGGGTCTGATCCTTCAAGTCAAAATCAGGATTTTCCGGCGTAAAAATTACAGGTTCCCAACCAGCCTCCGGCAAATACTTTGCAAACTTCAACCAACGCTGCACGCCAGATCCACCGCTTGGAGGCCAATAATACGTAATGATAAGGACGCGTTTTTGCATGGTTGTACAAAGTACTATGTACCAAGTACAAAGTACAAATGCCCAGAAAAGAAAAAGGGAGAAAGTTACCCTCCTCCCCTTTATGTTGTTTTCCAGATTTTGAGACCTTTCACTTCGTTCGAGGTGACTTATTCGCAGAGCTGATTACTGTGACTGAAAACTGGTTTACTCGCCTTGTGCAAGCGAGTATCCTCTCACTCCGTCAAACGTATAGAGATGCTCAGTCTTAATAAAATCAAACCCTAAGTCCTGAATCTTCTTAAGCAACTCCAGGATCTGCGCATGCGTCACTAAAGATCCGTCATCAGTTTTGAACCTGCATCTCCAATGATCTGTGCAGAAAGTTTCTCTCATTCCTTCCGGAAATACTTTTACTCCACGATTAGTGATCAGGTGCATTTGCAAACCCCCGACTTCGACTTGTCGCAGATTCTCCCCGATCACATTCGGGTCTCTGCCCTCCTGATCCCAATCGATAAACACATCAACACCTACCAGTTCCTTGTTGGCTTTCGCTCGCGGTCTCAGCCTGGTGTCCATCGGCTTGGTATCTTCTTTGTCAAAAGATGCCGCAATCATATTTACAGGAAGTTTGCCCAATCGATCGATAACCGCCTGAGAAAATTCCTGTGTACCAACTCGTTTGCTGGAAATTCCATCCTGATAAATGTCACCGGTGTGAATCCCATCTTCCAGGGTTTTCATCCATGCGTTGGAGATTTTTTCTGCCACTTCAGGTTGTCCTATATGAACCAACATCATGATAGCACCATTGAGCAACCCTGATGGGTTAGCGAGGTCCATTCCTGCGATATCCGGCGCAGAACCGTGAATAGCTTCGAACATAGCCACTTCCTCCCCAACATTGGCAGATCCACCCAAACCGACAGAGCCTGTCACCTCAGCGGCTACGTCGGAGATGATATCACCGTATAAGTTCAGCGTAACAATCACATCAAAAACCTCCGGTCTGTCGGCAATCAAAGCTGTTCCGATGTCAATGATTTTATGTTCTGTCTGGATTTCCGGATACTCCTTTGCGACTTCGTCAAATGTTTTGTGAAAAAGACCATCAGCAAGCTTCATGATGTTGTCTTTCGTCATGCAGGTCACCTTTTTTCTGCCATATTTTTTGGCGTATTCAAAAGCGTAGCGGACGATTTTCTCTGAGCCTGGCTGAGAGATGATTTTCAAACACTGGTAAACTTCATTGGTTTGACGGTGTTCGATTCCGGCGTAGAGATCCTCTTCGTTTTCGCGAATGATGACCAGATCAGTTTTAGGGAAATGGGTTTTGATGAAAGGTGAATAAGCTTTGCACGGCCGAACGTTGGCAAATAAACCGAAAGACTTACGAGTCGTGACATTGAGCGACTTAAAACCTCCTCCTTGCGGAGTTGTAATGGGTGACTTGAGAAAAACCTTGGTTTCACGAAGAGATTCAAATGCTTTTGGCTCCATACCGGAACTGATTCCTTTGAGGTACACTTGTTCGCCGATTTCTATTACATCGTATTCGAGTTGAGCGCCGGCAGCTTCAAGAATCTCTACGGTTGCCTTCATGATTTCCGGGCCTATTCCATCGCCGTAAGCCACTGTAATTTTTCTCTTGGAAGACATATTTATAGAGGTTTAGTTTAAATTTGCGTCCCGCAAAAGTAGGAAAAATTGCCGGAGGGAGTTTTTTAAAAAATCTAAATTCCTTAAATGGTATCCATTAATTTTTATTTAAAACAAGCCTGAATTTCACCGAATAGTATTTTTTAAAACTGTACAGACCTTTTTCTGCCAATAGGCGAATTTTCTTGTGGCAACGTGCAGGATGACCAAAGAAATCCAAAATCAAACGTTCCTCCGGATTTTCAATAGTTTAAATAAACCAGTCTCAAGATTGCGTATATACAGAATTCTAAGTCTTCAATTTGGGATTGACTACCCTGCTTGTATATTTGTTCGATACTGATTTTATCTACTATGGAAGATTTTCAAAATATCCTCACTGAAGAAAAGGGCGGAGTACTCTATCTCACCATCAACAGGGAAGACAAAATGAACGCTCTCAACTTAACAACTTTGAAGGAATTGAAGGAAATTTTTGATGAAGTGATAGATAACAAGGAGATCAAGGCAGTGATTATCACAGGATCAGGAGAAAAGGCTTTTGTTGCCGGTGCTGACATTAGCGAAATAGCCAATCTTAACGAAGTCAACGCCAGGAAATTCGCGGAAAATGGACAAGATATTTTCTCCATGATCGAAAACTGCCATAAACCAGTCATCGCTGTCACCAATGGCTATACCCTTGGCGGAGGCTGTGAATTGGCAATGGCTTGTCACATCAGAGTTGCTACTGCCAATGCAAAATTTGGACAGCCGGAAGTGAATCTTGGAATTATCCCCGGTTACGGTGGCACGCAACGTCTCACAATTTTGGTGGGCCGGGGCAAAGCAAATGAACTGATGATGACGGGTGATATGATCGATGCCGCATCTGCATTGCAGCTAGGCTTGGTGAATCATATACTTCCGACCAAAGCCGAGGCGATTGCAAAAGCAGAAGAACTGATCGCCAAAATCATGAGCAAAGCGCCTTTGGCCATCGGCATGATTGTCGATTGTGTCAATGCGGTCTATACGGCTGAAGAAAACGGCTATCAAACTGAAGCAAACAGCTTTGCCAGATGTGTGAAATCAGGAGATTATAAAGAAGGAACCTCCGCCTTTTTGGAGAAAAGAAAACCGGCATTCAAAGGAGAGTAACCTCCTTGCACCCGAATGAGTAACCTCAAAAAACTAGCCGGTCAAACCGCCATTTACGGACTCAGCAGCATTCTGGGCAGGTCCATTAATTTTTTGCTCATCATCATTTACACAGCCTACCTGAGCAAGGCCGAATTGGGAGCTTTCACCACACTTTATGCGCTGATTGGGTTCCTGAATATCATTTTCACCTACGGTATGGAAACGGCATTTTTCCGATTTTCCACCGGAAAGAATCTGGACCCTGAGCAAGTCTATCACAACACTCAATCTCTGCTGATCACTTCCACCCTGATTTTGGGTTCGGGACTTTATCTTCTCGCGCCATGGCTGGCAGATTGGATGGAATATCCCGACCAAGCCTATTTGTTCAGATGGACAGCCCTGATTTTATCATTTGACGCCATTCTCGCGATTCCTTTTGCGAAGCTTCGCCTGGAAAATCGAGCTTTTGCTTTTGCAGGAGCCAAGATGATCAATATTGTCCTGAATGTGGTTTTCAACCTGATTCTGATCGTCTTGATTCCTGACCTGATCAATAGCGGTCATCTTGCGGAGGGATTTCTGGGCTATAAGAGCTACTGGGGAGTAGAATACATCCTGCTTGCCAACCTCTTTGCCAATGGATTGATTATTCCGTTTGTCTGGTGGAGAGCGGGTTTTTTCAAGTTCAGTCTCGAAGGAGAAGTGATCCGGCCGATGTGGAAATATTCTCTTCCGTTACTTTTCATGGGTTTGGCCGGAGTGACGAATGATCTTATCTCAAGGCTTCTTTTTGAATACGTTTTGCCGGAAAGTTTTTATTCCGGGATGAGTTCCAGAGCGGCAGCGGGTGTTTTCGGTGCCAATTTTAAGCTGGCAGTGCTGATGAGTCTCGTAATTCAGGCATTCAAATATGCCGCCGAACCATTCTTCTTCAAACAATCCACTGATCAAAACTCCAGAGAACTTTACTCGAAAGTGATGCATGCGTTTATCTTGTTTTGTTCGGTTCTGATGATTGCGATTTCGGTCAATCTGAACTGGATCGGTCCTTTGTTTCTAAGAGCAGAAGGATATTCAGAAGGCCTTTTTATTGTACCCACTTTGCTGATGGGATACTTGCTTTTGGGCGTTTATTTCAATCTTTCGATCTGGTTTAAGGTTACTGACAAAACCAATTACAGCTTCTGGATCACCCTCATCGGAGCCCTGATCAGCATTGTGGTTATTGTGGGTTTGGTGCCGATTTGGGGATTTTTGGGTGGAGCAATGAGTACCTTAGCTTGCTATTTGGTGATGAGCGTTCTTTGCTTTTTCTTTGGTCAGAAATACTACCCTATCCCCTATCAGACGGGTAAAGGCCTTTTTTATCTCGTCTTTGCATTTGTATTGAGTTACCTTGGTTTTTATCTGAAAACAGAAATTCCAATAGTCGATTTTCTGTTGCGAAACAGTCTGATTCTTGTTTTTATGGGCTTCATTTTGGTTTTGGAAAGGGATCAACTGAAAGCCTATTTACCATTCAGGCGGAATATGAAAAATTGATTTTCCCTGTTTGGGATCAATTTTATAAAATCAGCGTTCATCATTTTTGAAAGTCTTAATTTCTGCCAAATCAAGACCGATCAACCTCCATTTCCTCCCGCCTTATTCCATAAAAGGCACTATGTTTGTAACCTGATGCAGCATTCCCCTTTCCACGTGATTGTCAAAAGAATTCTTCCTGTAATTTTCCTGCTTCTTTCCTGTCTTGCCACCGGCTTTGCGCAGGAAAAACTTTCTAAGAAAGAGAAAAAGGAACAAGCCAAACAAACGACCGCAAGCAGGTATTTTATCGAAGGAACCAAACTGATGGCTTTGGGTGATCTCGAAAAAGGCCATTTCTACCTTCAGAAAGCGCTAGAGTTTTCTCCCGAGGAGCCGGCAATCAACTACAAAATAGCCGAGGTACTTGTAAAGGCAAATCAAGCCGAAAAAGCTTTGCCTTATGCTGAAAAGGCAGCCACGCTGGACGCCGATAATAAATACTACGCTCTAATGCTTGCGGAGATTTATTCAAATCTAAAGCAACCTCTCAAATCGGCTGAGATCCTAGATCGCTTAACCGCTGACGGAGAAAAAAATCAACAATATAACCTTGACCTAGCCTCGATCTATTTGGCAGCAGGAGAATATGAGAAAGCCCTCGTCGTTCTGGATCGGGCTGAGGTTTATTATGGGATCATGGAACCAATTTCGGTTCAAAAGCAGCGGATTTACCTGCGTAAAAATGACTTGGGAAGTGCCATCAAAGAAGGCGAACGATTGATCGAAGCCCGTCCCGGAAATGCAAATCACGTCCTGAACCTAGTCGAAATCCTCTATAATAACAACCGATCTGATCAGGCACTAGAATTGGTTTTGGGAGAAATCAAAAAATACCCTAACCAGCCAGAATTGCAGATGGCCGCGCATACGCTGCTCAAAGAAAAAGGAGAAATTGAAGGATCAAACAAGTATTTGCTGAGTGCTTTCGCCAGTCCGGATCTGGATTCTGAAGTCAAAGCAAAGGCTTACCTTTCCATTCTTGGTGAGATTAAAACACCCGAAAAAGAAGCTTTGCTGGACCAATTGGAAGCCTTGATGCTGGAATCCAATGCCGAAAATTCGGATATTTTTGGAGCCTTGGGCGAAAGAAGGATGCAAGCAGGAGATCAGGTGGCAGGAATGGGTTATTTCAAAAAATCCCTGTTGCTTAATCCAAAAGATCCGAAAAGACTGGAGCAGGTGATTTTAGGTTCATTTGGAGAAAATGCCGATTTTGAGGAAGCTGAAAAATTCACGATCCTTGGAGTTGATAATTTTCCCGAAAGTCCCGAGTTCTGGTTTTATGACGGAGTGGTGAAATCCGCTCGCAAAAAAGACCAGGAAGCGGTCGCCTCTCTTGAGAAAGCATTGGAACTGAATGCGGGCAAAAACCCTCAACTGGATCAGGTCGCTTACGGATCGCTGGGCAGTTCCCTTTACAATCTTGGTGAAAAACAAAAAGGATTTGAGGCTTTTGAGTCCGCCCTGAAACTAAATCCCAATGATGAACAGGTGCTAAACAATTACGCTTATTTCCTTTCTCTGGAAAAACAGGATTTGGAAAAAGCTAAAACCATGTCTGAAAAAGTAGTAAAGAAATTTCCGGACAATGGCACTTTCCTTGATACGTATGCTTGGGTACTTTTCCAGTTGGCAGATTATGAAGGAGCCAAAAAATACATGGATCAGGCTTTTAAATTTGAATTGGAGCCAAGTGGTGTGATGCTGGAGCATTACGGAGATATTTTGTATCACTTAGGAAAAAAATCGGAAGCGATCAGTTATTGGAAAAAAGCAGAAAGCAGCCCTGAAGCATCGGACAAACTTTCCCAAAAAATAAGAGAAGGCAAATACTATGAATAGACTTTTTTCAGGACTTCTTATGCTGGTTGCAATCGGATACCTATCCGCCTGCGCCAAAAAAACCATAGCCTTTGAAGGTGATGGCAAAATGGAAAATTATGCTCCTGTGTATTCGGAGTACGGCTTCATGGATGCCAAAGCTAAAATCGTGATTGAAGAGGAATCCGGCAAAATCACACGGGGAACGATGAGTTTGCGCGCAAAAAAAGACAGCGTCCTTTGGTTCACCATATCCCCAGGAATGGGAATGGAAGCTGTGAGGGGATTGATTAC
>JBILPR010000223.1:0-7239 GCA_044373795.1 Algoriphagus sp. | reverse complement strand
ATGGAAGTTATAACTAACCTGATCAGGGATTTCTACTGTCTGAGTGCCGATTTCTTCGCTTTTCTTACAAGAGGTGAAGAGAAAAATGGCCAAGGCAAACACTGGAGCCAGTTGATATAATCGATTGTACATAATTATTTTAAAATTTCAATCTACCAAAGACAATATATTAGTTACCTTAATCCAATGGAAGATTTGGATTAAGGTAAACTAATATGTATATCCTAACTAATTGAAGAAAATTTGAAATTAGTAACCTGGGTTTTGCTCCAATTTACCTACTTTAATCTCTCTTAGCGGAATAGGAAATAATAACTTATCAGAAGTCATTTTATAACTTATATCTGGCAAATATGACGTCCCCGCATAAAAATTTTTGAGGTATTTTCCATTCAAATTCATGACATCAATAGCTTTTCCAGTTCTTACCAAATCCAACCATCTTTTATTTTCAAAAGCCAATTCAACACGTCTTTCTTTGGCAATAATCTCTCTTAAAAGATTCTGATTGGTCTCAGTAATTGGCTTCAAGCCAGCTCTAACCCTAACTTGATTCAAATAGCCAAGTGATTCGGAAGACTTTCCTTGCTCGTTCAATACTTCCGCTAAGGAAAGTAGTGATTCTGCAAACCTATAGATGGGGAAATTATCATCCGTATTCTGAACTAGAGAATGCGCAGTTAGGTATTTCTTAACAAATAGATATGTCCGCTTACCAGGAGTAGCTGTAAAATTAACAGGACTCCTAAATTTTTCAATAAACAGATTACCGATCTGCCCCGTCCCTTCTACAATGCCAATAGAAGCCTCCAACCTTAAATCACCAACTTCGTAGGCTTCCATCATTTCAAAGGTTGGCGTATTCCATCCTCCCCCCTGAGTATTTGCAGATGGGAATTTCGTGATCAAACTGACATCTGCTGATAAGGGAAGGAAACTATAGAGAAAATTACTTTGCTGCCCTTGATTACCTTGCTGGTATTGAATCGAAAAAATGTGTTCAACACTGTTCTTGTTGTTCAATTGGTATAAATTTTCATAATTTTTCAATAAAGAATATCCCATTCCTAACACTTGCTTTAGCTCAACCTCAGCTTTTGGGTAATCCTTTAAAGTCAAATAAACATTTGCAAGTAACATCCTAGCCGAACCGTCGTTTGCTTGCCCATTTTGAGGAAAAGTAGGCCCATTTAATTTATCGATGGCAAGATTTAGGTCACTAATAATTACCTGATATACTTCGTTGACTGTGGATCTTGGAAGATATGCATCATCTACACCCTTAACCGGGTTGAGATACAAAGAAACACCTCCAAAATACCTAACTAATTCGAAATATAACAGCGCCCGTAAGAAACTTGCCTCACCCTGAATTCTATCCTTAGACTGTTGACTCAAGGAGCTTAGCGGGACCAATTCAAGGATCTGATTGACCCTTCCAATTGCACCATAACAGGAATTATATTTCTCCGCCACTGTGCCACTAATGGCTTCATCCATAAAGAAATCCGCATACTCTCTTTCTACATAAAGACCCCCCCTGTTGGTTATGTTAAATTCCAAATGAGTGTTATCCGACCTCATTTCACCCATGACCCAGGAGGAAGAGTTTGCCATTGCTGGTCTTAAGGCTGCATATGCGCCTACTAAGGCTTGACTAAAATGTGCTTCGGTGACGTAAAAATTTCCAGAAGTAATTGAACTTTTCGGAGCAATATCCAAGAAATCTTCAGAACAAGAAGTAATGATGACCGCTATGAGAATGATTAGTATATTTTTCATTTTATTAACGTTAACTGATTAAAAATTAAAATTTACACCCAAAGCATACGTACGCGGCATGGGATATGGGCTGACATCGACCCCTTCACGTAAACCATTTAAGCCCTGCCAGCTTGCCTCAGGATTAGGTCCCGCATATTTGGTTAGCACCAACGCTTGCTGGATACTCGCAAATATTCTTGCAGATTTTAGGTACTTGTTGATTTGAGGCAGTCTATATCCGATCGATATATTTTTAATAGTCAAATGCGACGCATCCAGCGCAAGTCTATCTTGGGTGGACCTAGGAAAAGCAGTAGTTCCTGAAAGGGACCTACCTATTATTCCCTTGCCAGGATTTTCAACGGATCTCCATCGATCTACCATATATTTTTCTACATTAAAGATCCCCTCCAACGTTTCGGACCATTCTGAAATAGAATAGTACATCTTTCCGCCATAGGAACCAGCCATACTGATACTCATGTCAAAATTTCGATAGGTGAAACTGTTGTTAAATCCAAAAAAGAATTTCGGATTAGGGTTGCCAATATAGGTTTTGTCATCGGCAGTGATTTTCCCATCTCCATTGATATCTTTAAACCGAATGGTTCCAAGGCGGGAGGTAACATGCTTGGGTTGTGAATTAAACTCCTCCTGGGTTTTGTATATTCCGTCGAAAACATATCCGTAAAACTGACCGATGGGATACCCAACCTCAGTTTTCCAAATAGTACTAGAATAATCTCCTATTCCTCCGAGGGGTACATTGTTGGTTCCCAACTGTATAACTTTGTTTCTGTTAAAGGAAATATTGAAGTCTGAATTCCAAGTGAATAAATCTTTTTGGATTACACGTGCATTTACTCCGAACTCATATCCCCAAAAATGAAATTCTCCAATGTTGTCCTGAATATTTGAAAAGCCTGCACCAGTGGGTATGTCTACCTGATAGAGCATGTTTTTGGTGCTCTTGTCGTAAAAGTCCAACACCAATGAAATCCGGTCATCGAGTAAACCGATGTCAATTCCCAGATCGTATCCAACTGTTGTTTCCCAAGTCAGAAACGAATTACCAAGAGTTATGGGGCTTCTTCCCTGTACCAGTGAATTGTTAAACACATAATTTGTAGAGGCAATGTTGCCAAATTGACTGTAGTTACCGATGTTGAAATTACCAGCAGAACCATATTCTGCCCTTAGTTTCAAGAAATTTACAATTGACCAATTTTTTGCGAAACCCTCGTCAGACAATATCCATCCCGCTGACACCGCAGGGAAGTTTCCCCATTTATTTTCCGCACCAAAACGGGAAGACCCGTCTCTTCTTGCGGATACGGACAACAAATATTTTCCTTTAAAATTATAGTTAAGTCTGCTGAACCCGGAAAGTAGGGACCATTCAGAAATGTTGTTACTTCCATATCTAGTAGCAGCCGCATCGATCCAAGATACTTGATCGTCGGCATAATTTGTTCCCGTCAGCGAATTGTTTTCAGTGCTATACTTCTGAGCTGAATATCCCACAATTACGTCCAAAGAATGGTCTTTGAATGTTTTCTTATAGTTCAGGGTATTTTCGGTTAGCCAAGAGTCATAAGTTTGGGTACTATACGAACCTGTGGCTGGCTTGGGAGGAGGGGAAAAAATCCCACCAGTTGTTGAGGAGTTGAATACTTTGTTCCTCCTTGCACCTAGATCCACAGCAACAGAACTTTTGAAGGTAAAGTTGGAGAGAAAATTTGCTTCAAAATACGCATTTGTCAAAAGACGTAAGTTTACTGTTTTGTTCTCGGTCTCCAACACTGTTTTCTTCCAGTTCGGGAACGTAAACAAGCCTGGTCCGGTAAAACTAACCTTTTGATTGCCGTTTGCGTCTACATCATCAGGCGAAAAGATAGGAGGCGTGATTATAGCTGCATACAATACTTCATAGTATCCGTCAGTTGCCTGATTTTTACTGGTTTGGTAGGTTGGCGCTACGTTTACTCCTACCCGCATATTTTCGTTTATCTTGTATTCATTGTTGGTCCGGAAGGAAAAGCGATTGAAGCCTGTATTGAGAACAACACCTTTTTCTTCAAAATATCCTAGTGTGGTAGCCGAGCTAAAATTGTCTTTGCTTGATAAAAATGACAGATTGTAGGAGTCTTGAGTGCCTCCCTGAAGCAATTCTTCGTACCAATCCGTGTCCGGTCCGGTCCAAGATTCCGGATTTTGGTAGAGCGCTGGAATCCCACCGGTAAATCCTTCATATTTGATTTTATCTTCATATATCGCCTTTCTGTCAGCAAGAAACTCCTTTGCATTCATCAACTTGTACTTGCCCCTTTCTGGGACCTGAGTGAAGCCTTTGATCACATTGAGCTCGACCGAATTTTGGCCCGATTTAGCCTGTTTGGTTGTAATAAGAACCACACCGTTTGCGGCGCGAGATCCATATAAGGCGGCAGCAGAAGCACCTTTTAGGACTGAGAAGCTTTCGATTTCATTTGGGTTAATATTATTAATATCTCCCACAATCGGAAAACCATCAACCACAAACAGGGGATTGTTTCCGGCGTTTATAGAGGCAGCACCTCTTATTCTTATCGCCATACCACCACCAGGGGTACCCGTTGCCTGACTGATTTGAACTCCAGCCAGTCTACCTTGAAGTTTTTGGGTAAATTGACCGACTGGCAGATCTTGAAGTTGTTTCGCCTCAAACGTAGCCACTGAACCAGTTACCTCCCTTTCAAGCTGCGTTCCGTATCCAACCACTACCACCTCCGACAAAGATGTTTCATCTTCGTTTAAAGTCACATCAATTGTAGACTGATTTCCAATACTGATTTCCTGGGTTTCAAATCCTATAAACGAAAAAACTAAAGTAGCTCCCTCCGGTGCAGTTAATGCGTAACTTCCGTCCAATCCTGTGGCAGCACCAGTTGTAGTTCCCTTAACCAAAACCGTTACTCCCGGAAAGGGTTCCCCGGACTTATCTTTCACTACCCCTCTAACATTAATATCGGCTTTCAGGATGACCTTAACGGCTTTATCTTCTGAATTTCCTGTTCTAGCTTTCACATGGATATTTTCATTGACCTGCACGAAATTCAGTTTGGTCTGCATGGAAATCGCTACCAAAACATCATAGAGGGATTTGTTATTTTCAACTACCGTGATGGGTTGTTTTAGGTCAACCAAATTATCTGTATAGGTGAATTTGAAATCCGATTTGGATTCCACCTGTTTGAAAAGATGGTCCAGTGATTGTTCCATTAAATTCAAGGAAACCTTCACTTCCTTGATGCTTTTGTGCTGCGCTTTTCCGGTGCTGGCCAGAAGGACCGTGCACAGGAAAAGCTGGAACAGGAAAGCATACATTAATCGTTTTGACAGCATAATCAGTTGTCTTCGTAAATTATTTTTCATAAGTTGTAGTGGTTTAAGTGTTGAATACTTGGACTAATGCCTCCTCCCGATTCCAATTTGAAAGAGGCATTCATACGGGCAGGAGCCTGTTCGGCCAAGAACAGTTCCTGCCTTCTTTGTTAGCTGGTATTGATGGCTAGGTTTTTCATATCATTTTGGGTTGGTTATGGTTATTTGTTTTTTATCAATTTCGTAGGTCATCCCGGAGGTCATACAAATCCCCCGAAGCACATTTTCTAACATCTCGTCTTCATAGACTCCCGAATACGTCCATTTCGGATCAAAATATCCTTCGACGGATATTTTGACACCATACCAAAGTTCCAGCTTATCGATGACCTCTGGAAAAATGGTATTTTTGAATACCAGGTTATTGTCTTTCCAGCCTGTCACGCCCAAGGGATCGAAACTTGTTTTGTAAAACTTCCCACCTTCTTCCATGACAAGCATTTCATCAGGATTTAAGGTCACCTGATCTCCATTTTTGGCATTGACTCGAACTTTGCCTGTAACCAAGGCCACATAAAGCGGCTCATTGGTTTTTTGTTTGACATTGAAGGAAGTACCCAATACTCGGATTTTGGTATTTCCGCTTTCGACCAGAAATGGTCTGTTCTCTTTTTGCACTTCAAAAAATGCTTCCCCTTTCAAACTTACCAGCCGGATATCAGCTGAAAATTCCTGGGGAAACTCGATTTCACTTTCTGAATTCAGATGGATTTTGGTACCGTCCGGAAGATCTATAATGGATCTCTGCCCGGCAGGATTTGATCGGGTAATTATGGGGATTTCGGGTTCTTTAACAGGATCGGGATTATATCGAAACGCCTCATATTGCGCATATAGAAAAAACAAAACCAATAGGGAGGCTGCAGTCTTTCTTATTGGGAAAAACGCGAAGAAATTCCCTTTTTGGGTAGGAGTTTTGGTAGCGGCGGTTGTTGGTTTTACCTGAAGAAATTCAGTGTCAGCCCTTAGGATCTGTTCAAAAGCCTCCACATACATCCTGTCGGTAAATTCTGGACTATGGGCATATTGGACCGAGCGGATCAAATTAGCAGCTTCATTCACCAAAGCCCTTTTTTCCGGATGCTGCTCCATCCATTTTTCCCAAAAATGACAGTTGTTTTCATTTGGGTTTTTTATCCACTGGATGAAAAACTCATTCGTAATAAAATTGGCTATATCGTAATCTTGATATTTCATGGAAGTGATGTATTCTAAAAAGTGATGGATACTAAATTGATTTTATGGTTCTTTTAATTCTTATTGAGTAATGATTTTAAGGAGGTCAAAGCCCGGTAAATTACTTTCCTGGCTGATTTCACCTCATTTAAATCCATAGCCACGGAGATTTCTTTATAGGTCATCCCCTCTTCATAGAGCATCAAAATAGCCTGTCGCTGTCTGCAGGTGAGTTTATTCAAGGCAGTTTGGACCCGATAGCTATTCTCTTCCTGATTTTCAAGCTGGATGATTTTTGTCTCGTGCGAAAATTCAATGGAGAAATATTGATTAATTTTTTCAGGACTTGGTGTGACAGTTTCTTTGCTTTTATTAGTCTTTCTGATCAGCTCCCGATAAAGGATTTTAAACAGATAGGCCTTGATGGTTTGAACCTCGCTGAGATTCCCCCTTTTTCGCCGCAGATCTATAAAAATATTCTGGATACAATCTTGAATATGGTTTTGGTCCTTACACATTTGGCAACCGTATTTAAATAATACTTTCACATACATCCTGTAGATATAATTGAATGCATTTTCATCCCCCTTATTGAAGGCATTCCAGATATCCAAATCGGATTTCTCTTCATAAACTTTGATAGATTCAGAATGCCCCAAGGGATAAATATTATTATGTTCATTATTTAGAAATTCTGGATTAGGGTGCATAGATATTCTGGGTTTACTCAAACTTCTAAAACAAAGAGGATGTAAGAAGGTAAAATGACCCCATAATATTTCTTTTAATTTTAAAAAGTACTGGACCAAAAAAGAAGGGGGTGTTTTTCATTACCGTGGAGATTTTGACCTGCATCAGTTGGTAAGGCAGGGCGGA
>JBILPR010000036.1:0-23092 GCA_044373795.1 Algoriphagus sp. | reverse complement strand
AGAAGTCTCGTTTCGATAATATTTGACAGATTTCAGATGAGTGGTAGCCAAGTCTTAGCCAATGAATTTCTTTGAAAAAATAAGCTCGATCAAAATCAATTTGATTTAAGTACACTACTTCCTGATTCCTTGCTTCTTTCTTTTCGAAAAGAAGATGGGCTCAATACATTTACTATGAAAACCAGATTTTCCTTTTTATTAATACCTCTTTTTTTTGCCGCGATATCAGCTGTTTTTGGCCAAGTCACAACTGAACCTGCGATCGCTCTGGCGTCCAGTTCTGTCAAAATAATTTACGATGCTTCCAAAGGGACTTCTGGTCTCAAAGACTGCAATTGTGATGTCTACATCCATATCGGTGCGGTAACGGAAAGTGCTTCTTCCAATTCATGGTCGATCGTTCCGTTTACCTGGGCGACTGTCGATCCCAAAGCAAAAATGACCAAGGTTGCTGGTCAGCCGAATATTTACAGTTTCGAATTGGTGCCAAATGAGTTTTTTGCCAATCCGAACGGGCTGACTATTTTTCGATTGGGTATTGTTTTTAGAAATGGGAACGGAACAAAAGAAGGAAAATCCGCTGCAAACGGAGATTTTTTTGTGGACTTGGCCCAAGGGTTTCAGGTTTCCTTTACCTCTCCGCTGAGCTCTTCTGTTTCACTTGAGATAGGGGAGTCGTTCGATTTTAAAGCATCGGCTTCAACAGTTTCCGACATTTCATTTGAGCTCGACGGAATTGAAGTTAAGAAAGCGACTGGTGTGGAAACCTTAGATTATACCTTCTCCGCCACTCAGGCTGGCAATTTCAAGTTGGTGGCCAAAGCGAAAAGCGGATCAAACGAAGATTCTGAGACCGTTGATATTGAGATTTTCAATCCTTCGACTACAGCATCTTTACCGGCTGGCGCCAAGCTTGGAATCAATTACATATCTGAAACAGAGGTTATTTTGGCTTTGCAAGCACCTGGCAAAAAACTGGCTCATGTCATCGGAGATTTCAATGATTGGGAAGTTTTACCGGATTATCAGATGAAAAGAACTCCGGATGGAGATATTTTTTGGCTCAGAATTTCAAATCTGGTTCCCAAGCAGGAATACATTTTCCAATACCTGGTAGATGGATCTATTCGAATAGGGGATCCTTACGCGGACAAAACCTCAGACCCTGATTCGGATCAGGAGATTATTGCCCAAAATCGCTACCCTGGATTGAAGCCCTATCCAAGCGGAAAAACTTCCTATCAGGCGACTTACCTTCAGACGGGTCAGGATTCTTACATCTGGAAAAATATCGCTTACGAAAAGCCAAAGCCGGAAGAATTGGTCGTGTATGAGTTACTGGTTCGGGATTTTGATGATAAGAGAACCTATCAGGCTGTCATTAATCGATTGGATTATTTGAAAGAGCTGGGGGTCAATGCGATAGAACTCATGCCTGTCGGAGAATTTGAAGGCAATCTTTCTTGGGGCTATAATCCTTCTTTCTTCTTTGCACCAGACAAATATTACGGAACAAAAAATGACCTGAAGCGACTCATTGACGAAGCGCATGGCAAAGGAATCGTAATCATCCTAGACATGGTTCTCAACCATGCTTTTGGTCAAAATCCGATGGTGAGGCTTTTCAACGATGCTGAATTTGGAGCCCCGACTCCTGATAATCCCTGGTTCAACCGAGTGGCAAAGCATCCTTTCAATGTCGGATATGACTTCAATCATGAGAGCAAATACACACAAGCTTTTGTCGATTCGGTGAATAATTATTGGTTGACTGAATACAAAGTCGATGGATTCAGATTTGACCTGAGCAAAGGTTTTACGCAAGTAGAATCAGGCACAAACGTCGGAACCTGGAGTCAATACGATCCAAGCCGAATCAAAATCTGGAAACATATTTACGATCGGATCAAGGCAAGTCATCCAGATTCCTATGTGATTTTGGAGCATTTGTCGGATAATTCTGAGGAGAAAGAATTAGCAGATTACGGGCTGATGTTTTGGGGAAATATGAATTTTGATTTCCGCGAAATGGCCAAAGGCCAAAACAAAAACTTCGATTGGGCTTATTATGGCACGCGCGGATGGAAAAATCCAAACCTGATTTCCTATCAGGAAAGTCACGACGAAGAACGGGTCATGTGGGAGACGCTGAGTTTCGGAGCGATTTCGCCGATTAACCTCAAGCAACTGGAAAATGCCGTGAATAGAAATCAACTTCTGACGGCATTTTACATGGGGATTCCCGGACCAAAAATGATCTGGCAGTTTGGTGAATTCGGTTACGATGTCGAGCTAAACAACGATCGACTGGCGATTAAACCCACCAAATGGCAGTATCTGAACGACCCTGAGCGGATGCGTCTTTTTAAGTTGTATCAGGAAATGATTGGATTGAAAGACGAGCATATAGCGTTCAATAAGCCGGCAAAAACTACCATTTCCCTGGAAAGCTCTGTGAAAACGATTACGCTGGAGCATCCGGATATGGATGTGGTAATTCATGGTAATTTCGGTTTGTCCAGTGTTGGAAATATTTCCCTGAGCTTTCCAAAGGCTGGAAAATGGTATAATTATTTTACCGGAGAGGAATTGATTCTCTCCGGAACCACGGCCAATTTCAACCTTCGGTCAAGCGAGTTTTTGCTGTTCACAAGCAAGCCACTTCCCAAACCGGAATCGGGTATCGTGCAGGAGGATTTTGTAACCGCCATTCCGCAGGAAATTTTTCCAGAAAGCGAGATCCGAATATATCCTGTACCGACAAAAACAAGTTTGATGATTGAGCTTCCTGCCGAAATGAGCGGAGCAAAATTCAGGATAGCAGACATGGCAGGAAGGGTCTTGTTTGAAGGTCCTTCCGCTTCAGGGACCAAGATTTTAGAATTGGATGTAACCAATATTAAGGCAGGGATTTATATCTTTGAAGCTTACGATCACAAACGAGTGCTTCGCAAGCGCTTCTTAAAAGAATAACCAAACCTAACTCAGACATGAAATTTAAACCTGGAGTAAAATATGGTGAGGAACTCAGAGACCTCTATGCTTATGCAAAAGAGAGTGAGTTCGCTATGCCGGCTGTAAACGTCATCAACACAAATACCGTGAATGCGGTGATGGAGACAGCTAAGAAAGTTAATTCTCCTGTAATCATTCAGTTTTCGAATGGTGGTGCTCAATTTTTTGCAGGAAAAGGCCTCGCAAATGATAAGCAGCAAGGAAGCATCGCAGGTGGTATCTCGGGTGCACACCACGTTCACCAAATGGCAGAAGCCTATGGGGTTCCTGTGATCTTGCATACTGATCACGCAGCGAAAAAATTGCTTCCATGGATCGACGGTTTGTTGGGAGCTGGAAAAGCATATCATGCAGCCTACAAAAGACCACTTTTCAGTTCCCACATGCTGGATCTTTCTGAAGAGCCTTTGGAGGAAAACGTTGAAATCTCTTGTAAATACTTCACCGAATTCAATAAGCTGGACATGGCAATTGAAATCGAGTTGGGAGTAACGGGCGGAGAAGAAGATGGCGTGGATAATAGCGACATCGATTCTTCAAAATTGTACACTCAGCCTTCAGAGGTAGCTTATGCTTATGAGCATTTGAAGGAAATCGGTGATTTGTTTACGATCGCTGCAGCTTTTGGAAACGTTCATGGTGTCTATAAGCCGGGAAACGTAAGCTTGAAGCCGGTGATTTTGAAAAACTCCCAGGACTTCATCAATGAGAAATACGGAACAACAGGCAAGCCTTTGAACTTTGTGTTTCACGGTGGATCAGGTTCTTCGGTTGAAGAAATTCGCGAAGCAAACAGCTACGGTTCTATCAAGATGAATATCGATACAGATATGCAATGGGCATTCTGGGAAGGTATTCTGATGTACTACAAGAAAAATGAAGGATATCTTCAAAGCCAACTGGGTAATCCTGAAGGTGCTGATAGTCCAAATAAGAAATATTACGATCCAAGAGCATGGCTTCGCAAAGGTGAAGAGAACTTTGTGAAGAGACTTGAGCTGGCTTTCGATATGCTTAATGCAGTGAATAGAAATTAAAACAAAGCTCTCAATACATTGAAAAAGTCACTCTGAGAAGTGACTTTTTCTTTTTCACCCCAAACCCAAAATGAGAAAAGCCCAATTATCAGTCTTGGTCGCAGGCATTGCGATTTTCAGCGCATGCGAAAAAAAAGAAGCTCCTGAAGTCAAAAACTACTGGCCAAAAGCGGGAGTGACGTATGAGATTTTTGTCCAATCTTTCAATGATTCAAACGGAGATGGGATCGGGGATTTGAATGGAGTCACTGAAAAGCTGGACTATGTGAAGGAATTGGGGGCCAATGCCATCTGGTTTATGCCGATCATGCCTTCGCCGACTTATCATAAATATGATGTGACCGATTACCGGGCAATCCATCCGGACTACGGGACGATGGAGGATTTCAAGCGTTTACTTGAAGAGGCACACAAGCGGGATATCAAAGTAGTCATTGATCTGATTATCAATCATACCAGTAACCAGCATCCCTGGTTTCTGGAATCCAAATCCGGTCGGGATAATCCATACAGAGATTATTATGTCTGGGCTCAAAAAGACACGATAGCTGATTTTCTTAACAAGAAAACAATTACCCTCGATTCGGATAATATCCGTCAATGGCACGATCCCGGAAACGGCGAGGATTTTTATTACGGTTTTTTCTGGGGAGGAATGCCCGATCTGAATTTTGATAATCAGAAATTAAGAGAAGAAATCTACGACATAGGCAGATTTTGGCTGGAAGAAGTGGGAGTGGATGGCTTCAGATTGGATGCTGCAAAGCATATTTTCCCGGATGATCGACCACTTGATAACCATGCTTTCTGGAAGGAATTCCGCGCGAAAATGGAAGCTGTAAAGCCGGATGTCTATCTGGTAGGGGAAGTGTATGACAAGAAAGAAACAGTAGCGCCTTATCTGCCGGGATTACCTGCACTTTTCAACTTCGACTTTCATTACACCTTATTGGATGCGTTGAATAAAGAAGACGGAATGCTTTTGGCCACCAAACAAAAGGGGATAATTGACTTCTACCAAGGAATCACGCCAACTTTCATCGATGCAACTTTCTCTTCCAATCATGATCAGCCTCGATTGCTCAATGAGCTAGGTTCAGATCCTGCCAAATACAAACAGGCAAGTTTGATTCTCATGACTATGCCTGGTGCACCTTATATCTATTACGGTGAGGAAATCGGAATGCTGGGATTGAAGCCAGATGAGAATATCCGTGAGCCTTTTCTTTGGGATGAAAAGGCGAAAGACAAAGGGAGAACTTCCTGGATTAAGCCCAAATACAGCACTGATAAAACTGTGACGCCGCTAGCAAAGCAAACAGGCGATCCTAACAGCTATTTCAATCATTACAAAAAACTCATTGCCATCAGGAATTCTTATCCTGCTTTAGCAATCGGAACGATGGAATTGCCCACGGAAAAATATCCAAAAACTGTGATGGCTTATTTCAGAAACTCAGGTAAGCAGGAAATATTCGTGGTGCACAATGTCGGAAAAGAAGAAGTTGAGATTTATTTACCGGATGGATTTGAAGAATCGATTTTCAGTTTGGGAGGAGGGGAGTTTGCATCAGGTAAACTAAAACTAAGCGGAAATTCGAGTCGGGTGTATTTGAAAGATTGAAAAATTGAAAGGAGGTTTAAGCCTCCTTTTTTCTTGCAGAAGAGAACCTGTTGATGGTTTTCATCGAACGATTTTTGAAAAATCTGAGTTGAAATAAGTCAGTAAAATAGCCTATACCTATGAAAGATATATTTCCTTATTCCATTTTGGATTTAGCCATTATCAGAAAAAACTCGGATGCGGCCGATGCTTACCGAAGAAGTCTGGATCTGGCGCAGCGAGCCGAGGATTGGGGTTATAAGCGATTTTGGCTGGCGGAGCACCACAATATGTCAAGCGTAGGAAGTTCAGCTCCGATTATTCTCATGGGATACATCGCCGGGGGAACCAAGAAAATCCGCTTAGGTTCGGGAGGAATCATGCTTCCCAATCATAGTCCTCTGATGGTCGCCGAGCAAATCGGAACTTTGGAAACCCTCTATCCCAACAGAATCGATTTGGGATTGGGAAGAGCGCCTGGAACTGACCAAAAAACTGCCTCAGCTCTTCGTCGAGGCCGGATGGAATCAGTGAATGATTTTCCGCAGGATCTGGAAGATTTGCAACTTTATTTTTCCCAGGATAATTCCCGTTCTGAGGTTAGGGCATTTCCTGCTGAAGGACTTGAAGTACCCATGTACCTTCTGGGCTCGAGTATGAGCAGTGCGGTTTTAGCTGCGGAAAAAGGTCTTCCCTATGTCTTTGCAAGTCATTTTGCCCCGACTTATTTTCTTCAGGCTGTCAAATATTATCAGACCCACTTCAAGCCATCCGATCAATTAAAAGGGCCTTATGTAATGTCCTGTGTCAATGTGATTGCTGCAGATACGGATCAGGAAGGACATGTTCTTGCTACTTCTTTCTATCAAATGGCTTTGGGAATTATCCGGGGTAAATCTTATCCTCTCATGCCTCCGGTCTCTGATATGAGCAAAATCTGGACAGAACAGGAAGCATCAGCCATCCACAATATGATGGCAGTAACTTTTATAGGTTCGAAAGAAACGGTGGCAGCTGGATTGGAAGAATTAATCAAGTTGACAGGCATCAATGAACTGATGATCACAACCAACATTTACGATCATGAAGCAAGGTTGAAATCCTTCCAAATCACATCAGAGGTGATGAAGGAAATGACTGGGGATTTGGTATGTTGAGGTAATAAAAATTGGCCTTGGGAGAATACTAATTCAGCTGAAAACCTGAACCCTTTTTTAGCTCAAATTCCCGCTACGGCTTGTTTTAAAGGTTCTCTAATTCGGTGGAAATCCGATCGAAGGATTTTTTTGCATCAAAGCAAATTACTTTTTAGCTTTAATTACTTGTGAATCTTTCACATAGCTGCGATCATGTTAGTTCAGGTCATTTTTAATTGGCTGGCAGGTCGGAGATTTTTCCACCCTTTTTAAAAATCTTTTAAATCATGCCGACATTCAAAATCAAATTAAGAGGTCAGGAGTTGCCCAAAGAAATCTCTCAAGCCGAAGATCAGGCGATGGGATATTATAACATTCAGAAGACTTTTACTGTCGAAAGTTCCACCCGCAGCGATGTCCCCGAGCAATTAGTTGAGCTCAAAGAAGGGGAGATTTTAGAACTTGACTTTGAGGACAATTCGTTTTGGTTGGGTGATTCTGATTCGGTCAGGCAGATTTTTGCCAAAGAACTGAAGCGCGGCGGGGACGGGGACGAGATTTACCTTTCAGGAGATATCGAGACAGATGAGCAGGATCGCAGTTTGGTCCAAAAAGTTGCAATCAAGGCAGCAAAGGTTTTTGCAAAAAATCAGGTCATCCGCCCAGGCATCCGCCAACTCGCAACTAAAGCTGAAAACGCTGCGCTCAAGTATGCAAATCAGAGTTTTGAAAAAGAAGGAGCTGCAGTAGTGCTTACTGTTTCCAGAGAATTCGATTTAGCGTTAGCAGATGTTTCTAAGATTGATCCAAAAGGAAAATATTTATTACTGGTCCACGGAACAGGCTCTTCGACTTTGGGATCTTTTGTAGAAATGAAAGGTTCCGAAGAATGGAATGAGATGGTCAACGGCTATGGGGAAAAGAATATCCTTGCGTTGCAGCATCGAACTTTGACTTGCAGTCCGTTGGAAAATGTCTTTGCAGCGATAAAAAGCCTTCCTGATGGAATTACCTTGGACCTCCTGACTCACTCCCGAGGTGGATTGGTGGCCGATGTGTTAGCCAGATTTGCTTCTTATTCTGAAGGTTTTGGGGAGGAAGAAAAGGCCGTTTTGAAAAAAAGCGAACGCACGGGAGACCTGAAAACTATTGAAGATATTGCTGGAGAGCTCCGAAACAAGAAGATCAATGTAGAGAGAGTGGTTCGGGTAGCCTGTCCCGCCAACGGTACAACTCTGGCATCCAAGCGGATGGACATGCTTCTCAATGTGATTATCAATCTTTTGGGTGTTAGCATTGGCAGTGTAACCAATCCGGTTTTCATTGCTTTCAAAGAATTGGTTTTGGCAACTATTGAAACCAAAGACGATGTCTCTGTCCTTCCCGGCCTTGAGTCCATGAATCCGGAATCGCCATTTATCAAAGTCCTTAATTATCAGGGGACCCAAATGGAGATCAAATCACATCTGATTGTTGTGGCTGGCAGCAGTGAGTTAAGTCTCTCTTTCAAAAGTTTGGTGGTGCTCGTTGGCAAGTTCTTTTATCTGGGAAAAAATGACCTGGTAGTAGACACAGCGAGTATGGAGTTTGGTGCCAAAAGAATGAAGGGCAATGTGTATATCTACATGGAGCAAAGCGGCAAAATCGACCATATCAAATACTTCAAAACTCCGATTGTCAGAAAGACAATTCTTTCAGGATTACTGGGTAAGACAGAGGATTTTATAGGCCAAAACAGAACTGACGGCATCACCTTCCTTCGTTCGGGAGAAAGAGGAGGTCTCGTTCTGGAAGGAGGAAGATACACAGGAACAGAGGTTACTGGTAAAAAGCCAATTCTGGTTTTACTTCCAGGAATCATGGGTTCCAATCTGAAAGACTCCAAAGATCTCCTTTGGATCAATTACGGTAGGTTTCTTTTGGGCGATTTGAAACATCTCCGTCCATCGGATGAAGATGGTGTTGATGCTGATTCGCTGATCAAAACTTCTTACAAAAACTTGGGGGAGTACCTGAGCAAAAACTACGATGTAGTAGCATTTCCTTTTGACTGGAGGATCAGTATGGAGAAAAATGCCGAATTGTTGAACAGGAAAATGGTGGAACTCCTGAAAGTCGGCCAGCCAATCAAAATGGTAGGCCATAGCATGGGAGGAGTTTTGGTTCGGGATTTTATGCTTTATCATCCCGAGACGTATCTTCGCCTGAATGCCATTTCTGGTTTCAGGATTTTGTTTCTGGGTTCACCATTGGGAGGTTCTTACCGGATTCCTTATGTACTTTTTGGCAAGGACGGAATCATCAAGCTTTTGGCAAAAATCGACATCACCAATTCATCCAAAGAGCTGCTTAGCGTATTTGTCAATTTCCCGGGAATCCTTGCCTTGCTTCCAATTAATAAATCCGGGAAGCATGATTTTTCAGACCGGGCATTTTGGGAGAAGCTTCGCAAAGCCTCCGGAGATGAATCTTGGCCGATTCCTAATGATACTGACCTGAAAGTTTTTGGAAAGTACCAGGAATTGGTGGTGCAGCAGGAGGGAAAAATCAACTACGATAATATTTTCTACATCGCCGGACAAAGCAGGAGGAAAAAATCTACCATTTCGAACCTTGAAATCAAGGATGGGCAGCTTGTTTTTCATGCCACCAATCAGGGAGATGAAAGCGTGACTTGGGAAAGCGGTATTCCAAAAGGTATCCGGGAACGCAATCATTTCTACTATGCCAATGTCACTCACGGTGGATTATCCATGGAAAAGAAGCTTTTTGGGGCGATTGAGGACATTTTGAGCCAAGGAAAAACCGGTAGGCTTCAAAATACGCTTCCAATTGTTCGAGGAGATGAGCAGAGTTTTAATGCTCGGGAGGAGGAGATTTTTGATCTGAGTGAGCAAAATACCTTTAATACACTACTTGGGCTCGGTGAAGACGGTGAAATGAGAGATCAGGAAACACCGGTGCAGGTAAAAGTTTGTCATGGAGATTTGACACATGCAAATTATCCGGTCCTGGCTGGGCATTTCCAATACGATTCGATATTGACAACCGAAAAGGTTGTCAACATGAAATTAGACGGAGAACTCTCCAGATTGCTGAGTTTGGGATTGTATCCGGGACCAATTGGTACCCATCAGATTGTCATGACAAAGGATATTGTCACCTCAGACAAGCAGTTTCCCGGTACAGTTGTAGTTGGGATGGGTGTCCCTGGGGAATTGACCCCGTATCAGTTGATGGTTACCGTTTCCAAAGGAATTGCCCGCTACCTGACTATCAGAAATGTAAGAGAGGAGGAGGTTATTTCGGCAACAACCACTGATAATCCAGAATCAGGAAAAAGGGAAATCTTGGGTATTTCCATTATAGCACTGGCCACCTCCTATGGAGGATTTTCAAGCGATTCTTCTATACGGTCTATCATTCTGGGGATTCAGGAAGCCAATAGAAATATCCGGAAAACCTACGGTGGTAAAGTCAAGGTTATTGAGGAGATCGAAGTCATCGAGCTCTACCACGATCGCGCTTTGGGTATCCTGCGAACTGTCAAAAACATCGAGCAGGACGAAAGCCGGGAATTTAACATCAGTGTGCCTACTCTTTCTTTGATCCAAAAAGTCGGTAGACTTTCCCGAATTCCTTTCGATAACACAGCTGATTGGTGGACCCGAATCAAAGTTACGGAGGAATTGAATGAGGGAGCAAATATGGGTTTTGGCAGGAAAATCCGCATGGCTATGGCCACTACAGGAGCAAGTGAAAAAGAAGTCCCCCTTCGAACAAACGTGAAAAATATCGAAACCCTGCTGGAGGGTATGACTCACAAAAACCAATACGAACCTGAGATTGCCAAGACGATGTTTGAGTTGTTGGTTCCTTTTGAATTTAAAGAGGATCTCAAACGACAAAATAACATCACTTGGGTTCTTGACAAACGGACTGCGAATTTTCCCTGGGAAATGCTTCAGGAAGACTTAAATGGAGTGCCATTATGCATTCATTCGGGAATGGTCAGACAGCTCGCAACCACAGAATTCAGAAAAAATGTATCTACAGTGCTCGATAAAAAGGCGCTGGTAATCGGAGACCCGGATTTGAAAGGATACATGCCTCAGCTCAAAGGTGCAGAGAAAGAAGGGATTTTAGTAACAGAAAAGCTGAAAAACAATGGTTTTGAGACTGAAAGTTTAATCAAAGGCTCTACTCCGGAGATTATTTTGAGGCTCTTTACGCAAAATTATAAACTCATTCACTTGGCAGGTCACGGTGTTTTTAGTGTGGATGAAAGCAAACCCTCCGGAATGGTCATAGGAGATGGGAACTTCCTGACTACAAGTGATATCGCCCAAATGAGCAAAGTTCCGGAGTTTGTTTTTGTCAATTGCTGCTACTTGGGGCAAATGGACAGTAAAGCTGAGGAACAAAATCAATTTCGAAACAGACTTGCTGCAAATATTGGAACCCAATTGATCGAAATCGGTGTCAAAGCCGTCATTGTTGCAGGTTGGGCCATTGATGATGCCGCGGCCTATGATTTCTGCGAAAAATTTTATGGTTGTCTGCTGAGCGGGATTACTTTCGGGGAGTCCACCAAGTCTGCCCGAAAGCTTATTTATGAGAGGTACAAAGGCCGCACCAATACATGGGGTGCCTATCAGTGCTACGGCGACCCATTTTATAAACTTGACGGGTTGGCTATTTCTTCCAAATCCGGTCAGGGATTTTACCTTCAGGAAGAAATTGAATTGGAGCTTTTCAATATGATTTATTCCCTTGAGTCCAAAAATTTATCTAAAGAAAATGCGAAGAAAAAACTCGAAGAACTTGAGGCGGTTTTAAAGAAATCCAACCTGTCCAGTGATAAAATCTTAGAGTACAAAGCTGAAGTCTATAATAAGCTTGGGGAATATGGCACTGCAATCGAACTCTATGAAAAACTGATCAAACTTGAAAAAGCCGGATTCTCTTTCCGTGCAATGGAGCAATACTGCAATATCACCTGTAAATATTGTGTGGAGGAATTTTCTCAGGCACCTGATAAAAGAGAAAAGGCACTAGAAGGAATCGACAGGGCGATCGGCCAACTGAAGAGTTTGATTTATCTCGGAACTACTGCCGAGCGATATAGTCTGCTTGGAAGTGCTTACAAGCGGAAGTTGATGGTTTTGAAACCTGAGAGTAAAAAAGAATTCTTGGAAACATTGAAGCTTTCAGCAGAGGTCTATTTTGAAGCGGCCAAGGTCAAAAAGCTCAAAGACTCATATGCGATCAACAATGTAGTACAGCTCGGCAGAATCTATGAATTGCTGTCAGGGGAGGAGTTTTCACTGGGTGAAAAGCCGACCATCAAACTTAGAAAACTTTTGGAAGAACTGGAAATTGCCCTGAATGACCAACCAAAAGAGAAAAAAGGATATTGGGATTTTGTGACCGACAACAATCTAATGTTATCGGCTTTTACTCTTGAAAAAAAACCAAGCGAGAAGAAATGGAAATCCCTCCGTGAATCTTACCTGGATCTCTGGAAAAGAGCAGGAAGTCCTTCCGACAAAAAAGCAGAGGAAGAGCATTTGGAGATTTTGCTCAAGGGATTGGAATTTGCCGAATCAGAGGAAGGGAAAGCGTTGAAAGATTCTTTGAACAGGATTAAGGACGAAATTGGTTGAATGGTGAGATCAAGACAAAGAATTTGAGTGTAATCCAAAAAAAAGACCCGTGTTCCGGGTCTTTTTTTTTAGGTAGAAAGGATCTTTGCGATCCTGAAATCTTCTTCATCAACCGATTTATCATCGACGATGGCTTTTTTGATAGGGGTGAAGACCACTTTATGATTGATCACGCCCGCCATTACATCGTATTTTCCTGCTAGCAATCCTTCGATTGCGGCAACCCCAAGCTTGGAGGCCAGTAATCTGTCAAAAGAAGTTGGAGCTCCACCACGCTGCAGGTGACCAAGTATAGTCACTTTGATGTCATAGTAAGGCAAGAATTTTTTCACCTTATCAGCGATTTCTCCTGCTCCGCCACTTTTTCCACCTTCAGCGACGATCACAATGTTTGAAGATTTCTTAGCTTTGGTTCTGATCTTGAGTTTTTCTATCAACTCCTCAATCAACATTTTTTTCTCAGGGATCAGAATGGCCGCTGCAGCACTTCCGATACCTGCATTGATCGCGATGAAACCTGCATCCCTACCCATCACTTCTACGAAGAATAAACGATCGTGTGAAGTGGCAGTATCGCGAATCTTATCGATCGCCTGAATTGCTGTGTTACATGCTGTGTCAAAACCAATTGTGTAATCAGTCCCTGAGAGATCATTGTCAATCGTACCAGGAAGTCCAATAGCCGGTATTCCGTATTCCTGGAAAAACAGATGTGCTCCCGTAAGAGAACCATCTCCACCGATGACTACCAAGGCATCAATTCCATGGAGTTTCAGATTGTCATAAGCTTTTTGCCTTCCTGCTGCTGTACGAAACTCCTCACTTCTTGCGGACTTCAGGAAAGTACCGCCTCGTTCCAGAACGTGGGTGATATGCTTGGAATCAAGCTTTTTGATATCGTTTTGAATCATTCCCTCGTAGCCCCGGTAGATTCCATACATTTCGAGGTTGTAGTAAAATCCGGAACGAACTACTGCACGAATGGCAGCATTCATTCCAGGACAATCTCCGCCTGAGGTAAGTACTCCTATTCTTTTTATGGTTTTAGGTTCCATCAATGGTTTAAATTAAGGCTTGAAACATTAGATCTGCGGATGCAGGATTTGTAGCCAATGGAATATTGTGCACATCACAAATTCTCATAAGCATTTGCACATCGGGTTCATGTGGGTGCTTATCCAACGGATCTCTGAAGAAAATGACCATTGCCAGTTCCTTTTGAGCGGCCATCGCTGCTATTTGGGCATCACCCCCAATGGGTCCGGAAAGCATTTTTTGGACTTTGAAACCAGCTCTTTCTATATGAGTGCCGGTGGTACCTGTTGCAACTAAATCTATGTCTGCACGATGTAGTTTTTCCTTGAATCCACTTAAAAAGTGAACCATGTCGGCTTTTTTACCATCATGGGCAATCAGGGCAATTTTCATCAATAGATTTAGATAGGTTAGCCCAAAGTTAGGGAAAATTCTCTTTCCCATTACTTTGGTTTTTTGCTTTCAGAGCTTTTAAAATTCTGTGTATTTCGAATTAATCGCTTTTTAATTTCTTTGAACGGGGATCAAATTCTCCAGATACAAGAGAAACGTATATTCCAGGGCGAGTTCTTTGAGCGAATTAAATCGCCCGGAAGCTCCACCATGGCCGGCTTCCATATTCGTGTGAAGGAACAAAAGATTGGTGTCCGTCTTCAATTCCCGGAGTTTTGCCACCCATTTGGTAGGTTCCCAATATTGAACCTGACTATCATGCAGGCCTGAAGTCACCAGGAGATTTGGATATTCTTTGGCTCCCACATTGTCATAGGGTGAATAAGAGAGCATATATTCATAATATTCTTTGTCTTTGGGATTTCCCCATTCCTGAAATTCCCCGGTCGTCAGCGGAATGCTTTCGTCCAGCATAGTCGTGACTACGTCTACAAAAGGAACATTGGCCACTAATCCATGAAATAAATCAGGACGCATGTTCATCACAGCTCCCATCAATAATCCTCCTGCGCTTCCGCCCATCGCGTACAGATGAGCCGGTGAGGTGTAATTTTTTTGAATCAAATGCTCTGCGCACGCGATGAAATCAGAGAAGGTGTTGACTTTCTTCAGCATCTTACCATCCTCATACCAATGACGACCGAGATCTTCCCCGCCTCGGATATGTGCTATCGCAAAAACAAAACCTCTGTCTAACAAACTAAGCCTGGTGCTGGAGAAATAAGCATCCATGCTGAAACCATAGGAACCGTAGGAATATAGCAGAAGCGGGTTTTTGCCATCCCCGGTAAACAGTTCTTTTTTGTAAACGAGCGAAATCGGAACAATCACTCCGTCTCCGGCTTTTGCCCAAATTCTCTCAGAATGGTAGGCTGATGAATCATATCCCCCTACTACTTCCTGTTGCTTGAGAAGAGTTTTTTCACGGGTCACCATGTGATAGTCAAAGACACTCGAAGGAGAAACCATGGAGTTATAGCCAAATCTCAGAATTTCGGTGTCGAATTCCGGATTAGTACTAATCCAGGCGGTGTAGGTTTCATCGTCAAACACCAACTGATGTTCAGAGGATTGATCCCAGGTTTTGATCAGGATTTGAACCAGTCCGTTGGTGCGCTCCTGCGTGACCAAAAAGCGGGAAAATAAATCAAAATCCTCCAGTAAAACTTCACTGCGATGTGGAATGACATCCACCCAATTTCCTAAAGACGGGCTGGAAACAGGTGCTTTGACAAGTTTGAAATTTTGGGCTTCATGATTTGTGCGGATCCAGAAATGATCCTGGTAATGATCCGCCGCATATTCCAAATGAGGCTTTCTGGGTTGCAAAACATCAAACTTACCGCTCGGATTCTTAGCCTCCAAAAATCTCATTTCTGAAGAAATTGTGCTTTCAGAATGAATGAATAAATAGGCTTCCGATTTTGATTTGTGGACGTGGCAAGTGAATTCCTCGTCCATTTCCTCAAAAATCAATTCAATTTCTGTTGGGTCATTTCCCAGGATGTATTTGAAAATCTGATTTGCGCGAAGCGTCTCAGAATCTTGCTTGGAGAAGAAAAGTGTTTTGTTGTCCGCCGCCCAAGAAAAATTCCCTGTTATTTCAGGAATGCTTTGCGCGAAAATCTCCCCGGTTTCCAGATTTTTAAAATGGATGGTATAGATCCTCCGTCCGATTTCATCAGATGCAAATGCCAGTATTTTTTGATCAGGAGTGGTGGACGTTCCTCCCACTTGGTAATAGTTTTTCCCTTCCGCGAGTTTATTTACATCCAGAATGATTTCTTCTTCAGCATCAAGTGATTCCTTCTTCCTGCAATAGATCGGGTATTCGCCGCCTGTCTCATGTCTGACATACCAAAAGTATCCCGATTTGAAATAGGGAACACTTTGATCGTCTTCTTTGATTCTGCCTTTCATTTCTTCGAAAAGCTGATTTTGAAACTCCTCGGTTGACTTCAATGCAGTTTTCAAATAGTCATTTTCAGCATTCAGGTACTCGATTACCTCCGGATTTTCACGGTCTTTCATCCAATAGAACGGATCATTTCGCTGATGTCCGTGAATTTCTAACAGTTCTGGTTTCTTAGGGGCAATAGGAGCTTTCATGCTTAATTCTGATTTTAAAGGTGCAATGTTACTAAAAAAATTAAGGTGTGAAGGGCTTGATTTTTTTCAGGCCATTCTATGATAAAGGCTGATTTTTAGTCAAAAAGTTCAGTTTTTTTGAAGTCCCTTTGGATTACTTTTAATTAATTGGATATTTATTAATTATCCACCATTAACCTCACACTTATGGGAATACTTAAAGAGTTTAAAGAATTTGCGGTAAAAGGCAATGTGATCGATCTCGCTGTCGGTGTTATTATCGGCGGCGCTTTTGGAAAGATTGTATCTTCTTTCGTGAATGACGTGATCATGCCTCCAATTGGACTTTTATTAGGAGGTGTAGACTTCAAGGATCTTAAAATTCCATTAAAAGACGAAATCCTCAACGAAGCAGGCGAAGTGGCTACTGCGGCTGTATCCCTGAATTATGGGATGTTCATTCAGAATGTAATTGATTTTGCAATCATCGCATTCGTGATTTTCCTGGCCATTAAGGGAATCAATAGAATGAAGAGAAAAGAGGGAGAGGTTCCTGCGGCCCCGGCTCCCGAACCACCTAAGTCAGAAGTTCTTCTGGAAGAAATCAGGGATCTACTTAAAAAGAAATAAAAAAGAGCGGCACAGGCCGTTCTTTTTTATTCATTATGCTTTCCGCGTTGATAGACTTGCCGGGTGAAATCTCTCGCAATATCATTTAATTCCAAAAGCTGTGAATAGGTGATGACTTTTGACATCTCATTGACGAATTTCTCCTCGTCATCCACCATTTTTCGCTGAAGTTCAAATTTTTTCTCAATCCTCTGCTTTGCGGCAGCCTCGGATATTTCTGCTTCTTGGTGTCGATTCAATCCTGAAATCTGCTTTAGATTTTTTTCTCTTGTAGCAGTATATTGATTGAAAATTGGCCAAAATTTCTCCGCTTGTTCGGGCTTCAAATCAAGCCTGGAAGTGATAAACGCCACTCTCGCCGCCTGGAGTTTTTCCGGGTCGTAAGTTGGTTCTGGTCTCTGGGCGAGGCTTTTTACTATGATCAGGATAAACAAGATCGCTAATAAGCTGTATTTTTTCATTTCGTTTAAAACCAATTTTGTTCTTCTTCTGTCCAAATATTTTCAGTGAATGCTAATTCTTCCTGAATAATCTCGTCCAAGATAGCATTGGGGTCTTCACTCATGCCAAGTACTTCTTCAGCGGTCCAATATTGACTTTCAATGTAAAGTTCTGATTGTTCTTCAAAGGTAAGTTCAACAGGTTTTGGTTCAAAAACCCCAAATTGCCAGAGGCCCAAACCAAGGACAAGAACTGCCGCTGCGGCCCATTTGGTCCATCCAAAAGATGCTTTTGCTTGGATTCCGGACATGATTTGATCCGGGAGATTTTCGAAGTAACCTTCCGGAGCTTTGAATTCCTGAATTTTTGGTATTTTATTCATGGTATCAGTTAGACTAGGTGGTGGCTTAATAGTTTACTCACTTGTGAGAGATAGTTCAATTTTTTTTACAGCGTGGTGGTAGCTTGCTTTTAGAGCTCCCACACTTGTTCCGGTGATTTCGGACATTTGATCGTAAGTCAGATCTTCCTGGTACTTGAGGTGAAAGACAAGTCTTTGTTTCTCAGGTAGCTTAAGAAGGGCTTTTTGGAGCTTAATTTGGATCTGATCGCCATCCAGACTTCCCGCCTGATCTACGTAGGATTCGAGTTTTTCCTGGTAGTCGTCAATAGAAAAGAAGAATCGTTTTTTCTTTTTTTCTATAAACCCCAAGGCCTCATTGGTAGCGATCCGATACAGCCAGGTAAATAAACTGGAATGTCCCTGAAATCGATCGATGTGATGATAAGCTTTGATGAAGGTGTTTTGAGTGAGGTCATCCGCGTCCTCATGGATTAGCACCATTCGGCGAATTACATGATAAACCTTCTTTTGGTAGGTCAGGATCAGTTGCCTGAAACCCATCTCCCTGCTGAGAGGGTCCTGGATGAGAGAAAGGATTTCGTGATCACTGGTTTTCATGCTTCTTAATTTAGACCAGGCCCAAGCCCAAAGGTTTATTGGGTAAATTAAAAAAAGTGTAAAGTCTTAATTCAATTGCTGGTATCCAGGATAAACCGAAATGTCAGCACTTACAATGTGGCAAATCAGATCTCGAGTATGTAATCCAGAATTCCCGCGTTTTTCCCTTTTGGACGAGTCACAAGCAGCGGAAGGCTGTCATTGAACTGAATCAAACGCTCCGCAATACTCCCGATGAATAATGCAGTGGCTGCAGTTTTTCCTTTGGCACCGATCACAATCAAATCTGCCTTGATTTCCAATGCCTTCGATACGATTTCCTGTACGGGATCATCGTCATCATCCAGGGTGTAAACAGGGGTTATTTTGATTCCCTTGGCATCTATTTTTCTGATAAACTTCTTGAAGTTTATCTCCGCATAGGATTGCATGATTTCCTTAAATTCTTCAAAAGTCTTTCCTGTGAAATGATAGCCTGAAGGAATCGAAAATACATTCTGACAAACAATTTCGGCTTTGCCCTGATTTTTGGAAATCAGAATTGCTTCTTCCAGAGCATCTTTAGAATAATCTGAGAAATCGCTTGGAACCAATAATTTGGAAACTTTAGGCTTTGTACCCTCGGGTACAATTAGCAACGCGCAGCTGGCTCTTCTCGCAAGTCTCGAAGAAGCGACTCCTGTTCCCGGAAGATGGACTTTTCTTCCGATCAGGATCAAATCTGTCGATTTTTCCTCTGCCAGCTTCAGGATTTTTTTGGAAAGCGTCCCTTCCTTTACAATGAAGTTTAAGGAGATGCCTTTGACTTCCGGAAAATGGTTTTTCACTTTAGATTGCATCGATTCGATCCGCTCATTGATCATACTTTCGATCAGATTTGGGAATTCCTCAAGCACTTCTTTGGGCACGCTCAGGTTTTTGATGACGTTGACGAAGTATATTTTTTTGATAGGATTGACCTTTGCAATAAATGCAGCGTACTGTATCAGAGTTTGGTCAAGAGAGGTTTGATCTAAACAGACGATCAGTTTTTTAATCAGGTACATGGTGTGCCGGAGATTTCTTCTCTCAAAATTTAGGGCAATTCATTTGATTTTCATTTCCTTCCGAAAAAAATAAAATTCCGATTAACGAGCAGGATACCAACGATTGCCTCTAAGAGATTGATTCTTTGATCTTAAAATGAAACAGGATTTTGATTTTTTAAAATTCATTGACTTTAATCATCAATTGTCGGTTGCTGGTAATCCTTCAAATTCATCGAATTAACCAACCCCGTTTGTTTTAAATCGTATATTTGACTTGTCCGGGTTGTCGACATGTTCAAACTTCACAATTTATTTTAATTACCGAGTAAAGCCTCCTCCAAAAACAGGCCTCACCCCGCACATGCGGGGCCTCGCTCAAAAAGCAGGATAACAGTGGAAGTTTGCGGATCCAAGGCAGCTCAAATCTTGTTTACTAGGAGGTTTGTAACACTCTAAGACCCGGACTTTTTTATTTTTTCTTTTAGCCACTTCCATTCTTCCTGTCCGACATTCAGCAGCATCGAGAAAAACAGGTAAGAGGCGAGGACTAAAAGAGATGTTGCGATCATTTGAGGAATTGGTTCCAAATCAAAAATTTTGTAACGACCAGGCGAGAGTGCAAAGAAACCCACCACCAATATTTTCAGGGTTTCGTTTGAAAAGGGACTGAAGCCCAGTCTGATTTTCAGAAAGATGAATTTGGTCAGATTATAAAGTAGCATGACCAAAGCGGAAGCCATCGCAGCACCTTCAATTCCATAGATTGGAATCAGCCAGTAATTCAGGACGACGATCAAAATACTCATCCCGATCGTGGCAATTAGATTGAATCGATAGTACTTCGAAAAGACCAAAATCTCACTGTTTACCGAAAAAGCCACATCCATCAGCTTCCCGATTCCGATGTAGAGCACCACTAATTTTCCGGCTTTATAGATTTCCCCGTTCGGGATGAAATGATACAGCGCGTCAATATTTGACCAGATTCCTATGAAAAGCAACAAGCAAATGTATAATTGCCGATTGGAGACTTGCTTGTAGATTTTATCGATTTCGGCATGATTGCCTTTTGCAAAATGATCTGCAATCACCGGCATTACTACCTGAGAAATCGCTCGGCGTGGCATCTCAATCACCAAAGCCATGCTGAATGCAATCGCATAAATCGCATTTGCTTCCAGGCTTACCATCGAACTGACCATGATGCTGTCGATTTTCATGATCAGCGTGGAAGCAGCAGTTGCCAAAAAAGTGACCAGACTGAATTGGATGAAGGAAGTTCTGAATCCCTTCGGAAAACTATTCCAGCGGAAATCAAAGTTGAGTACTCTCAGCCAAAGTAAATAAACGAGCATACCCGTCATTGCCAGTCCGTAAACCAGGACTAGCCCCCGCATCACTTCTGTGAAATTTATCACTCCTAAAAGATAGATTCCTACCAGGATTCCAGTCAATAGACGAAGCAAAACCTCTCTGAAAAAGGTGGGTATGGCAACCTTCAGAAAGGAACGACTATAAGCATCCAGAATGCTATTAAGCAAAGCGAAGAGCGTTATGAGCAAAACGACCCCTAAGAAATCAATTACTTCAGGGGAATTGGCAGCAAAGAGGCTGACGATTTCGTCTTTGAATCCCAGAAAAATCAAACTGACAACTGCGAATCCAGCCATTGCCAAAAGCAAACTATAACTCAGAAAAGCAGATTGATTGGATTCGAGTTTGGGAAAAAAACGGGTGATTCCATGACCAAGCCCTAATTGAGCGAACGGCACAAAAAGCAATGCGATGTCCTGAATCGTCCTGAAAGCACCAAGCTCGGAAGCTTCAAGCGCATAGGGGTAGAGCCACAAAACATTGAAATAGCCAATGACTACCCCGAGGTAAGAGAATATAGTGGTTTGGATACTCTGGCTGGCTACTTTGCCCATGAGTTTAAAAGTATCAAAAAATAAGCAATCCTGGGAGTTTCAACTAAAAATCAGGGCTTCGCACATTTGTCACAGCCGGCTTCAGTTTTTGATTTCCCAAAGAATTTTCTTCCCAGGTAGAACAAAGCAGTTACGATTAAAGCTCCGATTATGATTTCTTGCCACATATCAGGATAGGATTTGATAAGTAATGAAAGCCGCTAAATAAGCCAGGACCGTCATGTAGGTTGTCTGAATTAACGGCCATTTCCATCCTTTAGTTTCCCGGTAGACCACAGCCACCGTACTCATGCATTGCATTGCAAAGGCATAAAATACCATCAGAGAAAATGCAGTTGCAGTATTGAAGACCTTTTCGCCGGTGACAGGATTGATCTGCTGATCTAGTTTTTGACGGATGGTCAGGTCATCTTCCGGATCTCCACCGATGCTGTAGATTGTTGCGATCGTGGAAACGAAAACTTCTCTGGCTGCAAAAGATGCGATCAGCGCAATTCCGATTTTCCAGTCATATCCAAGTGGCCGGATGACAGGTTCGATTCCTCGTCCCATGATTCCGATAAATGAATTTTCAAGCAAAAGAGAAGAGGTTTCAGCTTCAATTACTTCGTGCTCTGATTCAGGTGCCAAGGCAATTTTTTCTTGTCCAGCAGTGCGGATTGCATCCATTTTCGATGGTGGTCCATAGGATGCCAATACCCATAAAATGACTGAGATGGCAAGGATTACCTTTCCAGCTTCCGTCACAAAAGTTTTTGATTTGTTGTACATCGTGAGGCCGACATCTTTCCAACGTGGTCTTCTATAGGAAGGAAGCTCCACCATCAAGTAGCTTTTTTCTTCCGTTTTCAGGACGATCTTGAGAAGAAATGCTGTTCCCAAAACGCCAACCACGCCCAATACATACAATCCAAAAAGAGCAAAAGAGCGAAGGTTGATGAATCCGATGGATTCGTCCGGCACGACTAAACCAATCAAAATCACATAAACCGGTAATCTTGCCGAGCAACTCATCAGGGGAGTCACCAGAATCGTGATCATTTTCTCTTTCCAGTTCCCGATGTTTCTGGCAGCCATCACGCCTGGGATCGCGCAGGCAACACCTGAAACCAACGGAACGATGCTTTTGCCATGCAATCCAAAAGGGCGCATCCAGCGATCCATCAAAAAGACAACTCTGGACATGTACCCGGTATCTTCCAAAATCGCCAGAAACCCAAAAAGCATGGCGATCTGGGGGATAAAAATCACCACTCCGCCGATTCCTGGAATGATCCCTTCAGTGATCAAACTACTTAAAGGACCTCCTGGCAAAAGCTCACTTACTTTTCCGGCAAATTGGGCAAATGTCCCGTCAATGAAATCCATCGGAACTGATGACCAGGCGAAAATCGCTTGAAAAATCAAAAGCAGGATTGCAGCAAAAATCACATACCCAAAAACCGGGTGGAGCAGAATTTTATCAATTGGGGACGCCAGATATTTTACCTCTTTTCTTAAGACGGTCTTTTCGACTATCGCAGTTATTTTTTTGTATCGCAGCTTTGTTTCTTCCAGTTGAGCTGCTTCCAGATCAAAATGCTGATCTTCTAATTGACGATTGATCCAGGATCTTTCATCTGTAGAAATGGTTTTGTCTTTGGTGCCAAAACGCAGCAATTGATAAGCCTGGTAGAAATTCTGTAGCTTAAAATGCTCTTTCACATTTTGTAAAAGAGACTTGTCTACAATTTCCTCGATCGCTATAAATCCGGAGGTATTTCCAAAATTCCTCTGGTGAATAAGCTCTCTTATTTGATCCAGTCCCTTTTCTCCGCGGGCATCAGTACTGAGAATCGGCACGCCCAGGGCTTTGAAGATTTCAAAACCTTTTATCTCGATATTTCTTTTGGTGGCAAGATCTGCCATGTTCAAAACCAGGGCAAGATTGAGTCCCATGTCTATTAATTGAGTCGCCAAAAAAAGTCCTCTTGAAAGCTGAAGAGAATCAATGACCATGAGTACATAGTCGGGTTTTTCTTTGGTGTTCAGCTGATTGAGGACACGGTGGGCGATGATCTCATCTTCCGAA
>JBILPR010000222.1:0-7311 GCA_044373795.1 Algoriphagus sp. | reverse complement strand
CCGGAAGTATTTGATCCGCCTCCAAAAGTCAATTCTGGCGTAATCAGACTGTCCCGTAATAAAACTGAAAAGCTGGATTGCAGCGAAAGGCTTTTTTTCCAGGTTGTAAAAGCTGGATTTGCCACCCGGAGAAAAACGCTGAGGAATTGCTTAAAATCTTTCCAGCTTCCGGAGGAATTAAAGGTTAACCCAATCATGGACAAACGTGCTGAGCAATTGGACGTGGCTGATTTTGTGTTTTTAACCCAACAAATAGAGGCTTCCCGTGGAACCCATTAAGCAATTCGGGCTCTCCAAAGAATACCTGGAGCGCCTCCGGCAAGGAATTGAGTCAAAGGATCTGGTCTTTATCCATGAGTCACTCGATGGTGTAAATGTGGCAGACGTTGCTGCGATTCTGGATGAGCTTTCTTTAGATGAGTCGATCTATGTTCTTCGAATTCTTCCCGGTCAACTTGCCGCTGACATTTTAATAGAGTTGGATGACACCACTCTTTTCAGGGTCCTGAAGGAAATGGAAGAGGAGGAGATCTCTTCTTTCATCGAAATGATGGACTCCGATGACGGAGCGGATATTTTAAATCTTCTTCCTGAAAGAGAGCGTGAAGATGTTATCAGTCATTTTAAGGATCAGGTCAAGTCAGATCAAATCCTCGAGCTTCTACGCTATGAAGAAGACACGGCTGGTGGAATCATGGCCAAGGAATACATTCGGGCAAACAAAAACTGGAATGTAGTTCAGACGATTAATGAAATCCGGAGACAAGCAGAAAACGTAGAGAAAATCTACTCCATTTATGTAGTCAATAATCGACAGCAATTGCTGGGCAGAGTTTCTCTGAAGAAAATTGTCCTTGCAGCAGAAGATACCCGGATCGAAGATATTTACGATGATGAGGTGGTTTCAGTGCCTACTCATATGGATCAGGAGCACGTAGCCGAAATCATGCGAAAGTATGACTTGGAATCTGTTCCGGTTGTAAATTCAAAAAATAAACTCGTGGGTCGGATCACTGTCGATGATATTTTGGACGTAATCCGTGAAGAAGCCGATGAGGATATCCAGGCGATGTCCGGTATCTCTGATACGGTGGATGAATATGACAGCGTATTCAAACTGACAAAAGCGAGGCTTCCCTGGCTGATGATCGGGATTGTTGGCGGATTGTTGGGAGCAGGTTTTATTGGTTTTTTCGAAGAGGGATTAACCAAAGTAACTGCCCTTGCGTTTTTCATCCCACTCATTACCGCGACTGGAGGAAATGTCGGGATCCAGTCTTCCTCACTTGTGGTGCAGTCTCTGGCTAACAAATCGGCTTTCGATGATTCCCTGTGGACCAGATTTGTGAAAGGATTGATTGTCGCGATTATCAACGGTTTGATCCTGGCGACTTTTGTCTTTGGGGTGGTGGTTTTATTTTATAAGACTGAGGTTGCATTTGCCTTTGTGGTTTCTATTGCGCTCTTTTCAGTGGTTTTGCTTTCTTCATTTATGGGTACTTTCACACCGATTGTCCTGGATAGGTTTGGCATCAATCCCGCTCTGGCGTCAGGGCCTTTTATCACCACTGCCAATGACTTGATCGGTCTGGCTGTCTACTTTTTGGTAGCGATGACACTATTGAATATTTAAGAATTTCCCGAAATGAAGATCCTGATTATTGACGAAATGCATCCCAGCATCGTTCCTATGCTGAAAAAGGACAGGCACGTGGTCACCTATTCTCCCAAAATAACAAGAGCAGAAATTCTCGGTCAGGTGGAAGAGTATGACGGTCTGATCATTCGCTCCAAAACTCCGATGGACCGAGAACTTTTGGAGAGAGCCACCAACCTGAAATTTATAGGAAGAGCAGGAGCTGGGCTTGATCAGATTGATCTGGATTATTTAGTCACTCGTGGGATCAAGCTTTTTCATGCAGCAAAAGGAAACAGAGATGCCGTGGCCGAACATGCTTTGGGGATGATTTTAGCTTTGTTTAATCAATTGCCCAAAGCTGATCAGGAAGTACGGAAAGGAATTTGGGATCGTGAAGGAAGCAGAGGCCACGAACTTGCCGGTAAAACCGTCGGAATCATGGGTTATGGAAATATGGGAAAAGCCTTTGCGAAGCGCCTTCAGGGATTCAAAGTAAGGGTGCTTGCTTATGATAAATTCAAGCTGGGTTTTGGTGACGAGTTCGTTCAGGAAGTGACTTGGGAAAATCTCAAAGAAGAAGCTGATGTCCTAAGCGTTCATGTTCCGTTGACTCAGCAGACACGGGATTTTTTCACAATTGAAGAACTGGAAAGTTTCATTAAACCGTTTTGGCTGGTCAATACAGCGCGAGGAGAAGTCATTACTTTCAAGACACTTAATGAGGGGTTGGACAGGGGAATTCTTCGGGGTGCAGTTTTGGATGTCCTGGAAAATGAAAAATTCCAAAAGTTTACACCTGAGCAAAAAACAGAATTTGAAAAGCTCGCAGCCCGAAACAATGTCCTTTTTAGTCCACACGTAGCCGGCTGGACTTTTGAGTCATATGAGAAAATAAATAAAGTACTTGTAAGGAAAATCAGGAAAGCGTTTAAGTGATTTTCAGCCTTTATTTGTACCTTTTTCCGAATTAGCTTGCTTTGCTTTGTATGGAAGGTTTGTTATATTTGAACGTTAAATAAAAGGCAAGTAACAAAGTAACGGTCCCTCTCACGCGACCGTTACTTTGTTTTTTATGCCTTTTGAAGAGAAGAAAAAAACTATGGGAACAATACAATATTATACCGAAGAAGGCCTGAAAAGACTGAAAGATGAACTTCAGGAGTTGAAGGGCAAGGGAAGAATGGATATCGCCAAGCAGATTGCGGAAGCGAGAGACAAAGGTGACTTGAGTGAAAATGCAGAGTACGATGCTGCGAAAGATGCACAGGGACACCTTGAGCTTAAAATCGCCAAGCTGGAAGCAGTCGTCGGCAATGCCAGAATCCTGGACAATTCTCAAATGGATACTTCCAAAGTAGGAATTCTTTGCACCGTAAAAATCAAAAATGTAAAGAGTGGAATGACTGTAAGCTACACATTGGTGTCCGAGGAGGAAGCTGATTTGAAAGCAGGAAAGATTTCCTTAGCCTCTCCTTTCGGAAAAGGATTGGTTGGAAAATCATTGGGAGATATCGCTGAGATCAATGCTCCTGCAGGCCAGCTGCAATTCGAGATTCTGGAAATCAACTACTAATAATTGCCCGGCTCGTCCGGGTTTTTTTATACAAAAAGCTATGGCATCTATTTTCACCAAAATCATCAATAGAGAAATTCCCGCTCAAATTGTAGCTGAGGATGAGAATTACATTGCATTCCTGGACATCATGCCCTTGGTCAAAGGACATGTTCTGGTGGTGCCAAAGCTGGAATTGAGCTATATTTTTGACATGGAGCCTGAGGCCTTTGCAGGTTTACATCTTTTTGCCCAGAAAGTGGCGAAAGCCATGGACAAAACGATCAAATGCACCCGAATCGGTGTAGCTGTGATTGGTTTGGAAGTGCCTCACGTGCATGTTCATTTGGTCCCCCTTCGCACAATGGACGATATTAACTTCACCAGACCGAAGTTGAAATTAACTCCTGAAGAAATGGAGGAGACTGCGGATGCTATTAGAGCAGGTTTCTAGTGAATAGTCTCCGTGATCGGGGTTCAGTCAGAAAAACTGACAACTGACAACAGCTAACCGACTTCTCAATCAAACATATCCCCGGAATACCTCGGCGTTCCGCCTTTCTGAGTAGCTACGAAGGCTCCAATTTTACAAGCGTAATCAAGGATTTGTTCCGGGCTTTTATCGTCCAAATAGGTTTTTACAAATCCGCTCAGAAAAGCATCACCTGCTCCAATGCTGTCTTCGACTTTTACTTTGTGGCCTTGATGCTCAGTGATCACTCCTTTTTGATAAATCAAAGCACCTTTTGATCCGCGAGTCACGCAGATAACTTCCATCGGAAAGTGCTGATCAAGATGAGCACAAAGACTTGCTACGGAAGATTCGATTTTGAAATAGTCGGCAAAAATCTCTAACTCGTCTTCGTTGATTTTCAGGACATCTGCATAGCCCAGAAGTGTCTCAATCACTTCGAAATCATAAAATGGCGGGCGAAGATTTGCGTCGAAAATGCGTAAAACAGGGTGACGCAGTAGGTGAAGAAGGGTTTTTAGACTTTCTGTATTCCTTACTCCCAATGAGCCAAATACAAATGCATCTGCATCCTCAACCGCCTGATCCATTTTCTCATTCCAATGGATAAAATCCCAGGCAACAGGGGAGACAATTGTGTATTTGATGTTTTCAGGGTCGGAATTATCCACCAAAACCCTGGAGGTTTCATGTTCCAAGTTGGTTTGAATCAAGTCCGTCGCAATTTCAAAACTATTCAAAAATTCGAGGAGATTTCTGCCATCGGTATCATTTCCGATGGCAGAAATTAGTCTGGAGTCCAGTCCCAACTGATGAAGATTGAGCGCTACGTTCATGGGTGCTCCGCCGGCAACTGGTCCGGAAGGCAGACAATCCCAGAGCATTTCTCCGAAAATGACAACTTTATGCGACATGTTTTTGATGTAAATCTTGTTGAATTTCTTCTAATGATCTGCCTTTGGTTTCTGGCATTTTGTATTTCACCCACCAAAGTTGCCAGACCATCATCAAAGCAAAGAATGCGAAGATATATCCCGGACCGAATTGGTTGGCAAAGAATGGGAAGACGTTGGCGATCAATGCTGCAAGTATCCAATGCGTGAAGCAACCGATGGATTGACCGTAGGCGCGAAGTTCGTTAGGGAATACCTCAGAGATAAACACCCAAATCACAGACCCTTGCCCGATGGCATGCGAAGTGATGAAACCGAATACAAAGATTGGAAGCCAGAAGGAATCAATTCCCCCTACAAGGAAATTATATGCCATCAGGGAAAGGGAAATGATGTATCCGAATGAACCGATGTACATGAGTTTTTTCCTTCCGAGCCGGTCAATCAGGTAAAGTCCAAGGAATGTTCCGATCAGATTGACCACGCCAATTCCAATTGTTGAGATCAGTGCATTTTCAGTGGAAATCCCTGCCATTTCGAACACTCTCGGAGCGAAATAAATGATGGCATTTATCCCTGAAACCTGATTGAAGAAAGCAATAAAAATTGCCAGCATGGTGGTGGAAATGAAAGCTTTGGTAAAAAGAGCCGAGAAACTTCCTTTCTGCTTCAGCAATTTTTCTTCTTCGATTGCCAGGCGAATTGCTTCATCCACCCCTTCAGGATCCGTTCTTGTGAGAATTGCTCTTGCTCTTGGCTCATCATTGAATTTGGTAAGTATCCATCTTGGGCTTTCCGGAATCAGGAAAATCATCACTGTGTAAATAACTGCCGGAATAGCTTCCACGCCCATCATCCATCTCCATTCTTCCGGAATTCCGGCAGTTCCAATCAGGTAATTGGATAAATAAGCCATCAGGATTCCGAAAACGATGTTGAATTGGTAAAGGGCAACCAACAAGCCTCGATTTTTTGCGGGAGCAATCTCAGAAATATACATCGGGGCGACTACTGAAGATGCGCCTACACCAAGTCCTCCAAGAAATCTGAAGAACGTGAAAGACTCCACATCCCAGGCAATACCTGAACCTAAAGCAGAAACGAAGTAAAAGACCCCAATCCACAAAAGGCTTTTCTTTCTGCCCAGTTTGTCCGCCGGAATTCCCCCGAATAAAGCACCAATTACAGTACCATAAAGAGCCGAGGCAATCGCAAGACCATGGGTAAGATCACTGAGTTTCCAAACTTCCTGAATGGCCCGCTCAGCACCGGAAATTACAGCCGTGTCAAAACCAAATAAAAAGCCGCCCAAAGCGGCTGTAATCGAAAGAAAAAAGGCGTAGTTTTTTGAAGACATGGATAAATTGGGCTTATTAGATTTCACTAAACTAAATAGAACCCGAATAAATCAAAACTTATCAGGCTTTTTTCCTGTCAGATTATCTGAAAGGGTAAACAAAGCTTCCAAATCTCGCCATGATTGCTTTTTCCAATTCTTCATGATGACAGGGATGGGAAATTCTCATCAGTTCATGAGCTCGCTGACGAAGGTTTTTTCCATATAAATTGGCCACTCCAAATTCAGTGACTACATATTGTAAATGCGCTCTGGTTGTCACTACACCGGCTCCTTGTTTCAGAAATGGGACGATCTTGGAAGTTCCTTTTTTGGTGCAGGCGGTCATGGCCATGATTGGTTTTCCTCCTTCCGAAAGAGAGGCGCCACGCATAAAGTCCATTTGTCCGCCTACGCCTGAGTAATGATAACTTCCGATTGAATCTGCACAAACCTGACCAGTTAGATCCATTTCCAAACAACTGTTAATGGAAACTACTTTTGGATTTTTTCGGATGACTGCGGTATCATTCACATAAGCAGCCTCGTGAAATGAATACTCAGGATTGTCATGGATTTCTTTGTAAAGAGTTGCTGATCCTACTGTGAAAGATGAAACTACTTTTCCCGGGTGTTTTTTCTTGTAAGCATTGGTCACAGCCCCGGATTTCATCAGGCCAAGGATTCCATCAGAAAACATTTCAGTATGAATTCCAAGGTCTTTATGGCTGTGGAGGGAATTCAGAACAGCATCAGGAATGGCCCCAATTCCCATTTGAAGAGTAGCTCTGTCCTCGATCAGATTGGCAATATGATGTCCGATTTGACGTTCCGTTTCCGTTATTTTTTCTGCATAATTCACCTCGAAAAGCGGTTCATCGACATAGATGGCCGCTGCAAACTTCGAAAAATGAATATGTCCGTCTCCATGAGTTCGCGGCATTTGCTTATTGACTTGAGCGATGATGATTCTTGCAGTATCCACAGCCGGTTTGGCGATGTCAATCGAAGTTCCCAAAGAGCAATAACCGTGGATATCAGGTTCGGAAACATGAATTAAAGCCACGTCAATTTTGAGAATATTTTGCCTGAAAAGTTGGCCGATCTCACTCAGGAAAATAGGGACATATCCGCCCTGATCAGAATTGACCGCTGCTCGGACATTTTCCGAAACGAAAAGAGAATTCATGAAAAAGCTGTATTTGCAATCAGGCTCAACCAACGGCATCGGTCCATAAGTGGAAATTGCTACCAATTCCACATTTCGGAGTTCGTCTTTTCTCGCAGCCAAAGCAAAAAGAAGCGTTGTTGGGGTAGCAGCGCTTCCATGAATAAAAACTCGCTGGTTGCTTTGAATAAGGCTTATTGCATTTTCCGGGGTGGTATAACTGATCATTGCTTTAAAAACTTGTTGAATTT
>JBILPR010000221.1:0-7317 GCA_044373795.1 Algoriphagus sp. | reverse complement strand
TCCTTTTTATCTAGGCGTTGTGATTTCAATTGTGGGGTTGTTATTGACTTTGTTTTTTGTGAAAGACACCCAGAATTTTGTGCATCATGAAGCCAAAAAAGACACAACAGTTCAGTTAGAGGGGGTTTTCCTGGAAACTTCTTTCAAAAACAAAACCCTGAGTTCTATTACTCAAGCCGGTCTGGTAAACAACCTGAACGATGGAATGATTTGGGGTTTGTTGCCTATCATACTCCTTTCTATAAACTACAATACTGAAAATATCGGAATTCTGACCGCAATTTACCCGGCTGTTTGGGGTTTAGGTCAGCTTTTCACCGGAAAAATGGCTGATCTATTTTCCAAAAAGAAGATGCTCTTTTGGGGTATGTTGCTGCAAGGATTGGCCATTTTACTTATACCGCTAATCTCTGATTTTTATCTGTTTGCAGGAATTATGGCTGTTCTGGGTTTGGGCACCGCTTTGGTTTATCCAACATTCCTGGCTGCAATCGCAGAAGCAACCTCTCCTATCCAGCGTGCAGAAAGCATCGGAACCTTCCGTCTTTGGAGAGATTTAGGCTACGCGTTTGGCGCAGTGATTTCAGGAATAACGGCAGATTTGTTTGGCGTGAACTATGCGATTTTACTGATCGGCGTGATTACCGTAATTTCTTCAATAATAATCCAAGTCAGAATGCCTGAAAAAAATCAGTAGAGCCTTCATTTCGGTCATTTTATACGGAATTTTCCGCACTGAATTCTCCAAAGAATCAGGATTCTTCTTTCTATTTTAGTATCGAAAAAGACTGGAATAAGCAGCCAAGTCTGTTAATTAATCAATTCTAAAAACTCAATCAGATAAAAAAACTTTTATTAATCTCCTGTCTGTTTTAGATTACAATTACAGGTTTTGCCCAGACAGCACCCCTCACGGTTTATGCAAATTCATCAATGTGGAAGACGGATATGATCATGAATCCAAAACAGCTGTCTTCATAGATGGTCAGGAAATCGGAATTTCTCCTGTCACTAAAGAAACTAAAACGGGTTCATTTATGGTGAATGTTCCAACCGAAACTCATTCTTTGAAAATCGTTAATTGCGCCATGTATAATAGAGATTGGGAAGAGCATTCTATTGAAAATAATTACAGCATCGATACGATTTATGAGTAAGATCATACCTTCAAAAGACCTGAAAAGTTTTTCATCATGGTTGACCTCAATGACGATATGATGGTTTCCTGGAAAAAACCGGTGAACGTAAAAAATTGAATTTTAAATACTTAACGAAGGGAGGCCTGGTTTTCATCAGGCTTTTTCTTTTTAAAGTGAATCAACTTTTCGCCCCTGTTCAGGTAAAATTTAAAAGTCATCCCAAAAGCATCAACTTCCTGAACATCAGGGGAATTTGCATATTGATGATTCCAGAAAAATTCATAATTCATGTGCTTGGTCACTCTGATTTCAACACCAAATTGAGTTCGAAACCGGTTCAGTGAAGGGTCAAGGAAATAAACAAAATACTCCACAAACCCAGTGGCCGTGAAAAACAAATATTCTGTCTTCAAGTCTCGTTCCAGCATTAACCTGGGTCTATATCTTGCTTTGAAATCGGAATTTACAAACCTCCAGTCAAAGCGGTTTTTAAAAGTTAACAAGACCTTGTATGGCAAATAAACGCGAGCATTAGCTTCCGTGACGATAGTATGTTCTTTAAAAGGGTCTTCAGCATTTGGAGGTGTCGCACTGTACATATATCCTCCTCTTAGCCAGAGAAATTTGCCTGGAAGACTATCCGCTCTATCCGGAATAAACTTGGTAGAAAATTTTAAAGGATAGGTAAAGTAATCATAGAAGAAACCTATTCCTCCATCTGAATAAGATGACTCCTCGAGCTTGGTGCCTGAAAGTGTCCCATACAATCTGGAGCGGGTATTAATTTTATAATAAACGTCCGTTGCAGGCCATACTTCCTGTGTATCCTTTCCCAATTGAGCCCAGGATTCCTGAGTAATCATCATGGAAAAAATGAGGACAAAAGTTCCTTTGAAAAAATTGATTCTGATTTGCATGCTTATACGAAGTTATTTTCTAAACAAACACAGTTAAATTTAAGAAATAGATTTTTTGAGAAACATGATAAAAGCCGGTTTCTAAAACTTTTTTTGTTAAAATTATCAGCAGTAGATTTTAGAAAACAGGGGATTCGCAAAATCTTTCCAAAACGCTTCTTTCTGTTTTGAAATGCTGAGTATCTTTCACAAAATATCTATCACCCATGCTTCAGATTGTTGAAAACGCCAAAAATTATTTGGGTAAAACAGCTATTGTCGATTCCAAAGTTGAGTATACATTCTCCGAATTACTTCAAAGAAGTGAGGCTGTTTCAGCAAGTCTTTTAGAAAAAAATGCAGATCTGAATCAAAAAAGAGTAGCCTTTATCATTTCTCCCGGCTTCGAATACGCTGCTATCCAATGGGGAATATGGAGAGCCGGAGGGATCGCTGTGCCTCTTTGCATCACTTATCCTTTCCCCTCGCTGCAATATGTAATTGAAGACACCCGCTCCGAATTTCTGATTGTCGGTCCTGAATACGAAGAACTCCTTTCTCCCTATAAACCAAACCCCTCAATCAAGTTCATCTCGCTGGCTGAAATCAAATTCGACGGAACTGCGAATCTTCCTGAAATTGATAAATCCCGGGGAGCGATGATCCTTTATACTTCGGGTACCACCAATCTCCCAAAAGGCGTTTTAACCACTCACGCCAACATCGAAGCACAAATCAGCACCTTGGTAAAAGCCTGGCATTGGAGTTCAGAAGATTACACCATCGGGATTCTCCCACTTCACCATGTCCACGGAATCATCAATGTCCTTTGCAGTGCGCTTTGGTCCGGAGCAACCATTCAATTTCTTCATCCATTCTCAGCTGAGGAGGTTTTTGAGACTTTTGAAGAAAGAAAAGTCACCGTCTTCATGGCCGTTCCGACCATTTATTTCAAGTTAATTGCGCAGTTTGAAGTCTTTCCGGAGGAAAGAAAAAGGAAACTCAACACGATCATGGAGAATTTCCGACTGATGGTTTCCGGATCTGCCGCTCTTCCAGTTTCCGTAATGGCCAAATGGAAGGAAATATCCGGACATTGCTTGCTTGAGCGATATGGAATGACTGAAATCGGTATGGCAATCTCGAATCCTTATCATCATGATCGAAAAGCCGGATACATCGGACAGGCTCTGGAAGGCGTGGAAATCCGTCTGGTGAATGAAGAGAATCAGGTGGTTTTGCCAGGTCATGGAGGTGAAATCCAAGTTAAAGGCTATTCGGTTTTTAAAGAATACTGGGGAAAACCGGAAGCAACTGCAAAGACTTTCACTGAGGATGGCTGGTTTAAAACCGGCGACATTGCTGTGATCGAAGACGGCTATTTTCGAATACTTGGCCGTGACTCCATCGACATCATCAAATCCGGCGGATATAAAATCTCTGCTCTGGAAATCGAGGAAGTACTACGCCAATATCCGGGAATTAAGGATGTCGGAGTTGTCGGAATTCCCGATGAAGAATGGGGCGAAATTGTCGTTGCTGCTTTGGTTTTAGAAAATCCAATCGATACAAAAACCCTGAACACCTGGCTGAGAGAACGAATGCCTGCTTACAAAACTCCCCGATCCTACAAGATAATTGAAGACTTGCCCAGAAATGCGATGGGCAAAGTCACCAAAAACGAATTGAAAAAACTCTTCTGATTCCTGCGTTATGATGATTTATGGTTTGGCGCTTTTGGCCTTGTCTTTTTTACTGGGTCAGTGGGTTGGTGAAGTATCGGGAAACCTGCTAGGAATCAACGCCAATGTAGGAGGAGTTGGTTTTGCTATGATTTTCCTGATGATTTTCAAAGAATGGTTTTTGAATAAAGGTTGGTTTAAACCCGATATGGAAACCGGAATTGACTTTTGGAATAAGCTTTATATTCCGGTTGTCATTGCCATGGCAGCAAGTCTGAATGTAAAATCGGCAGTCTCAAGCGGAAGCCTGGCAATCGCTGCAGGTGTCTTTCCGGTTTTGCTGGCATTTTTGATTTTCCCTACGATCGTCAAGTCATTCAAATCCGCTTGAAATGGAGCAACTTCTAAAAGTAATTGACCAAAACGGACTGATTGTAGCTTTCCTACTTGTCGGTTTATTGACTTTTTTCTCTGATATATTTTCTAAAAAAGTTCTGAAAGGAAAAATCCCGGGTTCGGCGATTGCCATATTTATCGGGTTGGTTTTGGGCTATTTAGGAGGGGTGTTTTCCGGAGGAGAAAAGGGCCTGTCAGATATTTCCATATTCAAAGGCCTGGGAACTTTAGGAGGATCTATGTTCCGTGACTTTGCAATTGTTGCGACTGCGATGGGCGCAAGTTTTCTTCTGATTAAGAAAAGTGGATTGCTTGGTTTGGTTTCTCTTTTCTTTGGAATTACCGTCTTTTTTATCGCTGGAGTGGCGCTGGCCTGGATCTGGGGATATCGGGATGCAGTTAGTTTGGTGACAATCGGGGCCGGGGCATGCACTTATATAGTAGGTCCGGTGACCGGAGCAGCTATCGGTGCAAGTTCTGAAGTGATGGCGTTAAGTATCGGTGCCGGTGTAGTCAAAACGATTGCAGTCACTATCCTCACTCCTATTTTGGCCCCAAAGATCGGGCTAAATTCTCCTGCTTCGGCGATGGCATTTGGAGGAATGATGGGAACTTCCAGCGGAGTGGCGGCAGGACTTGCCGCAACGGATCCAAGACTCGTCCCTTATGGTGCGGTCACGGCAACTTTCTACACAGGTTTGGGTTGTCTGCTCTGTCCATCCTTATTTTTCCTGATTTTGGAATTTTTCATTTGAAAGAAAATTGAGTTTTGAACAAAAAAATAGCCCGGAAACTCCAGGCTATTTGCAATCAATTCATCAACATTTCTATAATCTGGGCCGGAGCTTTTACTTCGTCCACCTTGTCATCTGAGAGCTGTTTCTTGAGTTGATATTCCAACTCAAAGATCAAACCCATCACAAACACTTTGTCCATTTTCAAGTCCAGATCAAAACGATCGTATTTTCTCTTTCCTGTCAGCACTATTCCATAATCCTGAAATACTCTGGAAATCTTCCTCAATTCTCTGTATCCTTTCATTATTATTCACTTTGAGTGAAACTGTTCAATGATTTTTATGATTCTCCTCTATCCCTTATCCGTTTTGGCCGCCGGGAAGAAAAAGTACAACCATTAGTAGTTATACTTTAATTAGTTAAGATCTTTTAAGCATATTCAGAGGCCTCAGTTTCAAACTCTTCAACACGTGTATCATCAAGCTCAATTTCTTTTTTCTCGGACTTCCCGATTTTGAAAAGGAATCTGTCAAAGAGATAATAGATCACTGGCACAACCACCAACGTCAGGAACATGGAAGAAATCAAACCTCCGATGATTACCCATGCAAGGCTGTTTTTCCATTCGGAACCGGCACCTCCTGCAAACGCAATCGGAAGCATACCTATCACCATAGCCAGAGTAGTCATGAGAATAGGACGGAATCGGATTTCAACTGCTTTTATTAAGGCGGTCTTAACCTCGACACCTGCTCTCTTCAGTTGATTGGTAAAATCCACAAGCAGGATGGCGTTTTTAGCCACCAGACCCATTAGCATGATCAGACCCATAATACTGAAAATAGTCAGGGTACCTTTGGTTAAGGCCAATGCCAGGAATGAACCGATTAAGGCCATCGGAAGTGAGAACATGACCACTAGCGGATAGACATAGGAGTCATAAAGCGCGACCATGATCAGATAAATCAGGAGAATGGAAGCAACCAATGCGAGTCCTAAACTTCCAAAACCGTCAGACTGGTTTTTCATCTGTCCTTCGTACGCGATTTGAACCTGCTCAGGAAGATCCAGTTGATTGATTTTTTCTGTAAGTTCCGCACCCACTGTTCCGGATGGCACACCGGCCACTTGGGAAGAAATCTTAACAGACGGAACACGGTCTCTTCTCTCCAGCTTGGTTGCTCCTTCGGACTGATTTACTTTAGCAAACTGACCAAGTTTTACCAGTTGTCCTCGGTTGTTGAGGAAAGTGATTTCTTCCAAATCTGAAATGGACTTTCTGTCAAATTCATTCAATCTGACCAGAATATCATATTCAAATTCGCCGTCACTGTATTTAGAATCGTCATTTCCGTTGAATGCCACCTGCAAAGCCCCACCTACCATGTCCATGGTCAGCCCCACTTCATTCATCTTCAATCGGTCAATTTCAATTTTGAGCTCCGGGTTACCTTCTTCCAAAGAGGAGATTACTTTTCGCGCACCTTTTACACTTTCCAAAATCACCTTAACTTTTTCCGCTGTTACTTTCACACTGTCCATATCAGGACCTGACACGATTACCTGGATCGGAGACTCATCTGCCGAACCCAAAATAGAAATCGGGACCGCCGTGTATTCCGCGCCGGTGACGTTTTCCTCCAGGTAGTTTTCTACATCGCGGGCAAAATCCGGCGCAGTCTGGCTCCGAAGCTTGACGTCTACCATTTTCACAGCTATTTCGGATGTATAAGGAACAGACTGAGCTCCGGTAAGAACTCCGCTCGTAACACCGATTGTGGTATAGACCTGAGAAACTTCCTTAAGTGATTTCAGGTAGTTTTCGACTTCCTGAGTTTTGAAGTTGGTTTGTTCCAAAGTGGCATCTTTTGGCAATTCTACCCGGATAAGGAATTCTCCCCTGTCACCCTGACTGATAAATTCACTTCCAATAAAACCATATCCAACCAGCAAAAACGAAGAGAAGAACATGACCAAGGTGATGACGAGCAAAGCAACTTTGTTCTTGAAGCCCCAGCTTAGCATTCCTGTCAAAAACCCAATCAATGAATTGATTCCGGATTCAAACCCATAGACAAACTTGCCGAAGAAAGAGGTTTTGCTGAGATGAGTCAGTTTTGAAAAACGGGAAGTAAGCAATGGAATCAGAGTAAAAGCTACCACCAGTGAAATCAGTGTTGCACTTGCAACGGTAATAGCAAACTGACTTAGAATGCCACCAATCAAACCACCCGTCAATGATAATGGAACGAATACCACCACGATAACCAACGTGATCGAAACTACCGTAAAACCAATTTCCCTAATCCCGTCATAAGATGCCTGAGTGATCGATTTACCTTTTTCGAGGTGACGATAAATGTTTTCGATCACTACGATCGCATCATCTACAAGAATACCAACCACCAAAGAAAGCGCCAGTAAACTCATCAGGTTCAGTGTAAAGCCTGCAAGATACATCACCGTG
>JBILPR010000220.1:0-7332 GCA_044373795.1 Algoriphagus sp. | reverse complement strand
ACATTTTACCATGAAAATCGAAGATTTGATTTACGATTTTCATGGTAAAACTTAAAAGGATGAAAGCAAATTCAATGTATTTTTTGATTGAAACCTCTTCGGAAAACAAGATTCGTTATTTGAAACTCCCACTTTTTGCTGATTGGTGCTTCTCCAAAAACCAAAACGCATTAACTTCCCGATCTGTACCAAAAATTCAATATGCAAAAATACTTCCTGCTTACACTTTTAACCCTTTCTGTCACTTTGACGGCTTGGGCTCAGATCCAAACCCCCGAGCAATTCCTCGGGTACAAGCCCGGTGATCGATTTACTCCCCATCATCGGATGGTCGACTACTTCGAATACGTGGCTTCCCAAAACCCGAATGTCAAACTGATTCAATACGGCGAAACCAACGAGAAGCGTCCGCTGATCATTGCCATCATCGCTAGCCCTGAAAACATGGCCCGAATCGAGCAAATCCGGGAAGACAATCTAAAGCGTGCGGGAATGATGGAAGGAACTCCCTCCACGTCCGTTCCGATCAACTGGATGTCTTTCAACGTCCACGGCAATGAATCAGTGGGAATGGAAGCAGCGATTTCATCTTTCTACACTTTGGCAAATTCTGCCAATGCGAAATCTCAGGAATGGCTTAAAAATCAGGTCATCATAATGGATCCCTGCATCAATCCTGACGGTCGCGATCGCTATTCCAACTGGTACAACCAGAAAATGAACACGACTCTTCAGCCTGATATGCAGTCTGTGGAGCACAACGAACCATGGCCAGGAGGTCGTGCCAACCATTATTTGTTCGATTTGAATCGGGATTGGGCATGGCAAGTTCAGGTAGAATCTCAAGCCAGACTGAAAGTCTATCAGCAATGGATGCCTCAGCTTCACCTCGATTTTCACGAGCAGGGAATCGATCAGCCATTTTACATGGCTCCGGCGGCAGAGCCATTGCATGAGCAGTTGACACCTTTTCAGCATGAGTTCCAGGATATTTTTGGAAGAAATACTGCCAAATACTTTGACGAAGCAGGAAGATTTTACTTCACCAAAGAGCGATTTGATCTGCTTTATCCATCGTATGGCGACACATACCCGATGTACAATGGTGCTATCGGGATGACTATCGAGCAAGGTGGCGGAGGAAGAGCCGGACGAGGCGGATACAATTCCGTGGGAGATACCGTGACTCTTAGCTATCGTATCGCCGGACATTACACAGCGGCGATGTCTGCTGTGGAAGTGACCAGCCAAAACTCACAGCGCTTGGTGGAAGAGTTTGCTACTTATTTCAAAAACAACACCACCAAACCTACTGGCAAGTACAAGAGCTTTATCATCAAAGGCGACAGCAATCCAGCTCAGGTAGCCAAATTGCTGGAGCTGATGGATAAAAACGGTATCAAATATGGCAGAGCAGACAACCGCTCTGGACTGAAAGGCTATGAATATCAATCCGGAACGAATGTTTCCTTCTCCACTTCAGATCAGGACATTGTAATCAATGCTTTTCAGCCAAAATCGGTCCTGACTCAGGTACTTTTCGAGCCACATCCAACTCTGAATGACAGCATCACCTATGACATCACAAGCTGGGCTATGCCGTATGCTTATGGTATCAAAGCCTATGCACTGGAAGGAAGGCTGGATGCTTCGGGCGTATATTTAAAGCCAGTTTTTACAGCAAATCAGGCCGGAAAAACCCCTGTTGCGTACGTATCAGCTTGGCAGGGAACGAGAGACGCAGCATTTCTTGCTGAGTTGTTGAAAGGAGGAATCCGGGTGAAATATCCTGAGTTTTCTTTTGAAATAGAGGGTAAAAAATTCCCGGCAGGAAGTCTGATTATCACCAAAGGAGGTAATGAGTATGTCGCCAATTTTGACGCAAAAGTAACCTCAGCTGCAAACAAACATGGCATCACGCTTCAGACTACCCAAAGTGGCTATGTGGATAAAGGCAAGGATTTTGGCTCCCCAAATATCAGAGTAATCCAGTCGCCAAAGGTGGCACTTGTCGGTGGAGCAGGAACGAGTTCGCTGAGCTATGGAGAGATTTGGCACTTCTTCGAAAAGGATATCAATTATCCACTTTCCAATCTGGATCTTGCAGATTTAGGCCGAGTAGACTTGAGCAAATACACTGTGCTAATCATGCCAGCTTCTTTTGGCGGAGCAGTGAATGAAGCAACTCAGAAAAAACTGTCGGAATGGGTTCGTGCCGGAGGTAAGCTCATCGCATTTGACAATTCCATCAATTTGTTTGCAAATAAAGAGGGTTTTGCATTGAAAAACTTTGACACAGAGGATGAGAAAAAGGCTGCCGAAAAAGCCGCTGAAGCTCTGGCAAAAGGCGAGCGAGTTGCACCCTATATTGACAGTGAGCGACTGGAGATTTCCGGAGGAGTGGCGGGAGCTATCTATGAAGTGAAAATGGATGAAACTCATCCGCTAGGTTACGGTACTGGTGGTAAATTCTACACGCTGAAAAATAACTCAACCCGATTCGCTTTACTCAGTGGAGGCGTAAATGCCGGTATAATTACTTCAGTTGATTCTTATAGATCCGGTTATATAGGATACAAAATCAAATCTCAAATGGCTCAATCGCTTGCTATCGGTCTTGAAAACCAAGGACGTGGGGAGATCATCTATTTTGTGGATAACCCGATTTTCCGTGGCTTCTGGGAGTCGGGCAAACTGGTCTTGAGCAATGCCGTTTTTATGGTGGGGCAGTAATGCGGGATGTCGGGTGACCGATGTTGGATGAATATTAGCCGGCTGCTGAGAAGTAGCCGGTTTTTTTATGTGTCAATTTTATTGCCTCTATTTTGTCATCATGAAACAATAAAAAATGATTCGATTCTGCCACTTGTGTAATTGGGCTTAGGATCCGCTTTTTTTCCAAAGTTGATTTCATAAATTCTACCCATAATCAATCTTTCAACAAGAAACCCTCTACAATGAAAAACAACCGACGAGACTTTTTGCAAAAAATCGGACTTGGAACAGCAGGGCTCGGAATCGCCGCAACATTGCCCGTTTCTGCTGCCAATACCTCCACAAACTCCAAGGCTGAATCTGATGCTGACGACAATCAATATTTACAAATTGGGGACGATATCGCAATCGCCCACACCTCCTTCGGTAAGGTACAAGGCTATCTATTGAATGGCGTACATACCTATCTGGGAATTCCCTACGGAGCAGACACTTCAGGAAAAAACCGATTTATGGCACCGCAAAAACCTACTCCATGGACTGATGTGAAGCCGACACTTTGGTGGGGAAATACTGCTCCTCAAATCATGGATAGGCGCTATGCAAGTCCTCATTATTCTTTCGCAGATCACTGGAATTATGACGATGTGAGCGAAGATTGCCTTCGGCTAAATGTCTGGACTCCGGGAATCGCCGATGGCAAAAAACGGCCGGTGATGGTTTGGCTTCACGGTGGTGGATTTACCAATGGTAACGCCATCGAACAGGACGGATACCACGGTGAAAACTTCAGCAAAAACGGAGATGTGGTCTTTGTATCGATCAATCATCGCCTTGGACCGATCGGATATACTGACTTCTCAGGAGTAGGGGGAGATAAGTATGCTGCATCAGGAAACGTCGGCATGCTGGACATCATCGCATCCTTACAGTGGGTCCGCGACAACATCGCCAATTTTGGTGGAGATCCATCCAATGTCACCATCATGGGACAGTCCGGTGGCGGTGCAAAAGTAACTGCTACTATGGCTATGCCTGCGGCAAAAGGCTTGGTTCATAAAGGTGTCGCGCTAAGCGGATCCATGCTAAAAGGAATCGATCCTACCTATTCCAAAAAGCTTGGAGAATACGTAATGAAGGAAGCCGGCTTAACTCCTGATACTCTCGACAAAATTCAGGAAATCAGCTGGAGAGAATATTTAGATATTGCCAATCGGGCTGCTGAAAAAATGAGGAACGAAAGTACGGGCAGTACCCGAACAGGATTTGCTCCCGTTGCGGATGGAGTTCACATGCCAGCAGGGGAAATTTTCTCAGATCCATCAGGAGTTGAGTCAAATATCCCGTTGATGATTTGCACGACTTTCCATGAGTGGAACCCAACCCGAACAAGCCCTGAACTGGATTCGATAGATCTTGCCGGCGTCGTGGAGAAGCTAAAACCAAGATTTGGTGCTGACACGGAGAAAATTGTAACTGCCTATAAAGCCAACTTCCCGGAAATGAAACCTTCGGAAATCTGGGCTTTGATAGCCTCAAACAGACAAAACGCAATCAAAGCAGCCAATGCCAAAGCTGGTCAGGCTGCACCGGTTTACCTCGCTTGGTTTGGCTGGGAGCCTCAGCTTTACAATGGAAGAATGAAAGCATTCCATTGCATCGACATTTGCTTTTGGTTTGACAATACAGACAGAATGTACACGCATACAGGAGGTGGAAGCCGTCCTAGAAAGTTGGCGGAGAAAATGTCTTCCTCACTTTTAGCATTCATGAAAACCGGTGATCCAAACTCAGGAGCTCTTCCAAACTGGCTGGTATATTCGCCAGAAAAAGGAGAAACAATGGTCTTGAACGATACTTCTGAACTTAAAAATGACCCGGATAAAATGGGAAGGGTGGCTTTGCCGATAGTCTGATAGGCCATTTGAAATTAATAGTACCTTCTTGGGGGACTTGGAAAAATCGCTAAGTTTTAGCTTTTTGAATCCAGGTCCCTTTTTGATGCATATGAAAAAAAAGAAAAGCCTCGTAATTATGGGCATTGGTTTTCTGGTTGGAGTCATTGGATATTGGACAAAAGACTTTTCAGAAGATCGTGCGCTCTACCATACGGCCTTTAAAATAATGGGGCCGGGAACATTTGCCGGAGCTATTATTTTTGCCTTTTACAGGAAAAAAATGCCATTTTTAAATGCTTTGATGATCAGTTTGGGAGTTCTTTTTGGGATGCTTTCCCGGATTTTTTGGGATCTGATTCAGGGTCCAACTTCCCACAATCTTTTTCCTTTTGAATTCATGATAAGTTTGGCGATAGTTGTTCCAGCAGCATTTTTGGGAGCTTTCCTGGTCTACTCCGTTTTTTGGATTGCAGCAGAAAAGCTGACCAAAAACAATATATAAAAGCCCTGTTTTCAACCTGACCAGAACTTTAAAAAAAGTTTGAATCAAGAGTCACTAGACATCCTAAGACTCGAGCTTTCGATAAAAGCAATAAATGGGCTTGACTTCATTTTGGCAGAGATTATAGTTTGATCTCTGTCCAAGGTCATATGAATTTTTTATCCTGTTGGAAAAAGGAATTTTTTGGGACAATAAAATCGCTTGAGCTCTGTAAGGCAGTTTTCACTTTTCCGCCAGGAGAATCCTCTTGCTTATATCCTGAGGAAAAGGGGATTATTGGTCCTTTTGGCCTAAATTACACCCTCTTAAAAATTTGAAATGACTGACTTTAGAAACTATAAAGTTCCATATGAACTTTCACTAGAATATTCCAAATCTGTGGCTTACTTCTCAATGGAGTTTGCTGTGCATCAACCCCTTAAAATCTACAGTGGAGGTCTTGGCTTTTTGTCAGGCTCTCATTTGCGAAGTGCTTTTGAACTCAAGCAAAACCTGATCGGCATCGGTATTCTGTGGAAGTATGGATACTATGATCAAGGCAGGAATCAGGACCAAACACTGCATCCTGAGTGGTACGAAAAGACCTATAGCTTCCTTGAAGACACCGGAATCAAATATCAGATCACTGTGCATGGAAATCCTGTTTGGGTAAAAGCCTGGTATCTTCCTCCAAGTACTTTTCAGACTGCACCGCTTTTCTTAATGAGCACCGACGTGCCTGAAAATGACTACCTGAGTCAGACTATCACGCATCGACTATACGATTCCGATACTGCTGCCAAGATTGCACAGTTTATTTTACTCGGAATCGGTGGAGCCAAATTGGTGGATGAGCTCAACTTTAATCCTGAGGTTTATCACCTGAATGAAGCCCATGGAGTGAGCAGTGTTTTCCATTTATTGAAGAAATTCGGAAGCAAGGAAGAAGTACAAAAGCGACTAGTCTTTACAACACATACTCCGGAAGAAGCCGGAAATGAAAAGCACGATATCTACCTCTGCGAAACCATGAGTTATTTCAATGGCGTTCCGTTAAACGAGGTTCGTGAACTCACTCAAATGGAAGGAGATCGATTTAACCATAGTTTGGCAGCGCTTCGATTTGCACACAAAGCTAACGGAGTGAGCAAACTTCATGGAAATGTGAGCCGAAAAATGTGGGGAAATTATCCCAACATTCCTGAAATCACCTCCATCACCAACGCTCAAAACTGGCGCTATTGGGCGGACAAGCAATTGTACCGCTTTATGGAAGAGGAAAATCCGGCTGCATTTGAAGATCGAAAAAGACATCTAAAAAAGAGAGCTTTTGAAATAGTAGCAGATCAAACCGGTAAACTCTTCGATCCGGATGTATTGACCATAGTATGGGCGAGAAGATTTGCAGGCTATAAAAGAGCAGAACTGATCACGCGGGATATTAAGAGATTTGAAGCACTGATGTCAAACACTGATCGCCCGGTGCAGATTATCTGGGCGGGAAAACCTTATCCATCCGACTACGGTGCACTGAGCGATTTCAATCATCTGGTCCATCTAAGCAAGCATTTTAAAAATATGGCTGTTTGTATTGGCTACGAACTGGCATTGAGCAAGCGGCTAAAACAAGCATCAGACATCTGGCTTAACAATCCTCGTGTTCCAAGAGAAGCAAGCGGAACCAGCGGAATGTCTGCCTCAATGAATGGCTCGGTCAACTTCAGCACCTTTGATGGCTGGATTTGTGAATTTGCCAGACATGGCGAAAACAGCTTCATTGTCCCAACTGCGGATTACCATGAAATGAATATCCAGCAGCAGGATCAATACGACACAGACCATCTTTACGACATCCTTGAAAATCAGATTCTGCCCTTGTATTACGGGGAAAAGGAAAACTGGAGAAAGGTCGTTCAAACAGGAATGCGCGATGTGCAGGTTGAATTTGACAGCAATAGAATGGCTGCAGAATATTACGAATTGATGTACAAGTCACTCTAAAACCGAGTTCAGTTATTATCAATAGTAGCTCTGCTCCACCAGAATCGGTATCTGACAAAAAAGTGAGGATGGTATATCCTCACTTTTTTTATTTTGACTTGACGGGGAAATTAAACCCGGACTATGCATTAGGTTTCGTTATGAGGACAGTAAGTGCAATAAAATCAGGCTGTTTGGAGACTGAGGCATAGCACCGCTATGGTGAAGTCGAAAACAGCAACGTAGTGACTGATTTTG
>JBILPR010000219.1:0-7405 GCA_044373795.1 Algoriphagus sp. | reverse complement strand
GTTCCCTTCTTTTATATTTACGAATAAGGCAGCATCGCGTAGCCCTGGTTTTTTGATGAGGTAGCGTTTGATTTTATCCTCACTTTCATCCAAAACAAAGAGAAACTTGCCTCTTACGGAGTTCAGCTCTGGCCAGTTTCCGGCAAGCACCGCACTTTCAAGATTTTCAAATTCTCCCCGAACCTGATCAGGCGTGATGAGCTTATCAAAGCCCAAGTGAGTTCTGATTTCGAGATCTATGCTGTCCAATGCAGCCGCTGAAAATGGCAAAGGATTAATGGTCATGGGTATTGAACTGTCTTTGGCATTAATCAGAATGAAAATGGGGTGGTGATCCGGGTGTTTTTCGCTCCAGTTTTTCAGTTCCAAAAGGGCATTTTTAAATAATAGATGATGGGACTGAAAGTCGAGGTCCTGAACGTGAAAGAGCTTGAGTCCGGGTTGAAGCAGTTCCTCTTTCTCATCAAAATTCACAGAGTCCGGAAGCATGGAGAGGCCCTTAGGCTTTGCAAATCTTCCTCCTTTTGGGTCGTGAAACACATCAAGTTCCAAATTTCTCAGGCCGAGGTCCAATTGTTCACTCAAAGGGAGGTGCTCATATTGAAGACTTTCCGCTGTGCGAGGATTGATTTTTTTCAGGTATTCCAGGATAGGAAGAGGCATAGCGCTTTTGTAGCTATTGTGACTTCCGATTACCTGCGATTCGTTCAGCTTTTGACCGAATGTTGGCAGCGTTGAAAAGAAAAGTAAAAAGCCTGACAGTACTAATTCGGAGATTTTCATGTTCAATGATTTTGAAGCAGTAAGATGGGAGTTTTCTGAGAATCGATAAGAATTCTGGCGTCAAGTTATTGTTACGATTCCTCGGGATATTTCCCCGGATTTACCTTTTTGTTAAATCTGATCTTTGTAAGGTTCGCTCAACCACTATTGCCAGTAGAATCAGGTATTTTTAAAGATGAAAAAATTGATCCGTCTAATTGTGGTTGTATTTTGTTTCCTGTCTTCTGAAGCTTTTTCCCAACAGGATTTCAAACTCCATTCGCATAATGATTATTTGAGAACGGTTCCTTTTTGGGAAGCTTTTGGAGCAGGAAGTGCTTCGATTGAAGTAGACGTGATTTTGCAAAATGGGAAGTTGATGACCGCTCATGAAAAGGAAAGTACCCAGCCGGAACGGACCTTGAGGTCCCTTTATCTCGAACCGATCCAAAAGGCCAAAGCGCTTGGGATGATAGATTCTTTTGAGTTTCATTTGCTCATTGACAGCAAGACTGAAGCATATTCCACGCTCGATCAAATTGTCAAAGATGCTTTTGAATTTGGAGAAATCCTGTTTTCATCCCAAAATCCTGAGGGATTAAAGTTGATTATTTCCGGGAACCGGCCAAAACCTGAAGATTATAAAAAGTATCCTGAGTGGATTTTTTTTGATTACCAAAGCAAAGAACTGACGGATTCATTGCCCTGGGAGAAAATAGGAATGGTCAGTCTGAGTTTCAGGCAATTTTCAGTCTGGAACGGAAAAGGAAGAATTGTGGAAGCGGAGAAAAGCAGGTTGGTTGAATTCATCAATCTGGTTCATTCCTTCCGAAAACCAGTGAGGTTCTGGGCTTCTCCCGATGGTAAAACAGCCTGGAAGGCTTTTTATGAAATGGGAGTGGATTACATCAATACCGATCAGCCTGCCCTTGCGGAAAGTTACCTCAGTACCCTGAACAGAAATGTATATTCTTCTTTAAATAGCCATTCTGTATACCAGCCTGGTTTTGAATCGGATGGGGAAGAAGCCCCTGTAAAAAACATTATTTTGATGATTGGGGATGGAAATGGACTTGCCCAGATTTCAGCAGGACTTTTTGGGAATGGGGGCCAGCTGAACCTCACTCAGCTCAAAAATATCGGATTGGTCAAAACCCAGGCTGCAGATGATTTCACGACAGATTCTGCGGCAGGAGCTACTGCTTTTGCGACGGGGTTCAAGGCGAATAACCGAGCTTTGGGCTTGAATCCCGAAGGAGATTCTCTGGCAAATCTTCCTGAAATCCTCGATCTGTATGGTTTCAGAAATGGAATAATTACCACAGATCAATTGACAGGCGCCACACCAGGGGCGTTTTATGCCCATCATTCTGAGCGGAATGATTTGGATCAGATTGCAGCGTTTTTACCAAAAAGTAAACTTGATTTGTTCATCGGAGGAGGAGGAGGAGATTTTACCCGATTTGCGCTGAATCGAAAGGAAGAACTGGAAAAGGCCGGGTTTACCTTGGTAAAAAGTCTGGATGAAATCTTGGTTTCAGGGGCAGATCGGATCGGTTATTTTGTTTCTGAAGGATCAATTCCTTCGGTTGAGAACAGCCGCGGAGACTATCTGTTGAAAAGCACCAAACTGGCAACTCAGTTTCTGGGGAAGTATAATTCACCTTTTTTCCTCCTAATCGAATCCGGGATGATAGATTCTGGAGGACATGCAAATAGTACTTCCATGATCGTAACCGAAACACAAGATTTCGATCAGGCGATAGGGGAAATGATAAGATTTGCAGACCAGAATCCCGGGACTTTAGTAATTATTACCGCAGATCATGAGACAGGAGGCGTGTCGATTCCACAGGGAAATGTGTCCGAAAGGGAGGTTGAGTTAGGGTATTACAGCGATGATCATACTGGAATCATGGTTCCGATTTTTGCTTATGGAGCTCATTCGGGAGATTTCAGGGGTGTATACGAGAATACAGAGGTTTTTGAGAAGATCATGAGATTGATTGACTTGTATTATTGAAAAAAATTCCAATAATTTTTTTTTCTTACCCACTTAAAAAAAGAGTTCAAGATCGTTAATTTGAATTTCATTATTGATTTGAGCAGAAGTAGCTCGGGGAAGATTGATGATTTTGTTGCCATCAAAAATAAAAAATTGAAATTTCTGGATCAATAGATTCATATTCTACTATAATTCTTTATTATTTGTATTCGGAAGCATAATTCTTGTGTTAAACAACGACGGTTTAAGACGCGTTTCAGGTGGGAGAAGTAGCTTTTTTTGGTTAATAGTAACCAATCAATTGAAAATCATTGACTTTCCAAATGTTTTCGGATGAGGGAGGCTAAACAACTAGTTTGAAAGAAAGCGGAGATAATTAAGGGATTCGCTGTCAAGTTTTCTTGGTTATTACAAAACACCAGCTGTTTTAGTGAGATAGTTTCTCTCAGCAGTAGCTGATGGAATTTAAGCTTTTTGAAAAATAATAGTAATTGAGATTTGTAAATCTCCCAAAAAAATTTGCTTTAGGGTTTTATACAAATAGCAACTACACAAGGTATTCAGTATCCGATAATCAAAGATTCATGGAATTAATTATCTATTTAATAATAAATACTTTCAAAATCACCATATTGAAATCGTCTGGAAGCTTATTAAAAGATATTTTGAATATTACTTGTTAGACTTGATTACTAGTTTTAGTAAGTTGTCAAACAGATAGGGTATAAATTTATAATTTGTCGCGAATTAAATAATAAATTGTAAAAAGTATTGTTAATTAATAAAAAGAAATTATGAATAAGCATGCGATGCTTTTAACAGCATATAATAATGTTGAACAGATACTTGAATATATAGATTTACTTGATGAAGATTTTTATTTTTACATTCATGTCGATAAGAAGAGTAATATATCAGATGAGAGGATGGAGAAAATCCGGTTAAATAAAAATGTAAAATATATTGAACAGGTGTACTTTGTGAACTGGGGAGGTAAAAGTTTTTTGGATTCCTTAATATTTTTAGCAAGGGAGGCAATAAAAGATAAAAATATTAAATATTTCCATACAGCTAGTGAAAATGATTTGCCGTTAAAAACGGCTAATTATATCAAAGAATTTTTTATAAAAAATGAAGGTAAACAGTTTTTAGAATTTTTTAGTGTGCCCACAGATCGGTGGGAAGAAGGAGGTTTAGATAGATTCAATAAGTATAATTTTTATGATCAATTTAATGTGAAAACAAAAGTAGGTTTTAAAATTGTCATGGGTCTTTTGATGATACAAAAAATTATTGGAATCAATAGGAATATAACTAAACATGCGCCTCCGTTGTACGGAGGAAGTAATTGGTGGTCATTATCCCGTTCTTGTCTTGAATATGCTTTAAATTATTCGAAAGAAAATCCTGAATTCAAGAAAGCCTTAAAATATACATTTGCTCCGGAAGAAATTTTTTTCCAAACGATTTTAATGCAATCCCCATTTAAAAATGATTTGGTTAATGACAACTTGGTTTATATAGATTGGGAATTTAGAAATGGTAACAGACCTGCACATTTAGATATTTCAGATTTAGAAAAGCTTAACAATTCACATAAATTGTTTGTTAGAAAAATTATATCCCCAGTTTCTGATGAATTGAAAAATGAACTAATTAAAAAATTAAAAATTATATAAAGATCTTTTTTAGTTTAAAGTTATGTTAAAAGAGATTTTAAGGCATAAGGTATTCAAGAATTTTTCTTACCTAACAATTGGGACAGCTATTTCTCAGATTCTTAGTCTTTTGGCTGTATTAAAAATTACAAAAATCCTTTTTCCTGACGACTATGGTTTGTACACTTTTATACTTGCTCAAGGTGCGTTATTATTAACTATAGCGGACCTTGGTGTCCAGACAATAATAGTCAGGTCAATTGCACGAGAACCCGAAAAAACAAATGATTTGATTATAAATGGGATTCTTTTGAGAACCTTGGCTTTGATATTTGTAAGCGGAGTCTATCTTGTTTATAACTATTTCCTAGGAAGTCTTACAGTTTTTGAATTAGTACTTGTTTTCTTATTCTCATTAATTTCTTGTTTTGGTAAATTATTTGAAATCGTTTACATAGGAAATCAAAAAATGTTACCGCCCTCCATAATTAATTTAATTTTCGGGTTTATTTGGTTTGTCCTTATCTTTTTGTTGCCCGAATCATTTGTAAATGCAAATAGTTTAATTTTATTATTTTTAGGGATTAATGTAATAAAGAATTTAACCTTTTACCTTACTCTAAGGTATCATAAACTATTGATAGGGAAAGTTCAAAATTTTTGGTTTTCATCAAGAAATCTTGTTGAAGAAAGTTGGCCTTATTTTGCTTTAACTTTAGTTATGCTTCCGTATAGAAAGTTTTCAAATAATTTCTTGGATATCAATTCAACTATTGAAGAAGTAGCTTTTTATAATTTATCTGAAAAATTTATAGGACCAATATCCATGATTCTAGATATAGCTTTAATTGCAATATTCCCGAATCTTTCAGCGCTTTGGATTTCAAATATTTCTAAGTTTAAGAATGTGATTAGCGAAGGCTTTAAATACTACATGCTTTTAGGAATTATTTTATCATTTATGTTTACTATGTTTGCATACGAAATTTTAGGATTTCTTTTCCCTACGAGTTATATGCCAGCAGTAATTGTTTGTCAGTTACAAATATGGTTTTTGTTTTTGTCATCAGTGGATAGTATGATTGGAACAATTCTTGGTGCTACTAACAACGAAAAGAAAATATTAAAGCTTGGTGTGATAAATTCACTATTTTCGACCCCAATTATTTTTTATGCCAGCTATTATGGAGCAATGGGTTTATCTATTGCTTATTTATCAACCTTTTCAATTTTTCAATTTTATATTTGGTATGTATTCAAAAAATCAGTAGGAATTAATATCAAGGATAGAATATTAATGTGGGGATTAGCAATTTGTTTGTTTATTATTTCGTATTTTCTGGCAATTCATTTAGACTTGGTTTATAAAATTATTTTATCGATTGTAATTATTCTGATTAGTCTTAAAATTGTCATAAAAAATCTGCCATTTAATTTACATAATGAAAAATAAAATATCTTATATATTTTTAATTATTCTTATTCCATTTAGCCTCAAGTTTTTTGATGCTACATTTATTAATTCATCTGTATTGAATTATTCGTTCATGTTATTTATATGGATAGCCATTATTTTCTCGGTCCCATATTTATTTAGAACAAAAAGTACTTTTTCGCTGCCTATTTATTTAATCTTTTTTTCCATTATTTTTTCTATGGTAATGGCATACTATTCATGGGATCAAAGTTTCTTTGATAGTTTTGTAGAAACTTCTCAATATATGATTTGGCCTTTATTTTTCTTTTTACTTTACCAAGATTTATCTGTAAAAAATTTAGAAAGGGTTATTCTATTTTATGGAGCTGCTTACGCAATACTTTTCTTTTTTCAGTACCTAAATCAAGGAGTTGTTTTGTTTGGGAAGCCACTCTATGGCGATGAATGGACAGAGGATAGAGGAGTTATTAGGATAATCTTTCCTGGAGCAGGCATCTTTATACTTTCACTTTTTATTTCAATTACTAAATTGACTACAACAAAAGATTATAGATGGTTTTGGATTTTGTTTTCGTTGTTAGGGATAATTATCCCTATAATGCAAGTAACTAGACAATTTATCGTTGGGGTTTTATTGATATATCTTTTTCATTTAATAAAAAGTGTCTCCTTTAATAAAAAAATGATTATTATTTTTTTCTTCATTTTAGGTACTGGAATAGTTATAAACTCTGACATCCCAATGGTGCAAGGGGTTATTGAAGCCCAAGAGAGAGATTCTAATTTAGGAAAAAAATATATTAGAGTTTTAGCAGGTGAGTATTTTCTAAATGATTTCTCTCCCAATATTATTAGTTCTATTTTAGGTAATGGGGCACCTTACTGGGGTTTATCTAACTATGGCAAATTTCATGAACGTCTTGCAGATGATAAAGGATATTATTTGTCTGATGTAGGGATTATTGCTGTTTATGCTATGTTTGGAATATTTTCTATAATTGGATTTGTAATTATTTGGATTAAAAGTTTTATTATACCTCTACCTGCTGAATATCAATACGCAAAATATTATTTATGGTATATTCTATTTACAAGTTTTACTTGGTATTCTGTTTATCATTATCATTACTTGATTTCAACAGTTTTTGCATTGTATCTTTTCCATAAAGGAATGGAGGCTTCAAGAAAGAAAATATTATTAAAAAAAATTATTGCCAAATTTATAAAGGAGGAAAATACAAAAGAATTAGATAATTTAAATTCTAAACTAATAGATTAATATAGGATGGATAATTTACTTTTATCAGTCGTTATGCCTGTCTTTAATGGTCAAAAGTATCTTAGAGAGTCAATTGACAGTGTCTTAAACCAAAGCTTTGAGGGGTTTGAATTCTTAATAATAGATGATGGATCATGCGATGATTCTGTTCTTATTATTTCCACGTACAAAGATCCTAGGATTAGGCTTATCCAAAATGAAATTAACCAAGGAGTAGCATATATTCGAAATGTAGGTTTGAAAGAAGCAAAAGGAAAGTATCT
>JBILPR010000218.1:0-7446 GCA_044373795.1 Algoriphagus sp. | reverse complement strand
ATCTGAGTTCGATTGAGAAAGGATTGTCTTTGATAGAGATCCTCCGGAAAAACCAACACCTCATCAGCTCCGGATATTGCTGCGAAAAATTCAAGATTGGGCAAATAATGCAGATCGACTGCGAGTCTTTTCATTGTGGGAGTAAATGGTTATTGAGTAATTGGCGTTTACCTATTTGCATTTTTTTCTCTTATCTCTTTTCTCCTACCTCTTTTCTTAAATCTCCCCCCTCCCTCTTGTCTCTAATCTCTTGATTCTGGATTCTCAAATAATGTCTTCCAACCGCCCCAACCCTTGTCGTACAATCTCTACCTCGTCACCGGTGCAATCAAGGATTGTCGAGGCGACATTTTGCCCGTAGCCTCCGTCAATTACCAGATCCACCTGGTACTGGTATTTTTCATAGATCAAATCGGGATCCGTGCTGTATTCTACCACATCATCTTCATCACGGATAGAAGTTGTCAAAATCGGATGGCCCAATTCCTCTACCAGAAGCCTGGGGATATTATGTGCGGGAACACGGATTCCTATTGTTTTCTTATTGCTGTGCAAAATCTTTGGCACCACATTACTTGCCTCCAAAATAAAGGTGAACGGACCCGGAAGACCCTTTTTCATCATTTTGAAAACTGGCTTGGTGATCACTCTGGTAAACTGAGCAATGTTTCCAAGATCAGCGCAGATGATTGAGAAATTATGCTTTTTGGGGTTAATACCCTTGATTTTGCAAATCTTTTCAACCGCTCTCTGATTCGTAATATCGCAGCCCATCCCATAAACTGTATCTGTCGGATAAATGACTACACCGCCATTTCTCAGTATATCTACGGCTTGTTTGACCTTTTTTGGATCAGGGTTTTCTTCGTAAAGGCGTATAAATTCAGCTGGCATTTTTTTGAGGTTGATTATCCTTAAGTATTAATTTCAGGACAGGGTTCCAAAATCTATCCAATTCCTGTGCGATCGGCAAATCTGCCGGAGCCCAATTGACTGAAAATAATTCCTCTTTCGTCAACCATCGAACTTCTTCATGCTCTAAAAGCTGAATCAATCCAGATTCCCAAGTACAAAGGAATGGCAACAATCTGATTGTCTTATCGGAAGAATAAGAAAATTCACTCGGACTCATGGCAATTACAATTCTGATCGAAATATTCAATTCCTCCAGAATCTCCCTAGTAAGACAATCTTCAAGCAACTCACCTTGTTCGACTTTCCCTCCGGGAAACTCCCATAGTCCAGGCTGACTCATCGTGGCAGATCGCTTTGCGCAAAGGATTTTCCCTTCGAACCAAATAACTGCGCAGGTGACGGGAATTGACTTCATGGTACAAGTTACCAAGTACCAGGAACAAAGTATATGGAAAGAATTAAGAAAGGAAGAACCCAATCCATCAAGGCACAAACTCAGACTTGGGTTTTTTCCCTATTTTTGACCCCCATATGCTAAGCGAAAAAAGAAAAAAACAATTTATGGTCGTCATGATCGGCACTTCGGTCCTGATGATCACACTCACTTTCTATTTCTATCAGGTATTTTTCAGCCCCAACACACTGATTGATTTGGAAACTAGCTATATGCTCAAAATCAAAAGCAATGATACCTACAAGAACGTTGCAGATGAGCTTTTTGAAAAAGCAGTGATCAACGACGCCCTAAGCTTCGGCTTTGTCGCCAAGCTCATGGGCTATCAGGAAGCTGTAAAACCCGGCCTTTACACTGTTTCTCCGCGCATGAGTAACCTGGATTTGGTCAGAATGCTCAGATCCGGGAGGCAAACTCCCGTTCGGATTACTTTCAATAACGTCCGGACAAAAGAGGATTTAGCTGAAAAAATCACGACAAACCTGGAAGTTTCAGAAACTCAGTTTATCGAAATGATCATGGACTCTGTTTACATCCGGAAGTTTGACTTTGAAGAAGAGACCATCATGAGCATGTTTATACCAAACACGTATGAGGTTTGGTGGAATATCGCACCGGATGCGCTTTTTGACAGGATGTATAAAGAATACCAATCGTTTTGGACTGACGAAAGAAAAGCAAAAGCAGCCAAGCTTGGCCTCAGCCCAAAAGAAGTCAGCGCACTTGCTTCTATCGTCCAGGCCGAATCTCAAAAATCAGACGAACGCCCAAGAATAGCAGGAGTCTATCTCAATCGGCTCCGAATCGGAATGCCGCTTCAGGCTGATCCAACCCTGGTTTTTGCAGCCGGAGATTTCAGCATCAAGCGACTTACGGGAGTGCATATGGCAATCGATAGTCCTTACAATACCTATAAATATGCTGGTCTTCCTCCTGGCCCGATCAATCTTCCAGATATCAATTCGCTGGATGCAGTGCTCAATGCGGAAGATCACAAATTCATTTATTTCTGCGCCAAGGAAGATTTTTCAGGTTATCATTCTTTCGCAGAAAACTACAATGACCACATGGCAAATGCCCGTCGATACCAGCGAGCATTGAACACTGCCAAAATCTTCTGATCATGTACACTGCCGAAACTCAGATTCGCGTTCGCTATGCCGAAACCGATCAGATGAGCTATGTCTATTATGGCAATTATGCGATGTATTTTGAGGTGGCGAGAGTAGAAGCGATGCGAAGTATCAACTTCTCCTACAAGCAAATGGAAGAAGAAGGCGTGATGATGCCAGTGTTGGAAAGCTACGTCAAATACCATAAACCAGGGAAATACGACGAGCTACTGACCATCAAAACTGCAATTCCGGCAATGCCCGGAGTACGTATCCGGTTCGAATATGAGGTGTTCAATGAGCAATTTGAATTGATCACCGAAGGATGGACTACACTGGCCTTTCTCAAAAAAGACAATCACCAACCAACAAGACCACCCCAGAATTTGTTAGCTTTAATGAAACCATTTTTTTAATCAACTAAGCCAAAGTGGTAAGGAAAAGCGTAAAATTTCTAAAGGATTTACTAAGGGCTCAAGCTAAACGGCTTCAAAAATTCCACTTCGGAGACCCGGACAAAAACCTTTATGAGGTAGGGAAGCTATTTATTTATCAGTTGCAGAAAGACGATATCAGTGAGCGTGCGGGGTCGATGGCGTTCAGTTTCACACTTGCACTTTTCCCGCTTTTGCTTTTTGTCCTTAATATGATCCCTTATCTGCAGGACTTCTTCCCTTACGTTACCACCGATAATATTTTGCTTTTTGTCCAGGAAATTCTTCCCGGAGAGATCTATTCCCAACTTGAAAATACCATTCTCGATATTATCTCCAAGCCGAGGCAAAGCTTACTTTCCATTGGATTTTTCTTTGCCCTCTTTTCATCCTCCCAGGGAGTGATTTCGATGATGGACTCTTTCAACTCTGTTTATCAGACAAGAGATGACCGAAGTTTTATCAAAGCTAGGTTGATTTCTGTAGCAATCTTATTTGTCCTGGTAGTAGCGATTTGCGTAGCAAGCAGTATCATGATTTTCGGAAATATTTTGATCGGGGGTTTGGAGAATCTCCAGCTTTTCAACTCCAACTTTATGATTTTTTTATTTACCACACTTAAGTTTCTGGTGCTTTTGGGTGTATTTTATTTTACAACAGCTTTTATTTTTCGATTTGCACCGGCTGTCCATGACAGGTGGCATTTCTTCTCCATCGGTTCACAGGTTGCCGGATTGCTGATTACACTCGCTTTCTACGGGTTCAGTTTTTACCTCAATAATTTCGCAAGCTACAATAAGCTTTATGGGTCTATCGGCACACTGATCGGTTTAATGCTCTGGCTTTGGGTCACCTCTCTGATCATCCTGATTGCGTTTGAGGTCAATGTCACATTGGATTTGCTTGATGTGAGAAAAAAAGGCGAACCTGTCGAAAAACTCAAAACTTCCAGATTAATCAATCCGGAAAATAAGATCTGAAAATGATAAGAAAGACCATAAAATGTATCGTCACTCTGAGTCTTAAGCATCTTTATAGTACACCTTATTAAAAAACTTTCCACCCAAATCATTCTATGAACCATTTCAAATTCCCTCTTACCTTATTTCTGACTCTTTTTTTGATTTTCGGCTGCGCCAAACCGAAAGAAAAACTAATCCCGGATACAGAGATCAATGCCTGGTTTGATGCTGAATACGAAGAACTTCTTCAGATGAGTCCTTTGCAACTGACCACTCAGGGAAGAAAGGATTTTTATGATCAAATCGATGACATGAGCGAAGCCTCAGAGGATAAGCGATTGGCTTGGATGGAAGCTAGCGTGAAAGAAATGAAAGAGAAATTTGACCCAACCACCTTGAGTCCAGAGACCAAAATATCCTATGATCTTTGGGAGTATCAATATGAAATGGAAAAAAGAGATGCGGAATTCAGGAGAAAAAACTACGTCTTCAATCAAATGAGCGGTATTCACACGATGATTCCCAACATGCTGATCAATTTTCATAAAGTGGATGAACCGTCTGATATGACAGCCCTTGTCTCGAGAATCAACGAATCTGGAAGAGCTATAAATCAGCTTTTGGAAAGAGCAAAATTGCAGACAGAAGCCGGTGTTCGCCCTCCCAAGTTTGCTTATGAATTTGTGATCCAGCAGTCCAACTCCTTGATAAAGGGACAACCATTTACCGAAGGAAAGGATAATGCGCCACTCTGGACTGATGCACTCAGCAAGATTGAAAAACTGGAAAAAGATGGGAAAATCACTGTCGAACAGGCTGAGGAATTCCGAGGCGCTACCAAAGACGCCCTTCTCACAAATTTCAAACCAGCGTATGAGGAACTCATCGCATGGCTGGAGTCAGAGTTGCCAAATCTGGAAGAAAAACCTACCGGAGTAAGCCGCCATGAAAATGGTGCCGCCTTCTATGCGCACAAGCTTAAAACCTCCACCACTACCGATCTGAGCGCTGAGGAAATTCATCAAATCGGATTGGATGAGGTGAAAAGAATTCAAAAAGAAATGCTTGCGATCAAAGATCAGGTAGGATTTGAGGGTGATTTGCAGGCTTTTTTCAAGTTTGTCAACAGTGATCCTCAGTTCTTTTTTCCCAATACAGACGAAGGAAGACAAGCCTACCTGAATGAATCGACCAAGTATCTGAACGATATCAAAGCAAAATTGCCACAGTATTTTGGGCTTTTGCCAAAAGCTGATTTGGTTGTAAAACGAGTGGAAGCTTTCCGGGAGCAGGATGGTGCACCTCAGCATTACAACCAAGGTACACCAGATGGATCACGTCCGGGAACGTATTATGTTCACCTTTCCGATATGAACGCGATGCCCAAAACGACCATGGAAGGCGTAGCCTATCATGAAGGAAATCCGGGTCACCACATGCAGATTTCCATTGCTCAGGAATTGGAATCCGTGCCAAAATTCCGTACCCAGATGGGTTTCAATGCCTACGTGGAAGGTTGGGCACTTTACTCTGAGATCTTGGCCAAGGAAATGGGAGGATATCAAAATCCATATTATGATTTTGGCCGACTGGTAAACGAAATCTGGAGAGCCATCCGATTGGTGGTAGATACCGGAATCCATGCCAAAGGTTGGACTGAAGCAGATGCAATTAAGTACTTCACCGAAAATTCATCGATTTCTCAGGGAGCCATTCAGGCGGAAGTTCGTCGCTATATGGTGATCCCGGGACAAGCCACAGGCTATAAAATCGGAATGTTGAAAATCCAGGAACTGCGAAAGCTTGCTGAAACAGAACTGGGAGACAAGTTTGACCTGAGAAAATTCCACGATTTAGTTTTGGGAGGCGGCGCTTTACCACTTGAAATCTTGGAGAAGGAAGTAAAGAGATGGATTGCGGTGGAGAAGACGAGTGATCAGACCCAGTAGGCAGGTGTGAGTTGTCGGTTGTCAGTCACGTCACTGCGATGAGGAACGAAGAAGCAGTCTCATTATCAGTTGTCAGTTCCCCCAAGGCCAAGTGTAAGTTGTCAGTCGCAGCAATCAGTTGTCGGTTACCAGTAATGTAGAACCTGTTTGCTGAAAGAAATGGGCAGTCACAATTGGCAACCACGGCGGTAAGAGGGTTGGGATCTTAACTTAAAATTGATTTTAAAACGCTTCTTGAAAAATCACTTGAGGCATAATTAGAAAACCTGAAAAATTAAAGGTTAAAAATCAGATACTTAGCAAAAATAGAGAAAAAGGGTTTTGCATAAAATCAGAATTCGGTTACTTTTGCACACTCGAAAAGAGGATCACAGCACAGAGGAGTTGCAGAGTGGTTGTCCCGATAGCTATCGGGAGCAGCTGTCTTGAAAACAAATCAAACAATAGAGGAGTGGCAGAGTGGTCGATCGCGGCGGTCTTGAAAACCGTTGTACCGTGAGGTACCGGGGGTTCGAATCCCTCCTCCTCTGCTTTTAGGTAATCTAATGTTTCCAGTAGATTATTCTGATTTTCTGCGACTAAATCGAGACCTACTGATTTTTCATTCGAGACCTATCATACTGGTGAGGTTTCTGGTGAATATGTAAAATCACTGCCTCACAGAAAGGCCTCAAATAGCTTTGTTCATCATCAACAAAAATGCTATGAACATACCAACACTGACTTTTCTACTTCAGGAAAAGAAACTCAAAAAAGATGGCAATGCTCCGATTTAACTGAGGATCACCATCAATGGAACCCGATCAGAAGTTTCTGCTAAAATAGACATCAATCCCGCCTTAGGGACGCCGAAAAAGAATTGGTCAAAGAAAGGATCCTCTTGCGATCCAGTTAAACAAGCAACTTCAAAGTTTCAAACTGAAGATCTATGAAGTATTGGAACAGGTCAAACTCCAGAGATATGATATTACTGCAAACAACCTGAAACTTGCCCTCTCAGGTAATCTGTTCCAAACCCACACCATAACACAGATTTATAAACTATTTATTGAAAATCTTTCAAACCGGATTGGCTATGACTATTCTCCTGCATCCTTAGAAATCAATAAAACTACCTATGATCATTTACTTGAATTCTTGTATCAGGAAGGTAAATCCCAGTTAAAACCTAGGGAGTTCAATAACCATCAATTCTTGAAATTTGAGCAATACCTAAAGTCAAAAAAGCGACATTTGAAGTGAAAATAAAAATGAGAGGTATTCGCATTAATTCAACCTGACAAAAAATGTCGAATAATTCTTCAATCATTTTTCCTTCTCGATCAGGTCTGGAAATCTTACTTTCACCCCTCAATCATTCCCGTGAAGTCAATTCAACAGCTTATTTTCTGGGTTTTCTTACTACTAATTTCCCTGCAAATCCAGGCGAATCAAAATACGGGTCTTTTGGAAATTTCCAAATTCGTAGACGGAGACACCTTCTGGATTGTAAATGAAAAAGGTATATGAGAGAAGATCCGATTGATCGGAATTGATACCCCCGAGGCGAGGCAAACCGGAAGGATTGAAGTGGAATACTTCAGTAAGGAAGCGTCTGATTATGTAAAAAGGATTCTGACC
>JBILPR010000217.1:0-7470 GCA_044373795.1 Algoriphagus sp. | reverse complement strand
ACTCAGGTTCAATCCCCATTCCTGAGTCAGGACTTTCTCAGAAAACTTCTCATTCAGCATATTAAAAGTATTCTCGATCATCTCTTTTGAAATCGAGAGTGCAATGCATTGAGTTGGATTATCCCATTTTGCCTCCGGAAAGTCAATTTTCATCATCTCATTTGGCGGGACGATGACCGATTCTCCTGGTAAATAATCAAAGCCGGGTTTGTCAAAAAGATGCATCACCTTTTTTCCTTTGAGCATCGTAGTCAAGACCAGATCTCCAAAAACAAGATTTACGTCTGCAGCCTCCTGATGTGTCTCAAAAATATTCAGCTCACAATTATCAAGCGTGTAAGTGGTTCGGTTTTCAACCAGAGTTTTCAGGTCCCGGCTGTTTCTCCAGGGTACACCGGAGGTGAAATTATCTTGGGTCATGCAGTAAAATACTAATTTTAAACGCTTATAAAATCTTTCTCCGGGCAAAAACACGGAGCCATTTCTGATTGTATACGAAGAAAGTCACTGGAGGTGGATGAGATGATCATATTGTTCTACTTTTTCTAACGGAATAAAAAGATATTTGAGTATAACCAAAATAACCATTGAAGTATGGAAACAATAACTCTATCTCAGGCACAGCCTGTTGAAAGACCCAAAATCAAAGAAAAGTATGACCACTTTATTGGAGGTCAATTCGTAGCTCCTTCCTCAGGTGAATATTTTGATAACATTTCACCGATTGACGGAAAGGTATTTTCGAAAGCTGCCAGAGGAAACAAAGAAGATATCGAGAAAGCCTTGGATGCGGCTCACGCAGCTTTCCCATCGTGGTCCAAAACTTCAGCAGCTGAGAGAAGCAAGCTGCTCAATAAAATTGCGGATGTAATCGAAGCAAATCTCGAAATGCTCGCCCGGGTCGAAACTATCGACAATGGAAAAGCACTTCGGGAGACAAGAGCTGCGGATTTACCGTTGGTTATTGACCACTTCCGATATTTTGCAGGTGTAATACGTGCAGACGAAAGTACAATCTCTGAGCACGACGAAAATACTGTCAGTATCGCTCTTCACGAGCCGCTTGGCGTTGTGGCACAAATCATTCCTTGGAACTTCCCACTTTTAATGGCAACCTGGAAAATCGCGCCTGCACTTGCAGCAGGCTGCTGTACCGTAGTAAAGCCTGCTGAGCAAACTCCGACAAGCATCATGGTCTTGATGGAATTGATCGGAGACATACTTCCTCCGGGAGTGTTGAACGTGGTGACGGGCTTTGGAGTGGAAGCGGGTAAACCTCTTGCTTCTTCACCAAGAGTTGCAAAAGTTTCTTTCACCGGTGAAACAACTACCGGCCGACTGATCATGCAATACGCCTCCGAAAATCTAGTTCCGGTGACCATGGAACTGGGTGGAAAATCTCCAAATATTTTCATGAAATCTGTAGCTGACGCAGACGATGACTTCTTTGACAAAGCAGTAGAAGGCGCAGTAATGTTTGCTCTGAACCAAGGGGAAGTTTGTACTTGTCCGTCAAGAATTCTGGTTCACGAAGACATTTACGATAAATTTATGGAGCGGGTGATTACCCGTACCAAAGCCATCAAGATGGGCCACCCTCTAGCTGAAGATACGATGATGGGGGCTCAGGCTTCCAATGATCAATACGAAAAAATTCTTTCCTACTTGGATATTGGTAAGCAAGAAGGTGCAGTTGTACTTACCGGCGGTGCCAAAGCTGGTTTAAACAGCGGACTGGAGGAAGGATACTATATTCAACCAACTATTTTCAAAGGTCACAATAAAATGAGAATCTTCCAGGAGGAGATTTTCGGACCGGTGGTTTGCGTGACTACTTTCAAAACAACCGAAGAAGCCATCGAAATCGCAAATGACACCATGTATGGACTTGGAGCGGGACTCTGGTCCAGAGATGCTCACGAACTGTATCAGATCCCAAGAGCGATTCAGGCGGGAAGAGTTTGGGTCAATTGCTACCATGCCTACCCTGCTCATGCGCCTTTCGGAGGATACAAAAAATCAGGTTTTGGTCGTGAAAACCACCTCATGATGTTAGGTCATTATCGCCAGACTAAAAACATGCTGATCTCTTACAGTAAGCAGAAACTGGGATTCTTCTAATCAAACAAGCAAAACCAATTACTAAAGGCAGGGAAATTCTTCTCTGCCTTTCTTACCTTTTACCTAAACCCAAACAACCATGACTGCAAAAAAAAGAGTGCTTATCACCGAAGCGGCGAAGGAAGTAGTCGACACCTTGAGAAAGCGATTTGACAGCGAGTTGATGTTTCATCAAAGTGGTGGCTGTTGCGACGGATCTTCTCCGATGTGCTTCGAAAAAGGTGATTTCAAAGTCGGAAGCCAAGATATCTGGATGGGTGAAGTCTATGGTTGTGATTTTTTCATGAGTGCGGATCAGTTCGAATACTGGAAGCATACCGAGTTGACCTTAGACGTGACTCCGGGCCGAGGGAGCAGTTTTTCCATTGAGATCCCGATGGGTATTCGCTTTTTGATTCGATCACGTCTTTTCACCATGGAAGAGTTTGAACAACTCGAACCTGTCAAGACCGGAGAGGAAATTGTGGGAGAAAACTGATTTAATTAATGTGTTTATAATTGATTTTTATCGGCTACATGGAATCTCGCATTATCAATAATCATCAAAGTGTGTGACTTTTGAATCATGCTTGATTTCATCTTACCTGAGAGATCATTTTTGATTATCTTGATCAAGAAATCTCCAACCTAATGAAAAAATTACTGCTTGCTTTGTTGGTGCTGTTCATTTTTTACGTAGCAGCTGTATTGACAGTCCCTTCTTATATAGAAACAGAGCGAAATCCCGTAAAACTTGAGTCTCCCTATACCGTTTCCCCGGAAGCTCAAGCCCTATACGATCGTCTGGATTTTATCTCAGATCTTCATTGTGACGCCTTGCTTTGGGGTAGAAGCCTCAATAAAAGGGGAGACAGGGGTCATGTGGATTTTCCAAGAATGCGGGAAGCGAATGTATCTTTGGAGATGTTTACCATTGTCTCCAAATCTCCCGCGGGACAAAATATGCAAAGCAACAGCGAAGATGCTTTTGACAATATCACACCACTTACCATTGCAAAAGGTGAGTCTCCTTTCAATTGGTTTAGTCTGATCAATCGAACACTTTCTCAAGCTGAAGACTTATCTGATTTTGTAGAAAATGAGCAGGGAAAAGCCATTTTCGTGAGATCAAAAGCAGATCTCGAACGACTCATTGAAGCTCGGAAAACTGACAAAACTGTAGTCGGGGCAATGCTCGGAATCGAAGGCGCTCATGCTTTGGAAGGCCAAATCGAAAACTTTGACCGAGTATATGAAGCGGGAGTACGCATGATCGGTCCCACTCATTTTTTTGACAATGAATTGGGAGGTTCGGCGCATGGGGAAAACCTCGACGGACTGAGTGAGTTTGGAAAAGAGGCAGTGAAAAAAATGAATGAACTCAACATATTCATAGATTTGGCCCACTCCTCTCCTGCCATAGTCGAGGATGTGTTAAATCTCACTACCAAACCCGTCATGGTTTCCCACACTGGAGTTCGAGCGGTACTGGATTCTCAGCGGAATCTTACCGATGACCAAATCAAAAGGATAGCGACAAACAGAGGAATCATTGGAATTGCATTTTTTGACATGGCGGTTGGCGAACCTGAACTCCCAAATATTATTGCATCCATCAAGCATGTCCGGGATTTGGCAGGAATAAACTTTGTAGCGTTGGGATCAGATTACGACGGCTCGGTTGCGGTTCCTTTTGACATTACCGGACTTCCGCTGATCGTAGAGGGATTGATGAAGGCGGGATTCACAGAAGAAGAAATAAGAGCAGTGATGGGAGAAAATGTTAAGAGATTTTTCCTGGAAAACTTAAACTAATAATGAACGAAAAACACATACACCTGGAATCTTCCCGGTTTGGAAAATTGCAGGAATACTTACGAGAGTTTGTTTACGGAGGAATTGACGGGGCAGTAACCACTTTTGCGGTAGTTGCGGGAGGTTTCGGAGCCAATCTTGATGCCGGGATTTTGATCATTTTAGGTTTAGCAAATTTGCTTGCTGACGGATTTTCAATGTCAGTCGGTGCATTCCTTTCTGCGAAAAGTGAACAGGACAATTTCACAAAACACGAAAAAATCGAGTACTGGGAAATTGAAAACCTTCCCGAAGTGGAGCGGGAAGAAATAGCGGACATTTACCGGGCAAAAGGATTCAAGGGAGAACTTCTCGAAAAAGTGGTTGACCAGATCTGCTCTGATAAAGATCTTTGGGTAGCTGAGATGATGAAGGATGAGCTTAATATGATGCGGGATGAAAAGAGTCCTTTCAAAATCGGATTAGCGACCCTGATCTCATTTATTGTAGTCGGTTTTATCCCTCTGATGGTCTATTTATGGGATTTTTTCTTCCCTACAGATCTGAATATCTTCCTCTGGACAAGTATTCTTACCGGACTGGCTTTTCTTTTAGTTGGTTGGCTAAAAGGATTCGTCAATCAAACTTCCGCACTGAGAAGTATCTCGGAAACTGTGGCTCTGGGACTTTTGGCGGCAGTGGTGGCGTATTATGTAGGGGATGTTTTGGAGAGCTTTTTTATCTAAATAAACTATGAATACGATTAACGAGGTGTTGTTTAGGCTAGATGAGATTGTGGAAGAATGTCGAATACGGCAATCGCGGATAGGATTTTTTGCAATTTTGTACCGACAGGTAACAAGACGAGTGAAAGAAGGAATTCTCAAGGGAGAATTTGAAGACAATCCCCGGATGGAAATGCTGGATGTGCTTTTTGCTAAACGGTTTATTGATGCATATGATCTTTGGAGAGGTGGGCAAAAACCTTCGCAAAGTTGGTTTGTAGCTTTCGAAGCAAGTATGAAAAGTAATCATCTCGTATTGCAGCATCTTTTTCTTGGGATCAACGCACATATCAATCTGGATTTGGGAATCTCCGCTTCAGATACAATGGCAGGAAAAAATATTGCAGGAATTGAGGGTGATTTCAATAAGATCAATGCAGTCTTGGCCGAGTTAGTGGATGGAGTAAAAGTAAATATCAGTACTGTTTCTCCCATTTTTGGCTGGTTGATGCCATTGACAAAAGGACGTGATGAAATGCTTCTCAACTTCTCCGTCCAACTAGCAAGAAACGGAGCCTGGAAATTTGCGGGTGAATATCATTTGGCAGCTGATAAAAAATTGGCCATCCAGGATCGTGATAAGAACATATCAGCCCTCGCAGGAAAGCTTATAAATCCAAAAAAATTTCTTGCCACAATCATCAAAATAGTAGGATTTGCCGAGTGGAAATCCGTCAGCAGGACGATTGATCAACTGGATTTTGTCGTAAAGAGAACGAAAGGCTAAAAAATAATTTCCTGCAGAAACTGCTTACAGGTAAACACTGGGATATTCGAAAAGAAAAAGCCGTTTTGATCTTCGGTGATTATGACTTCACAGGAGGAATTTAATGCTGAAAAATATTCCAATCCATCCTCAAAATCTATAACCTGCGGGTTTTTGATCGCCAAATCAACCACGGCTTGATCTACACAAGTCATTTTGAGCTTGGTATTTAAAACTTCTATTTTCCTTTTTGCAAGACTGGAACCACTTTTCTTTTCTGAAAAATAAAAAGCTATCGCTAAGCAGATCGGCGAAGTTAACAATTCAAAATCAGGCCGATCTGAAAAACTTAACACTCTTGCTGAAAGCGGAAAAAGGGGATATTCCCGATTAAGAACTGACACTAAAACATTCGCATCCAGGAAAACTTTCATTTTTTTCCCTCAAAAAATTCATCCTTCATTTTCTTCCTACTAGAGGATTTCTTGTAATCAATCGATCCTTCAGCTACAAAATCAATCCAATCCGAAACGGGTAATTCTTCTAAAGATTTATAGTCTTTTGAAATGATTTGGCTGTATAGGTACTCGGTCAACCTGGATAAACTGATATTATTCTGTTCAGCAAATTCCTTGGCTTTTTCGATGATTTCTTTATTAAAAGAAAGTGTGATTTTGGTGTTCATCTGCCAATGATTTTAAGTTTACGTAAAGAAAAAAAAATACTACGTAAAATCAATCATGTTGAACAGTAAGTTTATTTTTCAATCTGAAAATCAGACGTTTCAATCCCTTTCCACACTAAATTTTCGCTGGATTTCAGCTATTTCAGCCTCTGTTTGAGCTTTGTTTTTCTTGTTTGTTTTTTCTTTGTTCAGATCGGTAGCGTAGAAATGTGTATCCTGAAAGTAGCTCACCCGGGCTTCGGATTCACCTTTTGTTTTCACCCATTTCTCACCTTTGAAAAGTTTGACTTTATCTTCGTGAAGCTCCAATAACTCGTCATAAGGCCCCCTTGGGGAAATCAATTTCACGAAAATCGGTGCTGTCTCAATTGCGATGAAAAGAAGCATGATAAAAATGTTTGCCAGAGCCATCGCCGAACTCTCTTCTGTCAAAGCTGAAAGTGCGTCCATCCTTGCCGCAAGGCCGTCAAAGCCTTCAATTCCCGGTTGCTGCTTTTCAAACTCCGCCTGACGCAACGCAATAAATTCACGGAGCTGCTCTTCCAGAGTATCGATCCTCACTTGATTTCTTTTTCTCAAGTCCTCCGATGCAAGCTGCGCGGCATCCAGTTGCTGCTCTTTCTTTTTAGCATTTGTTCCTAACCCGACAATCCCGCTGGTTCCATTCGTTTTCTCACCAAATCTCTCAGCATCGTATTCTTTCTGAACCTGATTTCTGAAAGCATCAGCAGTGATAACCTCAGATTTCAGGATATCGATCTTTCCTTCCAGCTCCTGGATTTCCGGAAAGCCCTTGGCAAGGCTGATCTTAGACTGAGCGATGAATTCCGTCTTCTTCTCATCGATTTTACGGTTAATTTCCCGCTCAAACATCTTCAATTCTAAGGGTTTGGAAATCACCAAAGCGAGTAGAACTGCCAGTACCAAACGAGGAATGGCCAACTTCCACTCTGCCCATGCATTTTCCTTTTTCCGCATGCTCGATACGATAAATCGATCCAAGTTGAATATCATAAATCCCCAAAGAATCCCGAAAAAGATTGCAGGCCAGACTGATTGGAAAACCGTAAAAATGGCATATCCAGCAGCCAAAGCTGCCAGCACTCCCGTAAAAAACACAGTTGCTCCTATTCCTATATATTTATTAGACTCCGTAGGTAGTCGCTTAAGCAGAGAGAAATTGGCTCCGCTGCAAAACCAGAAAAACTGAGTGAGTGACTCCATAGAAGTGTGTAAAAGGTTGATCGAAATAGATAACGCTAAAACTTATCCAAAAAGATCAAGAGTTGGTAAAACCTCATTCGTTGCACCAAATATGTGACCAAATACCTCATTCCTGTGATGGAAAGACCCTTTTTTACAACTCGTTAATTTTGAATCAAGACGCTGAACAGGTTCAG
>JBILPR010000035.1:0-23697 GCA_044373795.1 Algoriphagus sp. | reverse complement strand
TAAATTAAGGCCTAAACTTCATAACCGCACCTAAATTTTGAAAAGCTCTAAAATCATTTTCCGATTACTAGTGGTCATCGTGACCGCATTAGTTGCTTATTTTATGATGGAGTCTTTTTCCCAACCAGGCCTAGAGCGCTTCGATGGGAAATACAAAGAACTAGGTAAATATCGAAACGAGAATAACACCGGGCCGGTGGTTCGGATTTTCGCAGTGAAAGCTCTTGATCCGAGTGAGAACTGGATGAAGGAATATGGAGACGCCCAGCCACACACTAAGTATGGGAAGACGATCGTTTTCTTCTTTTCAGAGGATTTCGATCAGAAAATCGAGCTTTCTCCGAAGGAGCCCTATATCAATCAGAATTTGGAATCTTATGTTCTCTACACCTTTGAAAAAACTCCCATGGGAGAGGTGAGATTTAAGCAAGGAAATTAAAATGAGCAAGAGATTAAGTCTGTCAGAATATCAGGAGGGCATTTTGGCCGGAAACAGGGGGGTTCTTAGCCAGGCGATTACCTTGATCGAAAGCACGCTTGATTCCGACATCCAACTCGCATCGGAACTGGTGCAATCGCTTTTGTCAAAAACCGGAAACTCGCTGAGAATCGGGATTACCGGAGTGCCCGGAGTAGGGAAGAGTACATTCATTGAGACCTTCGGAAAGTTGCTTCTGGACCAGGGAAAAAAGGTTGCAGTCCTCGCCGTGGATCCTTCCAGTCAGATGACCAAGGGAAGTATTCTCGGAGACAAAACCCGGATGGAAAAGCTTTCTGCAGATAAGCGGGCTTTCATCCGACCAAGTCCTTCAGGATCGACTTTGGGCGGAGTGACTTCCAAAACACGGGAAGCGATGTTGCTTTGCGAATCTGCCGGATTTGACGTGATTCTGGTGGAGACAGTGGGAGTAGGACAATCCGAAACAGCAGTAAAAGGAATGGTGGATTTTTTCCTTTTGCTGATGCTTGCCGGTGCCGGTGACGAACTTCAGGGCATCAAAAAAGGAATCATGGAGATGGCTGATGGCGTTTTGATCAACAAAGCTGACGGAGACAATCTGGAAGAAGCAGGAAAGGCCAAAGCCAATTACCAAAATGCACTTCATCTTTTTCCATTAAGTGAAAATGGCTGGTCCACGCCTGTGCTGACAGGGTCCTCGATTACAGGAGAAGGACTTGGAGATGTTTGGAAGATGATTTTGAAATATGAGGAGACGACAAAATCAATTGGATTTTGGGATCTGAATCGCGCAAATCAGCGACTCAAATGGCTGGACGAGCATGTAAATTTTATCCTTAGGAAAGCTTTTCACGATCATTCGACGGTCCGGCAAATGCTTGCCTCCGAAAAGGAAAAAGTGAGAAGCGGAGCATTGAGTCCTTTGACTTTTGCGAGAGAATTGACCCAGGTTTTCTTAAGCAACCTGAAACCAGATTAATCATGAGAATAACCTTTTTTATAGCGCTATTAGCGTTTTTTTCCTGCGCCGAACCCAAACCTGTTTCGGTTGTTGAGGAAACTGAATTGACTTTTTCCACTCAGGAATTTGTCAAAAATACCTGCATTGAGGAGTCTTGTGCTTCGGTTTCTTTTACCTGGCCGCTGGCCAAAGGAAGTGAAATTGCCTCCAAAATAAACGAAGCGATTGATCAGCAATTGTTGGTGTATTTTGGCAGAGATTCAGTAGCTCCCACACTTGAAGCCAATGCGCAATTGTATCTGAACTCCTATGAAGATTTTGTCAGCCAATTTCCGGATTCTCCGGGTGGATGGTCGATTGAAGTCAATGCTAAAGTGAGTTATGAATCAGACAGCTTGCTCAGTATTTTCTTCACCGAATTCAATAACAGTGGAGGCGCTCATCCCAATTCGAGCCAGTTTTTTATGAATTTCGATAAAATCACCGGCGGATATCTGAATTCAGGACGGGTGGTTTTGGATTCAGTGAAGTTGCTCGAGAAAGCAGAAATCGCATTCAGAAAACACCACGAGATTCCCGAAGGAAAGAGTTTGGAAGACCAGGGATTTTTTCTTCCCGAAACAGGCTTTTTCTTGCCCGGGGCAATGGGTTATAAGGATGAGAAATTTTGGCTGATTTATATTCCGTACGAGATCGGACCGTATGTTTTTGGGTACACTGAATTGTCGTTTGCTCCGGAAGAACTCACCGGAATAGTTCGAAAATAGGGGTCGAAATCTTTAATTCCTGATTTGGCCGTTTCCTCTTACAATCCACTTATAGCTGCAAAGTTCCTTCAGCGCCATCGGTCCGCGGGCGTGGAGTTTCTGAGTGCTGATCCCAATTTCCGCACCTAGTCCAAACTGATTTCCATCGGTGAAAGCCGTGGAAGCATTTGCATAAACCGCCGCCGCATCCACTTCTAATAAAAATCGATCAATAGCCTCCTGGTTTTCGGAAATAATAGCTTCCGAATGTTTAGAAGAATGAGCTGCGATATGATCCAATGCCTCATCCAGATTCTCCACAGTTTTGATCGCCATTTTCAGGCTCAGGAATTCCGTTCCAAAATGGGTTTCATCCGCTTTTTGAATCAGCGGATTTGATTTCAGGTTTGCAAATGCTCTTTCATCCGCAAAAATTGTTACCCCAAAATCCAAGAGAGGCTTCACCAATTCTTCCAATTCACCCAATCTTGAATGATGGATAATCAGGCAATCCAGAGAATTGCAGACGCTTGGTCTTCGGGTTTTTGAGTTGAAAATGATTGCTTTCGCTTTTTCCAGATCTCCCGATTCATCGAGATAGGTATGGACTATTCCTGCCCCCGTTTCGATCACGGGCACTTTTGCATTTTCTCTCACAAAATTTATCAAGCCCTGACTTCCTCGCGGAATGATCACATCCACGTATCCGACAGCCTCAAGCAAAGCCTTTGTCGCAGCCCGGTCAGGGGGAAGAAGTTGGAAAGCAGTACCGGGGATTCCGTGCTTTTCCAAGACTTGATGAATCAGTTTCATGATCGCCTGATTGGAAAAATCCGCATCTGATCCGCCTTTCAGCACCAATCCATTTCCCGATTTCAAAGCGAGGCAAAACACATCAAAAGTCACATTTGGCCTAGCCTCGTAGATGATTCCGATCACTCCAAGGGGGACGGATACTTTCTCAAGGGAAAGTCCGTTTGGAAGTATTTTCTCTTCCAGTTTAAGATGAAGGGGACTTGGAAGGGAGCTGACCTGAATGATTTCCTTTGCGATACCTTCAATCCGCTCCCCGGTAAGCAAAAGCCTGTCAAACATCGGATCGTCCGCGTCCATCTTTTCGAGATCCAGTTGATTGGCTTCCAGCAAAGCAGGGATTTCCAGCACTGCCAATTCTATCAGGTCTTCCAGAATCTGATTGATTTTTTGGTCAGAAATTCCGGTCAGCTTTCGGGAGCTTTTCTTTACTTCTTCGAAGACGTGGCTATACTCACTCATGGTCAAAAATATAGAGGTAATCGTAATGAATTAAGGGTTTTTGGTTCTTTTGCCCAACTCGTTCAGATGCAAGTTTGGAAGCATATTCCGCTCGACCGAGTCCGATTTTCTGACCTTTTTCGTCCTTGATCAGAACAATATCTCCCTTGGAAAACTCACCTTCAACCGCTATGATTCCGACAGGCAAAAGGCTGCGAATCACTTCTGAATACAACGAAGCACGTGCCCCCTCATTGATGGTGACCTCGCCTTTGTAATATTGCTCTCCGTGAGCGAGCCATTTCTTGGTGCTATGCTTTGCTTTTTGAGGTTCAAACCAAGTGCATCGAAGCGACTTATCCGCAAATTCTCCCAAGACATTGTCTCGTTTTCCATTAGCAATGATGACCTGAATCCCCAATTCAGCGGATTTCTTTGCCATGGCATATTTGGTCAGCATGCCTCCTCTGCCGAAAGCAGATTTTGAGGCTGAAATGTAGGAAGAGATTTCAGGCATCGATGAAGCTACTTTTTCGATGAGTTGCGATCCGGGTTCTGATGGATTTCCGGTGAAAATTCCGTCCACGTTTGTGAGCAAAATCATTGTATCCGCATTGATCATCGCAGCGGTCAGACTTGCCAGTTCATCGTTATCGGTAAACATCAATTCGGTAATCGTCACTGTATCATTTTCATTGATGATGGGCAAAATCTCTTGCTGAAGCAATGCCTGAATGCAATTCTTCATGTTCAGGAAATGCTTCCTATCGCGGAAATCTTCCTTGGTTACCAGAATTTGGGCTACGTCCAGATTATGCTTTTTAAATAATTCACGGTACTGATTGATCAGCCGGATTTGTCCCGTCGAAGCCCATATTTGTTTTTTGATAACGGGGTTTAGTTTTTCCGGAAGGGGAATACTTTTCCTGCCGAAAGCCACTGCACCGGAACTTACCAGTACTACCTTTTTTCCTTTGGAAGTTAAATCATGAACCTGGGCTGCGAGTTTCTCCATTCTCAGCAAATCAGGAAAGCCATTGTCCTGGGTAAGAACATTGGATCCGACTTTTATGACTACAAGTTTGCTGTCCAGCATGATTGGAAAATTTGCATGAAATTATAGCTTTGGATAGCAAATTTCTAATATTCTGATTGGATTTTTGAAAATACGAAATAGGAAATGTGAATTTCGATTTTGGATTTACGATTTACGAGATCTTTTGAAATTCATCATTCGATATTCAACATTTAGAAATTTAAGTTTCAATCATTGTGTAGGGATTGAAATTTAAAAAAGCCTCGTAATTCGTATTTCGTACCTCGAATTTTTTGAACAATTACCTCTTCAATTTCAATTATAAAAACGCCATGCTAAGCGTCCCGACCAGCATGATGACTTTGGCTATGGAACTCAGCCTGGAAAAATGGGCTTTGCGGTCAGCCTGATAAATCAAATACATAAACCAGACAAAAACGAACCCCATTGCTCCAAAATAGTAGTAGAGTAAGGGATTGTTGATTTTGAAAGTCACGATCAAAATCGAGCAGACAAAGCCAATCGCAATAATGAAAATCACATTCTTGGTTTTGCGGAAGCCGATTACAATGGGCAAAGTCCGGCAGCCGTGTTTTCGATCACCCGGTCGATCCTCGATGTCTTTGATGATTTCGCGAATGAGATTTAAGAAAAAAGCAAAAATGGCATAAGTCAGAATCAATAATTCTGATTTTTGGTAATAAAACCCAATCATAAAGATTGCGGTTGCTGTCAGAAAAGACACTGTCAAATTTCCAATAAAAGGCTCACGCTTCAGGCGATTGCTATAAAGCCAAAGAAAAAATGCAGCGCCGAAATTGATCCAGCCAATCTCTGGTGAAACCAGGTATCCAAGGAATATTCCTGTGAAATTGAAGACGGAATGCAGGAAAATCACCACTCGGCGCTTAATTCCTTTTCCGACAACAACTTCATGAGGTTTGTTTACATAATCGATTTTGACATCGTAATAGTCGTTGATCATGTAGCCTGCAGCGGCGATAATCACGGCGGAAAGTACCAAGAGATAAAGTCTGAAATCCAAGAGTACGGGAATTCCCTGATTGGTCGTTTCCACCAAAAAATATGCGGTCATCAATTGGGCAAATGCAACCATGAGCAGATTGACAGGTCTGCTGATACGGAAAAGTCCGCGAAATGAAATTGTCCTGTCCATGCTCAAAGAATCCACTCTTCAAAAATACTGGAATTCGGATCTAAACGATGGTTTATTTACCCATTAGTCCATGGAAAAATCGATTCCGTAATTTTCAGGAAAATTTTTTTCAGTTTTCACTATCTTACTTTTCTGTAAGTTTTAACCCAAAATACCATGAAGACTATTCCGCAATCCTCCCGAAGAGATTTTCTCGCCAAATCAGGCGCACTTCTCGCGGGTTCCTTGTTCGTTCACCCAGTATCTGAGGCACTCAATCTTTGGGACAAACCCGGAGAAAAAATGAAAATAGCCCTCGTCGGAACCGGATCCAGAGGAACGGGGATGTTTGGAAGAGATGTGAAGCGAGTCTACGATGAGCAAATTACTTTCGTGGGACTTTGCGATAAGAATATAGGAAGAGCAACCTATGCGAAAGGATTTATCGGGGTTGATTGCCCGGTTTACACGGATTTTGATAAAATGCTCGCCGAGTCCAAACCGGATGTCCTGATCGTGACGACGATGGACAGTACTCACCACGAATTCATCATCAAAGGCCTTGAGTCAGGAATCAATGTGATCTCCGAAAAACCAATGACTACGGATGAGTTTAAGTGCCAATCCATCCTCGATGCTGAGCGCAAATCAGGCAAGAAACTCATTGTGACGTTTAACTACCGATATTCTCCGCATCGTCAAAAACTTTACGAACTACTTCGCGCCGGAGAAATAGGAGATGTCACGTCCGTTGATTTTCACTGGTATCTGAATACTTCCCATGGGGCTGATTACTTCAGAAGATGGCATGGTTACAAGAAAAACGGAGGTTCGCTTTTGGTTCACAAATCTACCCACCATTTTGATTTGCTGAATTGGTGGCTTGATTCTGACCCGGAGGAAGTTTTTGCCTACGGCTCGCTGGAGTTTTATGGGAAAAATGGACCATTCCGTGGGAAAAATTGCAGAACCTGTGCACACAAGACCGATTGTGATTTCTATTGGGATGTCACCAAGAGTAAAAGCTACATGGATCTCTATGTCAACAATGAGCAACATGACGGCTACTTCCGAGATGGCTGTGTCTTCCGCGAAGACATTGACATTTTTGATAAAATGGCGGTGCAGATCAAGTACAAAAATAACGTTCAGGTGAGCTATTCCCTGACCACTTATTCCCCTTACGAGGGTTATAGGATTGCTTTCAACGGAACCAAAGGCCGATTGGAAGCATGGATTAAAGAGAGTCAGCCTTGGGAAGAAAAAGAAGAGGATGAAATCCACATGACCAAGAATTTTGGGGAAAGAGAGATAATCGTCGTTCCTCAGGGCGGTGGAGGACATGGAGGCGGAGATGCCCGATTGAAAGACAAGCTTTTCAAAGATCCTACAGTTGCCGATCCATGGAGGCAGTCAGCAGGCTCGAGAGACGGAGCGATGTCCATATTAGTGGGTATTGCGGCCAGAAATAGTATCGAAACCGGAAAGCCGGTAAAGGTTCAGGATTTGGTCGATATTCCACTTCAGGCCAAAGGAAGAGGAGCGTAAGGATTTAAGATTTATGATGTAGGATATATGATTTATTTTCCCGCAGAGCTTTCAAAAGATGAGAGTTATGCGGGATTTTTTTTAGAGAAATCGCAAATGCCTTGAATAAAAATTGCCGAAAAAAATCCGGAAGTTCCTATTTCTTGATGAGTTCAAGCTGCTCCGGATTCTCAATAATCTGCTCTTCATACATCAATGTCCAGCCCATAGAGTTGGTAAGGACATAAAGGTTGGTCAGCTCGACCATCAGTCTTTCTCTGGAATTTTCCAACAGATCCGACCTCTCTATCTGAGTTCTTATTTGGGCAGTGACTGAGTTTTTGATTTTGTTATAATCCTTGGCTTCAAAGGAGTTGAAATAATCCTGCGTCACATCGTAGTATTCGATTTCCGGGTAAATGTTGAGGATGGGATCGGGAATTTTTTTCAGGACGAGGGTTTTATTCGCCTCGTCGATTTCCACTTCCAATTGTCGGAGGTCATACTCGACAGTTGCCTTGGCATTGACTATAACCAAGGCCTTTTTGTCCGAGGTCATGAGATTCAAAAATAAGTTTTGGGAGTTTTTGAATGTGAAGACTTTGGAATAATATCCTTCCGTCACAATCAGTTTCCCAACTTGCAGGACTTGCTTTTGGATCAGTTCCGAGCTAGCGCGTAGCTCTTCCCGTTCTTGGTTTCCATGGTAGAAAAACCAAAATCCTGCAAATAAAACCAAGGCGATAAGAAATCCGAAACCGAATTTGTTCATAATTGAAAGGAAATTGTGTTCTGAAATTGTCCAAAATATCAGGTCTATCCAACATACTCTGAAATTGACTGTTTTATACGGATAAGTCCGAGTTGGGGAAATTGGTTTCGGTTTTTTAAATATTCGGAATCCAAAACCCGAAAACCAAACTCATTCGTATCGAACACTGGATTGCCTTTCCCGATTCACTTTCAATTGCAAAACATCCGGTCGGGAATAGTGACCTACAGGATCAAAGTTTTGGCGCTCTTCCAGCACTCGGTTAAAATCAATCGTCTCAATCAGCAATCCTTCAGTATTGGCAACTGGTTCGAGAATCCACTTTCCGTCAGGTCCCGCAATGCAACTTCCACCATCTCCCAGGATTTCCGGACAGTTTTCAAAAATTAAATCTAAATGGGGTGTATTGGCTGGAAAATCGGATTTTCGCATCAGGCTGGAAACAGAAATCACAAATGACCTCGATTCCTGAGCGATCATTCTGGTGATATTTTCCGTATTTCTCACCGATCCGGGCCAAACGGCGATGTGCAGATTTTCGCCTAATCCATACAAAGCAGTTCGTGCAAGCGGCATCCAGTTTTCCCAGCAGTTCAACCCGCCAACTGTAAAAGCATTCAAGGAATGTGTCTGAAGTCCATTTCCATCGCCCGGTGACCAGGTGAGTCGTTCATCGTAGGTCGGCTGGAGTTTTCGATGTGCGGATTTGATTTCTCCGGTTTGGGAAATGTAAACCAACGTGCAATACAAACTATGTCCACCGCGATCCTGAGGTCGCTCGATGATGCCGAGGTAGATAGCAATCCTATGTTTTTTGGCCAGATCCTGAATTTCTTTCAAATCGCCTGATTCGATTTGCACGGCATTTCGGGCGTAATGGGCATGGATTTCCTTTTGGATCCGGTTGTCCCAGGCAGAAGCATGGGTAAGGGACAGCCACCAAGGATAGCCGGGAAGCAGCCCTTCTCCAAAGACGATCAATTCACAACCTGCCTGAGCCGATTCACGGATAGAGGCTGTGATTTTCTCAAGTGTAGCGGCTTTGTTGAGCCAAACGGGAGCGATTTGGGCGAGGGCAACTTGGAGGAGGGAATCCGTCATTGGGAATGGGATCGGGATTTGAAAATAAGGCAATTCTTCTGGAGGGAAACACAGTTTAGAAGGGTTTTCTAAGACTTGGACTAGGTTCCCTCCGATACCGGAAATCGACTAGCTCCAAAAGTTAAACGTTTTACGGATTGCTTTTTTCTTTTTGGGAAAATCAATTAGATAAGTACGAGTATCTATACCACTTGTGATAAGACTGGATTTTCTATTGAAGAGAGTTCAAAGGTGTGCCGAAAGTATTTGAAGTGTCCCGAATTGACACCAGCTTGTAAGAGAGACTGATATTAATATATATTTAGGCCGAATTAAAGAAAAGTGTCCGTCTTCCCACTGTGCGGAGTAGTGTTAATTAAAATCTATTATGAAAAGGTTACAGGTATTCTTGGCTTCTGATGAGTTTTTTTTTCCTCATTTGGCCACAGCTGTTAAGTCTCTTTTGGAAAACAATAAAAAAGCAAGTTTTGACATCCATGTAATTCATCCCGGAATCAGTCCTCTTCTTTGGGATAAATTGGAACAAATCATAAGTTCATATCCCGCTTCATTTCTTCATAGCAGGCTGATTGATGATCGGTTTTTGGAAGGATTGAAAGTAACTTTCTATCTTAGGGTTTCTTCCTACTATCGTCTTTTTATAGAAACGCTCACTGATGCAGATAAAGTGTTGTACCTGGATTCTGACTTGATTGTGTTGGGTGATATCACCAACCTATTTGAAATTAATCTTACCGATCAATTTGTGATGGCGGTGAAAAATCCAGGCTTTATGCGGCATTCAAGCTTGAACATGAAGGAGACTTCGGATTATTTTAACTCAGGAGTACTAATGATCAACCTGGAAATGTGGCGAAAGCACAACGTGTCCAATAGGGTGATTGAATTTGTGCATAAAAATCCTAAAGTAATTCTTTACACGGATCAATGTGGTTTGAATTCGATTATTGACGGAGCTTGGAAAAAAATGCTCCCTAAATTCAATCTGCAATCTCTTTTCTTCGGAGAGGAAAGTGATCGATTTTTAGCTGCTTTTGAGGAAAAGGAGATGGAAGATTCCTTGAAAAATCCAGTCATTGTCCACTTTACCGGAGTTTTTAAACCTTGGAATTTTGGCGATAAGCATCCTTACCGAAAAGTTTATTGGAGGTTTCGAAATCAAACGCCCTTCAAATCTCTGGTTTCTGATGATTTTTCTTTGAGGAGGCTGGTGTCTTTTTATTTACCAAAATCCATCAAATTTTTTTTTAGGAGAAACTAAGCTTTAGGAGAACCCAATCTTTGAATGAGTTGAAAAAGCCTCTAAAGAGTTTATTCGATTACGATTGTAATCTTGTGAGTCAACGGTCTTTGACTTACCATAAAGTTTCTTGTTGATTTTTTGAAAAGCTGATTTCTTGTTTTCAAGAAATGAATTTTCAGTAAATGGGTTTCTTTTCTTCTGCTGCTCTTACTTTTGTCAGTAAAGAGACACAATGAAAGTATTATTCTTTGTCCGTGATTTAAAAGCTGCTAGCGTAACCTTTATCCGGACTCAAATCACCCTTGTTCAACAGCGTCACGAGGTTTTGGTGGTCACTATCGGTCATCAACCTCAGTATATGGTTGACACTATCCCGTGTGTAGGAATCCCTTTTCAAGATAGCTATTGGACAAATAGGCCTATGAGGAGGTTGGCGAAATGGGACCTTTTTTATGGTTTTTTTAATCCCATTTTTGGAAAAAGGTTAACTCAGGTAGTAGCGGAGTTTAACCCGGATATTATTCATTGCCAGTTTGGAACGGATGGTATTATCTTTTTAGATCATTTTCCAAACGCAGAAAAGGTGCCCGTTTTCATTCAGTTCAGAGGATATGATGCTTCTTTCATGTATGGTAAAAAATCCTACAGGAGGAGACTGAGGCGGTATTTTGGCTATTCTTGGATTCACCCTATTTATGTATCTCAGAATCAATACGACCGCACAGTTAAACTGAAGATTTTTCCTGACAAAAAACGAATTCTCTATTCTTGCACCGACACTAATTTTTTTCCTTTTAGGCCCCGCACTATAATCTCAAGCAAAAGCGAGTTTAAGTTTTTGCAGGTAGGAAGAATGGTGGAGAAAAAAGGCCATGAGTTTACGCTTTTGGCTTTTCAGCAACTGGTTTTGTTTTTGGCTTCCATCGGGTCAAAAGCTACTTTGAAATTTGTAGGTGGAGGACCTTTGATTGATTCTCTCCGTAAAAAATCTGAGGAGTTGGGTCTTACCGATCACGTTCGATTTTCGGACAGTGTAATCCATAGTAAGGTGAATGAATTTTTGCAGGAGTCGGATTACTTTCTCCATCCCAGTATTACTACTTCAGACGGAGAGATGGAAGGCCTGCCTAATGCGATAATGGAAGCATTAGCTGTCGGAGTGCCGGTGATCGCCACTCAACATTCTGGGATGGAAGAACTGATGTGTCCTCAAGGCTCCTTGTTTTTGGTGGAAGAGAAGAATGTTTTGGAATATTCAAAAGTGATGATTCAACTGGTATTGGGAGAACTTCAGTTTGATCCCGAAAAAAGTAGAAAAATGATTGAGAATAAATTTAGCACGCACCAGCATATCGCTCAACTGTTGGCATTCTACCGGGGAGAATTATCGCCGATTAGTCTTGAAAAGAATTTTGGGTAAGGATGAAAAAAAAAGCGAACCAAAACCGATCCGCATTTTCCCATCTACTAAACCATCTAAATTTTACTAATTATTTACAACTGCTCGTTCCACATCGACTAAGGCCACAGCTCCATGTATGGCAGTTTCATCGAGTTCGGAAAGTAAGATTTGGAGATTTTCCAAAACTGTGGGGTAAGCAAAAGTTGAAAGTGTTTGATGCAGGGATTTCTTGAATAGCGGATAAGTTTTGCGGATTGATCCGCCCAACACAATCGCTTCCGGTGCCAGGGCATACAAAATGTTCTTCATCAATTCCCCCAAGTGATGTCCATATTCTTCGAAAGCCCTCAACGCCACCGGATCTCCTGTCAACGCCTGCTTGGCTAAAGTTTTTGGGCGGCTATTGTAATAGGTTTGAAAAAACTTGCCACTGCAATAATGCTCGTAATTATGGTCGAGGTAAGAGGCATTGCACCACTCACCTGCGGCTGAATTGACTCCGCTGTAAAGCTGACCATTGATGACGATTCCTCCTCCAACTCCCGTTCCCAGGGTAATTCCGACCAGGTTTTTAAACTTTCGGCCGACGCCGTATTTATGTACGCCAAGCGCAAAACAATTGGCATCGTTGTTCACGAAAACAGGTTTTGAAAACCGCTCAGTCAGGAACTTCTTAAGCTCGACATGCTGGAATGCAGGGATATTGGTAAGGCCGATGATTATTCCTTTTTCCACATTTACTAATCCGGGAATGCCGATGCCGATTCCCGCAAAATCATGATGCTGGTACGATTCGATAAATGACGCGATGGTTTCCAATATAAACTCCTGACTTTCTTCGGCTGGGGTAGCAATCGAACGGATATCCTCTAAGTGTCCTTTGATCAGCACACCGCCTTTGATCCCGGTGCCTCCGATATCTAATCCCAAAATGGCCTTTTCCATTCGCTTCGGTTTACTTTAGGTTAATTGGTTTAAATTAAGTTGGAGTTGCCGGTTTCCCGACAACTCCTTTATACTGGTTTGATTGAAGTTTAAATGCTTTTAGAGCATTCCTTCGATCGATTTTTCAAGTTCACGGGCAGTAGCCAGGAATTCTTCCACATTCATATCCCGGAAGAAAATCAGTCCATGGCTTGATCTTACTTTTGCACGCTCGTGTAGGTAGAAGTAGTTTTTGCCAAGCAGTAGCTGAATGTCATCCAACTGCCCAACCCATGTTCTCTTGGCGACGGTGCTGAATTTTCCGTTGTGAGAGTAGCTTGGGAAAGATGCATTTACCTGGCTGAGGTAGCAGTTGCTGAAGGAATCCTCCATCACTGACATATCTCCCAAGGACACAGGCACGATCACATTCACCTCATGGGGTTCAAATTTGAACCAAACGTTTCTGTATCCGATGATTCTCAACTCGCTCAAATCCTTTTCCTGACTCCATTTTTTTACCGCCTCTGCTGTTGCCTGAAGCACTTTGTAGTGAGTATCCGGGCCGGAACCTTCTGGATCGAGGGTCAAGCTAATCTTGGTTGGGTTCACTTTTCTGAACATTTCCACGATCGGATCTACGTCGCGGGTTTTATCAGGCTGCTCGGTGAAAATATCTCCGGTATAGAATCCAAGTCTCAGATGGTGTACATTTTTCACCTGCACTCCGAAGTGAGCCCAAACCAATTCCTCTTCAAACTCGCGGATCATACCTTTCAGCTTCTGAATCTTCGCAGGATTTTTCTCTCCGTCGTAGCTGTTTTTCAGAATACTGATCACATCGTTGATTGTTTCCCGAAGTTGGGTTTTGTTTTTCACTTGGTACACAATCACCAAAGCTCTTACCACCCGGTGGCAAAGTCCACGCTTACGGGCGTCGGCATTTTCCGAAGCAACATTGGTCAGGAAGTGATAGACGTCTTTGTCGGTTTTCAGGCTGTAGCCCACCTGGAAGAAATCCTCAAAATTCACCATTTGGATCTTGCCTTCGTCCAGTAGTTTTTTGGTATGCTGGAGGGTATCGATTACAAATGAGTTGGTCACCGCCGTAAAACCGGAAGTAAGGACTGAGAAGTGAGCTTCGTTGGATGGCTCGTGAAGCTGATTGGTAACATGCGGGAGAATGCCCAGAGAAATATCGTCGTGGTGGGGTCCGGTATGCAAAAGAACCTGATCATGCTCCTGCTCCAGTCCTTTGGAAAGCTTGGCTTCGACGCTTTTCATGACCTGATTTACCGTGTCTTCGGAAAGTCCCGGTATCAATCGGGTATATCTGTCAGCTTTCAAATCCTCAATCTTGATTCGATGGCCGTATTTTTTTATTTTTCTGCAAAGGTCAATGACTGATCTTTCAGTCTTTTCCCAAGTCCATTCACCTTTTTCATAGTATGAATCCATGGAGTCAGTCAGCTTCACGGCAGCTCCTTTGGTCAGGTAAAAACGACCATTTTTTAACTTCTGAAGGACAGTTGCAGGGTAGACGTTGTTCAGCTTCGTCTCCAAAGAATCCTTTACGATGCCGGCCTTAGCTTCTCCTGCTGCGATGATGATTCCTACTGCTTCAGGATTGTACACGATGGTATCCAGACCGATCGTGATCACAAGTCTGTTGGAGGAAACTTCAATTCCACCTAAATCTCCGGCAGCGACGGCCTGAGTCTCAAAGTTGGTTTCTGTCAGTCGGGTAACAGAAAAAATATGCGATCCTCTTGTGTTGAAAGCGATGTGACCATCCGGGCCGATGCCGCCGAGGAAGAATCCGATACCGCCGGCATCTCTGATTCGCTGCTCATACTCACCGCACCATTGATCAATCATGTAGATCGATTGCTGCTGAATTTTCTCAAGTTCTGTCTTCGGGTCTCTGAATCTCAAACTCAAATCAACCTTCAGATCCGGGAAAACCTGGCTGAAATGGAGGCCAAAAGCCAGAGGAATATCATCGGAATTGATGAGAATTGCTTTTTCTTTCGAAAGCCCGAATCCATGGATGTAAAATTTATTGACATAGTCGAAAAAGCTGTTTTGCTGCTTGGAAGAAATCGGGTAGAATTCATCGATCTGTACGAAAGTCAGATCATTCAAAACCGGTTTTTTGGTGCTTCCAAGACCGTATTTTTCCCGAACTTCCTTTCCCTTTTTGCTGTTCCAGTTTTCCAGCAGGTATTGAGTCCATTTAATGAAAAACTCAGGAGTTTTTCCGGTTGGCAAACTGATGACACCTTGTGGGTTGGCGGCAGCCCATTCCAAAAAGCGGCAAGCTGTGAGCAGGCCAAGCTTGGGAAAATTGTCAACCATGAGGTAAGGAATCAAGGTGCTGATTTTTTCAACTCCGGACTCCTTCATGAAACTTTTTTCAACTTCGGAAAGAGGATACTTGCTTAACATACCGTGGGACAGGTTAGGTTTTGTTGGGATTAATTTTTACTCCATTAAGTTTCAAAGAATCTTACTTACTCAATCTATTTCTTTTGCTTTAAAAAAGAAATGACTTCAATTTTTTCAAAATATAATTCTGAATCAGGAAGGTTAAGTGGGTAATTTTTCTTCCAGACAAATTTAAAAAAAGTTTTTGAATATTGCGAACTTAAATAAAAAATTTATAAAAGTATAAGGGCTAAATCTTTTTTATAAGGTAAAGCAGGATTCTAAGCTGTTAACTCTTTCCTCAAAAATGAAAAATCAAGTCTCTACAAATTCCGGGTGAAGGCGATTTTAATTCTTGCCTGGAAGTCCTGAACCACTTTGAAAATCTCGATTAGAGTCACTGACTGAACTTTCGTGAGCTGATCGATAGCGAGGAAGTTTTTAGGTTTCTTTCCTTTCTCAAGAATTAACTGCGCCTGATTTTCCAATCGGAGTGACATCAGATAATCAAACGCCTGAGTGAGTTCCTGCGCTTCTTTAGTAGAAAAAACACCTTTTTCAGCTAAAGCATGTATTCTTCGTTCGGTATTTGTCTCAAAAATCCGGTACTTCAGTGTATAGACCCGAGCCAAATCCACGATGGTTCGCATGGTTTGCTTCAGGTTGATTTGTTTTTCCCCTTCGATTTTCTCTGTTCTGATTTGTCTGAAGAAAGTGAGCGGAGGTTCGTATTGAAGCGCATTGTGGCCCAGATTTACATAGAACCGCTCAGGAGCCGATTGCAATTGAACGTCCATAAACTCTTTCAGTTCTTCCAGTAGATTCGACTCACCGTAAATTGCCCTGCAGTCGAAAAAGGTCGCATAATTCATGGCAGTTTCTTGCGAAGCATCCTGAATCCAGGTTTCGTAGTTGCGCTTCCAATGGGAAAGTGAATGTGTCCATTTCGGATTCATGGCCATTAATTCTCCTTCGCAGAATACTATCCCAATTTCATCCAGAGCTGTTGAAACCCGCGTGGCAAAGTCAAGGAAATATTCTCTCACTGCCTCCCGATGTTCATTGGCTTTGTCTTCGTAGATGATGGCATTATCCTGATCCGTTTTGAGTGTGAGTTCACCGCGACCTTCGCTGCCCATCACGAAGAATACAAATTTTGCCGGAGCCGGACCGATATCCCTGAATACTCGCTCGATTATTCGCTGGGTAATCGTATCTGCAACGGTGGTGATAATCTGATTAACGATTCCGGCTTTCATCCCGCGGCTGATCAGCAGATGAATAATTTCCGGTATTCGAGTCCATTTCTCCTTCAGTTCGGTGATTTGTCTGGCTTCTTTTACTGACTGAACAAACATAAACGGACCCTGACTTTGCTCGGTGAGGATCTTGGTTCTGCTGATCCAACCCCGATATCCTTCCTGATTTTTTACAAGCAGATACCTTGATTTTGTTCGGAACATCAACAACAAGGCTTCCACCAAAAAAGCCTCCGGATGAATCGAAACCATGTTAGATTCCATGATTTCGGAGACTTGGATTTGGGGAGAAAGCTGCCTTGCCAGCAACCGGTCACGAAGCGTGATATCGGTGATGTAACCCAAAATCTCCTGATCTGATCGCCCTATAAATAGGCAACTCACTTGCTCCATTGCCATTCTCTTGGCGCATTCAAACACAGGGGTTTCAGGGGTAGCGATCCTCAGATGGCGCACCTGGAGATCCTTTACCCGCTTGGAGTAAAAATGATCTGATAAATGGGGGGAGGTTTGATTCATGAGTAGAAAAGGAAATTAAGAAATTTCAGGCTTGTTTGTGCATCCCAAAAATAGGCTGGGTGGGAAAAGGGAAATATTCTTTGCTACCAGAAAGTCATTTTAATGCTGAAAAATCAATCTTCCATTCGTCAAACTCTCAAATCTACCTGCTGAAATTTTTCCTTAACTTTCAGCATGCTAGTAATCGTAACAGGTGTTTCAGGCACGGGAAAAACCACAATTGGGAATCTCTTGGCTGAAAAACTTCACCTTCCCTTTTTTGATGGAGATCATTTTCATCCTGCCGAAAACATCGAGAAAATGAGTCAGGGACATCCACTTGACGATCTTGATCGCGTGCCCTGGCTTCAGACTTTGGCAGATAAACTTACAGATTCCGAAAAAACTGGTGGAGCGGTTCTGGCTTGCTCGGGATTGAAAGAATCCTATCGGCAAAAACTCAATGTGGGCGAAAATCTTCGCTGGATACATCTTAAGGGCGATCGGGACCTGATTTGGGACAGAATGCTTGCCCGCAAAAATCACTACATGAAAGCCGGTATGCTGGACTCTCAATTTGCTACTTGGGAGGAACCGGATTATGGATTGAAACTTAGCATCGATCAGACTCCTGATGAAATGCTGGAAATTGCCCTGGAATATCTCATTCGAAATCCTATGAAAATGGCAATTGGAGTCATGGGAATGGGCGTGATGGGGAAAAGTCTGGCGTTAAACTTGGCCGAAAAAGGTGTTCCCGTTTCTCTTTACAATCGATACGTAGCAGAAAAGGAAGACGCCGTGGCTCAAAAAGTGATGGAAGCAAATCCTGATTTTGCCAATTTGAGAGCTTTCGAGGATATCCAGAATTACATCGATTCCCTTCAGATTCCACGCAAAATCTTGCTGATGATCCCGGCAGGTGCAGCGATTGATGCACAACTTGACACTTTAATCCCTTTGCTCGAACAGGGAGATTTGGTGATTGACGGGGGGAATTCTTTTTATAAAGATTCGGAAAAAAGAGTTGTCCGGATGAAAGAAGCCGGCTTGCATTTCCTTCCGATGGGAGTTTCCGGAGGAGAAGAAGGAGCGAGAAAAGGCCCTTCAATAATGCCAAGCGGAGACCCGGAAGGATATGCACTCGTGGAAGATTTTCTCGGGCGCATTTCTGCCAAAGATCAAAACGGAAAACCGTGTGTGACTTACGTCGGTCCGGGAGGCTCCGGTCATTTTATCAAAATGGTGCATAATAGCATCGAGTATGGTGAGATGCAGGTGCTGGCCGAACTGGTTCATTTTCTGAGATTCGGGTTTGGATGTACTGCCGAGCAGGTTTCCGGGATTTTATCCGATTGGGGAAGGGGCGATCAAAAAAGCTTCCTGCTTGAGATCACAGCAGATTTGCTGCTTTTCAAAGAAAATGATGAATTGCTTTTAGATAAAATTCTCGATCAGGCAGGGCAAAAAGGAACCGGAGCCTGGTCGTTAAATACTGCTTTGGAATACGGGATTCCATACAGCCCGCTTGCAGAAGCTGTTAATGCCCGAGGAGTCTCCGGGGAAAAAGCGATGAGAGTTGCGCTTTCTAAAACCTTCCACCATGAATTTGACCTTGTAAAAGAAAGCCTTGAAACCTGGTTGCCAAAGATCAAATCTGCTTATAGTCTGGCCAGAATGATCAATCATGAAGTCGGGTTTCGATTAATGAAAACTGTCTCGGAAGCTCAGGGCTGGAAGTTGAACTTCAATGAAATCGCTCGAATCTGGACCAACGGATGCATCATCCGATCAGGCCTGATGGAGCATATTTCTGCCAACTATTCAGATAAGCAATCTTTCTTCGAAATCGCCGGAGTAAAGGAACAAGTCATTCAGAACCGTGGAGATTTGGCGGCTTTAGTCGGTTTGGGATTGACTCATGGATTTCCACTTCCTGTAATGAGCGCAGGGATTAATTACTTGCTTGGCCGGATCACAGCTGAGTCAAGCGCATCGGTCATTCAGGCTCAGCGGGACTATTTCGGAGCTCATACCTATCTGCGAAAAGACGACCCAAATGGTGAGGTGTATCATACTCTGTGGAAATAGGTTGTTAGATATTAGAACCAAGAAGCACGAACCAAGAAGCAATTAGAATCAAGAGAATAGAATTCGGTTTTTTAAAATTGAAACCATAGAGTCTTGATATTTTCACACTTAATTCGATTGGATAAAAATTCATAATAAACATAATTTTCAAAATACCCCATTATGAAAAAACGACATTTCACCCTACTCATTCTTTTCCTGATGATTTCGGCTTTCCCCGGATTCACTCAGGAAATGATCCTTTCCAACGTCCATATCATCTCCATGGAGAATGATCAGGTGATGAAAAACCAGGCGATTCATGTTCGGGATGGAAAAATCATCAACATAGTTGCCATGGATCAGGCACCTTCAAAATTCTCAGGAAAAGCCATGACTGATGCAAAGGGAGCATATGTTTTCCCGGGTTTGGCGGAGTTTCATGCGCACCTTCCGGTAGCAGCAGATGGCAGCACCCAACTTCAGGAAGAATCCATGTGGTTGTATCTGGCTAATGGCGTCCTTCGGATTCGTAGTATGCTCGGACATCCGACACATCTGGATTTGAGACAGCGTGTTAATTCTGGTCAGACTCCAGGACCAAGAGTGTTTATTTCCGGTCCGTCATTCAATGCCAACTCAGTGACAAGTCCTGAGCAAGCTGCACAAATGGTGAAGGACCAGAAAAAGGATGGTTATGATCATTTGAAAATCCATCCCGGAGTAGAACTGGACGAGATGTGGGCTATTTCCAAAACCGCGAAAGGGGAGAAAATACCTTTCGGAGGGCATGTACCATTGGCAGTTGGTCTGGAGAATAGTCTGGAAAGCGGATTCAAATCCGTAGAGCACATGGATGGTTTTTTGGAAGCTTTATTGGCGGATGAATTGGTGATTGACCCGACGACTTCCGGACCTTTTAATCTCAAATTGGTAGGTCAGGTAGATATGAGCAAACTTCCGGCATTGATAGATTTGACTTTGGAAAAAGGTCCTTGGATGGCTCCCACGCTTACCCTTTTCGACCGCTATTTCGGGTACATTCCTGCGGATGAATTCAGAAAAGCGCCCGAAATGAAATATCTGCCGGGACTTCTGATCCAACAATGGGTAAATACCAAAAAGCAATTGGAAGCAACCGGAGTGCTGAGCAAGGAAAATGTTGCACCTTATTTAGAGTTCAGAAACAAGCTTTTCCTTGAGCTTCACAAATCCGGAGTTCCAATGATCATGAGTTCTGATTCACCGCAGGTTTTCAATGTACCTGGCTTTTCGATTCATCACGAGATCAAAATGATGTCGGATGCAGGTATGTCAAATTATGAGATTTTGAAGACAGGATCTGTGAATACTGCCGAGTACATGGGAATGGAAAAGGAGTGGGGAATGATCAAAAAAGGGATGTCTGCCGACTTTGTTCTGGTTGAAAAGAATCCTCTTGAAGACCTTGCTACGATGCAAAAACCAATCGCTGTCATGATTCAGGGAAAGATGATCGAGCGGGCAGAGCTGCAAAAAGAACTGGATAGAATAGAGCAGAACCATCTGAGAAAGTAGAAGCAAGAGACAATAAGCAAGAGCCAATAAAGAAGGATGATTAAGAGATAGGGAAATGAATTTGGTCACAGATAAATAACCACGAAGAGGTTGAACCTTGAATAGCCCCGTATGAAATGCGGGGTTTGGGGTAAACAAATCGCTTCGGTTTTGCAACCCTAACGGGGTTGATCAAAAGGTTTGAGGTAAAAATTTGTTAAGTAAATTCAGGACGTGCCAAAAGCCAAAAGTCAAGATACAAGAGCCGAGAAACTTGAGGGATTTACTTGAAAAGCCCGAAGAAGAAATATTAATACAACCCAAAACCACCAGCCATGAAAAAAATCCAACAAGCAGGTTTAGCGCTAGCCACATTATTATTAGCCTTTTCATGCAATGAAAAACCTAAACAAGAACCTGTAAAAGAAGAAATCAAACTCATGATCAAAGTTGAAAAAGTAGCCCAAATCGGTGAAGACGAAGTTTTTAAATATAGCCTGGACAATGGAAATATGCAGGTCGAAATGTCCAATTATGGAGGTTTGATCTCCAAGATCGTTGTTCCGGACAAAGAGGGAAACATGGAAAATATCGCTTTGACCCTGGATAGCATCCCTGAGTTTTTCAAAGGTGAAAATCCATTCTTTGGAGCTACAGCAGGGCGGGTTGCAAATAGAATATCTGATGCAAAATTCTTCCTGGATGGCACTACTTATGAACTTGCCAAAACAAATGGAGACAATCACCTGCATGGCGGGGTGGAAGGTTTCAACAAGAAAGTTTGGAAGAGCGAGCCTTATTCAAATGATTCAACTCTTGGCGTGAAAATGACCTATCTCAGTGTAGATGGGGAAGAAGGCTATCCCGGAAACCTAACCACAACACTTTGGATGGAACTTACGACTAACAATGTGATCCGAATCAAGTTTGAAGCGACAACCGATAAAAAGACCATCGTCAACCTGACCAATCATACCTATTTCAACTTAGGCGGAATCAAGCGAGATGTGTTGGATCACGAGTTTCAATTCTGGGCAGATGCTTATACACCTGTGGATGATGAGTTGATTCCAACCGGAGAAGTGAAGGATGTGACCGGAACGCCTTTCGATTTCCGCACGCCCAAAATCCTTGGGGATCAGATTGCTGCCAATGCCGGAGGTTTTGACCACAACATGGTAATGAAAATGGAAAAGTCCCCGGAAATGAAGCATTTCGTCAAAGTGCGCCACGCAGTAAGTGGACGTGTGATGGATATGTATTCAGACAATGTGGGCGTCCAGTTCTATACAGGAAATTTTATAAAGGATTTCCCCGGAGCTGAAGGCAAAACTTACCAGCAACATTGGGGTTTTTGCCTCGAATCACAAGTTTGGCCCGACGGAATCAACAATTCTAATTTCCCGTCTCCGATCCTGAATCCGGGCGAAAAATATGAGCATTCTATCGAGTATAAGTTTGGGGTAGAAAAGTAAAAAATAAACCCTCCAAGGGTTGTGATTCCTTTGGAGGGTTTTGTCATTTTTTGAGAGTTAAATCGGGGTGTCTATTTGTATTTCAATTTTTTAATCATTTCGAAGAAATAGGTTTTCGACCAAATATCCAGAACTCCCGGCTCTGGGATAAATCGGATGACATCCTCTTTAACTCGGTCAAAATTCAGTAATTCGATTTTTTGCCTCAACAATTCTAATAAGGCATCTGGAGTAATTACCTCTTCCAAATTACCTGACTCAATTGCTCTTACTGAAAAATGCTGCAAATTAATCGCAAACCCATTTCGGATATACCACTCCAGATCAAACCAATCCCGGCCTTTCACTCGAATTTTCCACTTTCTGAAGAGTAAGGCATGCATTTTTCCTGCAAATAAATCCTCAATTCGTAGGCAATTCGCATAAAAGGAAAATGGTCGGAGCAGCAGTTTATTTTCGGTCTGAAAGGAAAGTGGAGGCAATGTGTCCACTTCCAATTTGATTTTGAGTGAGGGTTTGGTAATGGGCAAAACAAAACTGGTTTGCTCCAAGATCAATTCTTTCCATTCGGTTTCTGTTTTCAGGAAGGCCGATTCGATCTGAGAAACTGTGTTTTTGGGTTTTTCACGAATAGAAACTTCCATTCCTAAGGCTTCAAATTCTGCAATTAGGAAAGGGAGATGGGGGGAAATTGAAAACTCCTTGTTTTTATCTAAGAGGGAAAAATCCAAATCCTCTGAAAAACGCGGTAACTCGTAGAAAATCCTAAGGCAAGTTCCACCGTAAAATGCAGCTTCTTTGAAAAATCCTGACCGATATAGCCCGGCTAATGCTACTTCCTGCATGATTTCTCGTAGCGCAGCGATCAACTGTTCTTCCGATTTAGGATTGTATTCTTCGATCCATTTTGAAATCATAATTCTTTCAACGTTTTGATGAATAATTGAAGACTGGATTTTTTTGGAGAAAATGGAACCCAGTTAGCCATTTGTTCTGGATTCCAATTGGAAACCACTGTCAAATCAATCCGTAAATCCTCCTCCAGAAATTGCATGACATCTACTTTGCTTCTGAAAAGAACTCCTGAGGTAAGGACTATTTTGTCCCAAAGTGCCTTTTCAGGGCTTGCCATCATAAAATAACCTGAGGTCGGATTTCCATAGTTTCCTATTCCAAAAGAAAAATAGGACGGTTTAACTTGGATGTAATCGAAGCGACCCATGGCGGTATTAAATTGTTTACTGGTTCGCGTACTAACCGAAGTGATTTGGAATACCCGCTCAGGAATCAATCCATGGAAGGAAAGTGCTGAATCCATCGATATATAGCTTGGGCCATAAATCTGATTAGCTAAAAGGAAGGGATCGGGGCTTTTCTCCGAAAACCGATTTCCCAGCACATAAAGCCCCTTTTTTACCTGGATCAAATCGCCAGACTTGACCCAATAGTTGATTTTGTCATAGGGCCTTTTGTACTCCCGTAAGAGAGGCAAAATCGAAGAAGTGGACAATGGAAAATTGCCCAAAGCTTTCAGAGCCAGTAATTTCTCCATCTGTCAAAAATAGGAGGTTAATTCGGAAAAATTCCGAATAAGGGTTTAAAAAATTACAGAATGTATTACTTTTTGACGTCTTGTCCTTTTCTGATTAGTCTGTTTTTATACAGATCTTCAATCGGAAAGCATAAGTCATACTCGTTCCAGTCAAGGTTACCATCTTTGATTTGAAAGTTTTTGAAGAGTTCCTCATTCAAATATTTTTGAATCGCAGGATGAGTTGATTCTTGTAAAAAAAGCTTGAAATCTACCAGCGGTTTTTGACCATCATTAAATGTCAAGCGGATGGCAAAAT
>JBILPR010000216.1:0-7476 GCA_044373795.1 Algoriphagus sp. | reverse complement strand
ATGGTTGATTCAAGACCCTCCATCATCAGAGAGGTGCCCAAAGAATTGAAACTTTTAATTTCCTTTTTACTCACGCTGGCAATCTCTCCACCCATCTTTTTGATGGTAATGGACAGGTCGGTTTCATTATCTACAATCCCCACATGGACATCGCCGGAATTGGTTTCCAACCTGTGGTTAATATATTTTGTATCAACAGCAGCATTGGGATCAAGAATCTCGTGCATGATCGCTTCCTTACTTTTTCTATTGATCTCTGTCAACACAGGGCCGACGCTTTGCCCTACAGATCCATATGCATGACATGAACTGCAGGTGGAATTAAAAACTTTGGCTCCATTAATACTTGATCCCTTCAGCGTTAATGCTTCTTTCATCGAATCGATTGCCTGTTGCCGGGTAGTTACTCCCGCGTCGGAAAAGAGTTTCTCCGCTCTTCGCTTGGTGTCCTCATTATCTGTCCACCATAAGAGCTGCCTTCTTCGCTCCAAATCAAAATTCATCTCACCGATATTGATGGTTCCATTCTCGAGGCCTGTCAAAAGTGCATCATGATAAATCCCTTTGTAGATCAATAAATCACCGGACCAACGCCTGATCGTGGGTCCTAATGTTATCCAGCGACTGACCAGTCTGTTGCCAATTTCCGGGTCATTGGATTCTGACAATTGCCGCAAAGCTGCTTCCTGAATGTTTAGCGGCTGGGCATTGTCAAGACATTGAAATAAAACATCTGCCTTTTCCGGATACGGCAATAGCGCAATCAGAGACAATTGTTGAAATCGAATGCTGTCCGGCAGCGAGTTGTCGGCTAGTTTTTTAGATGCTTCTTTGCTGTAAGCAAGAAACTGCAGCGATGGCGGAAGTGAAAGTTTTTGTCTCAAAGAGGCCATTGAAGCTATCATTCCCAGTTCACCACTTTTTTCCAATTGAGTGATCTGAGATAAAGCTGCAGGGTTTGAAAATGCTTCGGGAATACCGGAGACCAACCGATCAATGAGGATTTGGTTTTTTTCGGATGAAAGAGAAGATGTCACCAATGATTCAAGAACAGTCGACATATCACCACTATTCGATCCCGAGATCCCCGCCAACGATTCAAGGAGTTTTACTTCATTTGCCTCATTTTCAGGCGCAATTAATTTTGCAAACAATTTCGCAGGAGCATGACGTGCTGCCAATGTGATCGCAGCCACATTCCAGTCGTCCATGGGCATTTTGGAAGATTCCGCAAGGGCGTCGAAAAGCTCAGTGTTCAGGCGTTCCGATTTATCCTTTTCAAGTGTACTGATTGACAATATTGCCTGCATCCGCACGCGTTGATCCTGATCCTGAATTGATTTTATTACCTGTTTCAAAACTTCCTCATCAGTCAGATGCTTCTCGGAAATTACTAAGGCATTTTCTCTGACCCCATTTGAAGGATCCACCAACATCTGCAAAACTTGCTCGATTGTTAATTCCTGCTTTCCATCCAAAATCCACATAACATGTAATCTCGCCAGGTCAGATTCAGCATCGAGCACTTCCCTCAGACTTTCTTTTTCACTTTCGGTGAGTGATTTTTCCATCAGCAAGCGATGGGCAGTTGTGCGAATCCATTGATTGGGATTACTTAAACTGGTGATGAGCCCAGCCACAGTTTTAAATTGCTCAGAGTTAAAACCAGATCCCTTTACACCCTCTTTTTCGATTTTGTAAATCCTTCCCTTATCCTTACCGGCGTTCAAATCCAACGTCTTTTCAATTTCGTCAGGAATCCATTCCGGATGTTCGATCACTTGGCGATGCATATCGATTACATAAATGGAACCATCGGGTCCCACTGTCATATTCACCGGGCGAAAGGATCGATCCGTGCTTGCAAGAAAATCACGCTTATCTAGAACCCTGCTGGCTGAAAAAGATGCGCCGTTTGGTTTTATCTTATCCACGTGGATCAGGTTCAACACCACATCCGCAACCCAAACGGTATTTTCATACTCCGCACCGAATGCACCTCCACCATAATACATGACGCCGCATGAACCCGAGAAATAACCTGACTGCTCCGGATGGTTGACACGGGATTCCTGTTCACCAATCGGATAGATTCTCGCAAGCCCATTCTCTTCATGGTCAGAGACAATTGACAACGAATGATTCTTTAGAAGCCGAACATCCTTTTTGTATCGATCCGGAAACACCAGATGTGAAATATGTTCGAGGTTATGGGTTTCATAGAGGTGGCCCCGCTCGTCCATGCCTAATCCAAAGCCGCCCGAAGATTCACCGATGCGCTCCATTACACGAGTTTCAAGATTAATTCTGAAATCCTGTCCGCGTAAATCCATTACAGAACTTGAGTCACCCCACCAAAATGGCTTTCCTGAATTGCCCCCGTTTACTGCATAAATCCAATTATCAATTCCGTAGGTCAGTCCATTGTAATTATGCTGAAGGTTTCCTGTTGAAAATCCACCCATCAACGTATCGATCGCATCCGCTTTGTAGTCGCCGTCGGAATCTTTCACATGCAACAGATAAGGAGGCGCCGCGACAAGCAAGCCTTTCTTGTAAGACATAATGGAGGAGGCCAATTGCAGGTTTTCGGCAAAGAGACTTTGGTCCTCATATATCCCATCCTGATTTTCATCTTTCAGCAAAACAATCCGGCTTTGCTGGTCCTCAAAAGGATAGCCGGGCATCTCGAGCACAAAAGCATTTCCGTTTTCGTCAAACTCAAGATCGACCGGATCTTTGATCAAGGGCTCGCTGGCAACCAGTGAAAGAGTAAAACCCGGTTCAATCTGAAAACCCTGCAGTCCAGAATCTTTCTTTTGACTACATGAAAACAGCGATACAAAAATGATCAGTAGCAGAGGTCGTGATGCCTTGAAACTCATAAGCGATTAATTGGGATCAACCAATTTATGAAATAATTTTTGAAGGCCTCTTTCCTTCAGCTGAGTAAATTCTTTTTGGTTAAATAGTTCTATCAACATCTGATAGCTGATAAGCATAATTCAAAATCTGAATATACCCTTCTTTGCCTGCAGGCGAATTTTCTTTAATTAACGGGTTGGAAGACCGATGACCGAAGACCGAAGAAATCCAAAATCAAACGTTTTTCTGGATTTTCAATCGTTTAAACAAACTAGTGGCAAGATTGCGGACATAAATATTTCAAAATTTCCCCTTTCTCTAAATAAGATTGGATGCTTCAGTTTTTTTTAAAATATTAGATAAAACCCACCCACCATGAAGCAACTTTCTTTTGCTGGACTTACCGGATTGTTCCTGTTTTTGTCGCTGCCTGCTTTTTCTCAGACTCCAAAAATCACCGGCTTGGAACAGTCGGTAGAGGTGTATAGGGACTCAAGTGGTATCAATCATATTTTTGCACAGACTGAGCATGATTTATTTTTCGCTCAGGGCTATTTCGCAGCTAAGGACAGACTCTTTCAGTTTGAAATATGGAGGAGACAGGCAACCGGAACTTTGGCGGAAATCCTGGGAGAGCGGGAGTTGGAGCGGGATCAAGGGGTTCGACTTTTTCAATTCAGAGGAGAGAAAAAAGCTGAACTCAACCACTATCATCCCCGGGGTGAGCAGATTGTGGATGCCTTTGTTGCCGGAGTAAATCAATACATCGAAGAGGCCCGAAAATCTCCCGATCAACTGCCGATTGAATTTAAGATGCTGAATATTCTTCCCGGTTTTTGGACTTGGGAGGTGGTGATCTCAAGACATCAGGGTTTGTTGGGAAATTCTCCGGAAGAACTAAATATCAGCCGGATCGTCAGTTTGATCGGATCGGAAGAAACTCAAAAACTTTTCAATTTTCACCCAAACAAACCGGATTTAACCCTGGATCCCGGCATTCCCAAGGAGCTGCTTTTTAAAGATATTCTGAAACCTTATCAGGCCTTTCGGGCAAATCTTGTTTTCAAACCAGAAGACATCCAACCTGAATTCAGAAGAAACCAACCCGAGTTTGAAAAAACGCTGGCCGAGTGGCAAAGCGAGTTGGACTTTAACCTGGAAGCTGATGCCTTTGCCATGGGCAGTAACAATTGGGTGGTGTCGGGCGAAAAAACCCAAAGCGGTTTTCCCTACATGGCAAATGATCCTCACCGTCTTCAAGCGGTTCCTTCTTTGAGATATTGGGTTCACCTCAATGCTCCCGGCTGGAATGTGATCGGCGGCGGGGAACCTGTGATTCCGGGAATTTCAATAGGTCACAACGAGCAGGGAGCTTGGGGCTTGACGATTTTTTCGACAGACTTTGAAGATATCCGGATCTATGATCTTCACCCTGAGGATCCTGAAAAGTATTGGCACAAGGGAGAATGGCTAAGCTTCAAGACCATTTCAGACACCATCTCAGTCAAAGGAAAAGGGAAGGTTCAGGTCATTCACAGATATTCCATTCATGGGCCGGTGACCTTTGTCGATGAGGCGCTTCGCAAAGCTGTGGCCCTGGAATGCGCCTGGTTGGAAAATGGATCAGCACCTTATCTGGCCAGCCTCAGCATGAACCAATCCAAAACCTGGGATGAATTTCGGGCAGCCTCCGCCTTAAACCATATCCCTGCAGAAAACATGATTTGGGCAGATCGGGAAGGAAATATCGGCTGGCAGGCCACGGGAATCCCTGCGATAAGAAAGGGATTTTCGGGATTGGTAGCTACCCTGGGAGATGGAAGCAAAGAATGGGACGGCTATCTGCCCATCGAAAAAAGACCGTCTGCTTTGAATCCTTCTTCAGGCTTCATCGTCACCGCAAATGAGAATGTTACTCCAAAAGAGTATCCCTACCCTGAGGCTTTGGGCTATGAATGGGCGGATGATTTCAGAGGAAAAAGGGTCGCAGAGGTTCTCAGTCAAAAGAAAAAGTTTACCCTCGAAGAAATGGGAGCGCTCCAAAACGACTACCTGGCCTTGCCTGCTCGAAAACTTGTCCCCTTCCTCCAGAACTTCAAAGCTGATGACCCTGAGGCAGATTCTTTGAAGAGAACTTTGCTTTCCTGGGATTTCAGGTTGGAGAAAAACTCCATCCAAGCCGGCATTTATGTGATGTGGGAAAGAGAGCTCCGATCCAGATTCAGTGATCGGGTAGTTCCAAAATCTGCAGCTCCCTATTTCGGAAGTGTTTCGCTCACCCGGATTTTGGAATGGGTGGAGAGTCCGGAGATAATTTTCACCTCAGCTCACGAGCAAACTCGGGATGAATTACTCAAAGAAAGCTTTGATCATACCATTGCCGCTATGCGCGAAAAATTGGGTTCGGATGTTGGAAACTGGCAATATGGACAGGCCGCCTTCAAGCATGCACTCATCCGGCATCCTCTCGGCGCAGCGGTAAATTCCTCTTGGGAAAAGAAACTCAACCACGGTCCGCTTCCCCGGGGAGGTTACAGCTTTACACCCGCTGCCAATGGGTATGGGGACAACAATTCATCGGGGGCTTCTTTTAGAATCCTGGTGGATACCGAAAACTGGGAAAAAACCCTTGGAATCAATACCCCCGGTCAATCCGGCAACCCGGAAAGCCCGTTTTACGGAAACCTCTTTGAGCCTTGGGCAAATGACAGATACTTCAAAGTCTATTTCGAAAAGTCCAAAATCAAGGGATCTGCGTCTGAGGAGTTCATTTTAGAACCGGAGGATTAATCAATTGAGACTTCAATAGCCCAGTCAGATTATCTAATAAATGATTGAAAGTTTGGAATTTGTAATTTGTTTGCAACTCCTATTCCGAAAGCAGGCCGGGCTCAATTAAACCTAACTCATTTCAATACTTCATTAGATAACACAAGACAAAACAGATCATAAAATGGAAATCCAATTTATCACCTGGCTAATTTTGAAATAATGGCTAAAGAAAATTCACCTACCAAACCAAATGCTACCCAGCTATTTGAAACGATCAAAAGTCTAATTCAGGAAAGTAAAGCCAATTTAATGCGGACAGTTAATCGGGAACTTACTATGCTGTATTGGTCTATTGGCAAACAAATCAAAACAGCCGTTTTAGACAATAAACGTGCAGGATATGGGGAACAAGTCATTGCCAAGCTCTCTGACCAACTCACGGCTGAGTTTGGTAAGGGATGGACCAAACCACAACTCTGGAATTGTCTCTACACTGTAGAGATAATTCCTTCCAAAAAAATAATCTCTACACTGTCGGGAGAATTGAGCTGGTCACATATCAAAGAACTGATTTACATCAAAGGTAAGCTGCAGCGGGAGTTTTATTTGCAGCTCTGCCGGACCGAGCGATGGAGTGTGCGCCAACTAAGAGAGCGAATAGACAGCATGTTGTATGAACGAACAGCAATTTCAAAAAAGCCCACTAAGCTGATCAAGGAAGAGCTCAAAGCCTTAAAAAATAAAGAAAGTGTATCCCCTGAAGTGTTTTTCCGGGATCCGTACTTGTTGGATTTTTTAGGTCTCCAAGATACTTTTAGCGAGAAAGATCTGGAATCGGCTATCATTGCTGAACTCCAACGCTTTATCATTGAACTGGGAAACGATTTTGCTTTTCTTGCAAGGCAAAAACGAATACAAATTGATGGACAGGAGTATTATATTGATTTACTGTTTTACCACAGACAACTGCAACGACTCGTGGCAATTGATCTGAAATTGGGCAAGTTCAAAGCCGAGTTCAAATCACAAATGGAACTGTACCTCAATTGGCTGAATAAATACGAGCGGAAAGAACAAGAAAAGGATCCCATTGGGTTGATTTTATGCGCCGATAAATCGGAGGAACATATCGAACTGCTGGAATTGGATAGAGGAAACATCCGAGTAGCACAGTACCTTACTGCATTACCCTCCAAAAAGCTTTTACAACAAAAACTGCACAAAGCACTTTTGAATGCCCAACAAAAACTTAAGACAAACCACTCATGACCGATGGAGATTACGATAAACTACCTCCCCAACAATCCAAAACACTGCCTCGCGATCTCCAATTCCTGATTGATGGGGATCACAAGCATATTAACTGGTGAATCGAAACCGGCATCGGCAAGCCCAATGCATCCTTTATCAAAGGATAAATCCACCACCCAACCACCACCCCGATATTCGAGGATATGTAACTTTCTACTCTCATGATTTTCTCTATTTTTAAATCATAAATTAATTTTGAAATGACCAAAAACATCCTTTTTACGACCATCATCCTGCTCACATTTTTTGTATCAACAAAAGCGATAAGCCAATCTAACACCGACGATCTGAGAAAAGCTGAAATAGATAAAACTTATTGGAGCGTGATATCCAGAGCGGTAAAAGAAGGTGATTTTGAGAGCTACTCTGCCACTTGCCACGAGAATGCAGTTCTGGTCACTACTGCTGGAGAAAACAAGCTTTCCAACCCGATGTCCGATGCCCTAGCTCGTTGGAAACAGGGTTTTCTCAATACCAAGGAAGGCAAACCGATGGATAACGTCGCATTTCGTTTTTCACAAAGAATTG
>JBILPR010000215.1:0-7545 GCA_044373795.1 Algoriphagus sp. | reverse complement strand
AAACTACTTTTTCAGGGTTCATCGATGTGTTTTATGTTTATGATTTCAACAAACCGGAAACAGACTATCGCCAGCCATTTTTTTACAATCACAATCGGCATAATGAATTCAACCTTAACCTTGGCTATCTGAAGGTTTCGCTTGAACATGCCAGATACCGCGCAAATCTTGCTTTGCAAACCGGTACTTACCCAAACGATAATTATGCTGCTGAACCCGGAGCGTTGAAAAATGTCTTTGAGGCAAATGCCGGGATCGCATTGAATTCAAAAAGTAATCTTTGGTTGGATGCGGCATTTTTGGATCTCATATTGGATTTGAAAGTGCCATTTCGATCGACAATTGGACCCTCACAAGATCTATTTTGGCTGAGCATTCCCCTTACTTTGAAACAGGCGCAAAACTCACTTTCACTCCAAGTGATAAATGGGAAATCGCGGGCATGATTCTCAATGGCTGGCAGCGAATTCAGCGATTAGCAGGCAATACAATGGCATCGTTTGGATCCCAGTTGAAATTCACTCCAAAAGAGCATTTACTTATAAACTGGAGCACATTTATAGGAACCGATGATCCCGACAGCACCAGAAGAATGAGGTTTTTCAATAACTTTTATGGGCAGTTTCAATTGACTGAAAACATTGGATTGATAGCCGGATTTGACTTAGGCTTTCAACAAAGAAAAAAAGATTCAGAAGAATACGATATCTGGCTCAGCCCGGTTATAATCGGACAATTCGCCTTTCACCAAAACTGGAAGGTTGCTATCCGAGGGGAATATTACCAGGATCAGAACGGCATTAAAATTCCAACAGAAACGCTGAATGGATTCAGGACTACCGGACTATCTCTTAATGTTGATTATTCGCCCATCCGAAATTTTACCTGCCGAATTGAAGCCCGATGGTTGAAAAGTAAAGACGAGATATTTGAAAGACCCGGTTCCTTGAGCAATCAGGATTTCTTCCTTGGCAGTTCTATTGCCATCAAATTTTCCGGGACCCCTGATTGAAAAGTATTTCTTTGATATTCTATCCTCGGACTCTTCAACTAACTCTTTTAAAAAAAGAAGCCCGAAGATTACACTCCGGGCTTTTGCTATTCTATTTAGCTATTAAGTACAAGCAATTTTGCTAACTCGATTTTGGTGCCTTCCTCCTTCAAAATCCGTAGTCAGAAAAGTCTCAGCCATCTTTTCAGCCAATTCATACGACACAAATCGGGCAGGTATCGAAAGTACATTTGCATTATTATGCTGACGAGCAAGGGCTGCCAATTCCTCATTCCAGCAAAGTGCAGCACGAATTCCCTGATGCTTATTTGCAGTGATGGCAACACCGTTACCACTTCCGCAAATTACGATACCAAGTTCAAATTCAGCTTTTTCCACAGCTGTACTCAAAGGATGTACAAAGTCAGGATAATCGACCGAGGCTTCCGAAAAAGGCCCGAAGTCCTTTACTTCAAAACCCAATCCTTCTAGCTTTTGGATCAGTTTACCTTTGTATTCAAATCCGGCGTGGTCACCACCGATCGCTATTTTCTTTGTCATGATGATTTTTTAAGCGTTTTACCCTTCTTCCAAATCTTCCGCAGCCTTTTTCACTGCTTTTTCTTTTTCCAATCGCTTTGCAATCTGGATTCCCGCTTCATATAAGACCAAAATAGGCATTGCTATCAAAACCTGACTGACCACATCCGGAGGAGTAATGATCGCAGAAACGATCAAAATAACCACGATGGCATGTCTTCGGTAAGAAATCAGCATTCCCGAAGTAACCAAACCAGATTTTGAAAGGAAATATACGACAACAGGCAGCTGAAACATGATAGCCGAAGCCAGCACCAACATGGTCAGGGTAGAGATGTAGGATGAAATGTCAAACTCATTGACGATCGAAGGATCAAGCTGATAGTTTGCAAGGAAGTTGATCGACATCGGTGCAAGGACAAAATATCCAAAAGCAGCTCCCAAAAAGAACAAAAAACTAACGAAAAAGACAGCTCCACGAGCGGCATTTTTCTCCTTATCATATAATCCCGGGCTGATAAATCGCCAAACTTCCCAGAAGAGGTAAGGGAACGCTACCACGAATCCCACAACAAGACTTGAGGTCATGTGCATGGAAAACTGGCTGGTCATCTCCCGGCTCTGAAGGGTAAAAGGCAACTTATCAATACAGAGTGCTGCAATTCCCAGAAAATTCCCCAGATCGCAAAACAGCCGGTACGTGATGAAATCAACCTTTGAAGGTCCTAGGATAATAACTCCAAAAACGATGTTTTTAGCCAGGAATGCAATGATTGTAAGAACGAGAATTGCAGATATGGCCCTGAGAATATGCCAACGCAATGCTTCCAAATGGTCAAGAAAGGACATGCCTCCCTCTTCTTCTTCTTCCTCTTTAAATTGATCTAATGCCACTTTAGGGGATATGTATTTTAGTACAAAGGAAATTCAACCATCCAGGTATTGACTTCAGCGTGGATTTTATGCAATTCAGCTTCCTGGTCATGATTTTTCAAAGCCCGGTCTATCAGATGCACAATCTTTATCATGTCGGCTTCCTTCAATCCACGGGTAGTCACTGCTGCGGTACCAACACGCATACCTGAAGTCACGAATGGTGATTTGGTATCGAATGGCACCATGTTTTTATTGATTGTAATGTCCACTTTACCAAGTGTCTCTTCTGCAATCTTTCCTGTCAGGTCTTTATTTCGAAGGTCAATAAGCATCAGGTGGTTGTCCGTTCCTCCGGAAATGATCTGATAACCCAAGCTTACAAACTCATTGGCCATCACGGAAGCATTCTTTTTCACCTGAACGACATAATGCATGTACTCGTCTGAAAGTGCTTCCTGAAAAGCAATCGCTTTGGCAGCAATTATATGTTCCAAAGGACCACCCTGAGTTCCGGGGAACACTCCCATATCCAACAGGGAAGACATTTTTCTGATTTCTCCTTTTGGAGTAGTCAGTCCGAATGGGTTGTCAAAATCTTCTCTCATCATAATCAAACCACCTCTTGGACCTCTTAGTGTCTTGTGAGTCGTCGTGGTTACGATATGGCAATATTCAAGCGGATCATTGAGCAAGCCTCTTGCGATCAATCCTGATGGATGAGAAATATCTGCCAGCAGTAATGCTCCTACCTGATCTGCGATGTCTCTGAGTCTCTCATAATCCCAATCACGACTGTAAGCAGATGCTCCGCAAATCAACATTTTTGGATTTACCTCCAACGCTTTTTCCTCAACCTTATCATAATCTATCATTCCGGTGGATTCTTCCACTCCATAGAAATTCGCCTGATAAAGTTTACCGGAGAAATTTACCGGAGATCCATGAGTCAGGTGACCGCCATGAGAAAGGTCAAAGCCCAAAATGGCGTCTCCCGGCTTCAGACAAGCAAGCATTACGGCTGCGTTGGCTTGTGCTCCTGAGTGAGGCTGCACGTTTGCCCAACCTGCTCCGAAAAGTTCTTTTGCACGATCGATTGCCAATTGCTCGATTTCATCGACTACTTCGCAGCCGCCATAGTAGCGCTTACCCGGAAGTCCTTCAGCATATTTATTGGTCAAGACACTCCCCGCAGCTTCCATAACTTGCTTGCTGGTGAAGTTTTCGGAGGCAATCAACTCGATGCCTCTCTTTTGTCTGTCTTCTTCTTGTGCGATGAGGTCGAAAATAACCGAATCTCTTTTCATAATCAGGGGTTTGAGAGCTAACTATTGAGGGTATTGCCGGGTTGCTCCGGCTGAAAACGAGGTCAAAAATAGACTTAAACTCCCGATTATCCAATCCAAAAAAGTGTTTGCGCAAAGAATGCTGGATACCTGCGGTTGATTTCCTAATTTGGATACATGTTTGATTTCAAATTCCGGCCCGGCCTGTATTTCATTGGGGATGTCACCTCGATCTTATTGGTAAAACTCCACTATCCCGAAAGTAAATGGGGAGAACAAATCAGCATTTATGCTCATTCGCTGGACACTAAAATTAATTTCGAAGCGGTGGATTTCTATGGCAATGAGTATATGCTGTATCCTTCCAGTGCAGTGGAACCCTTATCCATGGAAGAACTGATTGATATGCTGGAAGGAATGCAAATCAACCTTGACCATCCGGAGGGAAATATGGTCATGACGCTGGATGGATTTCCGGAGGCCAAAAGCCAATTCTATCCTCAGTTGCATGAATACTATCAGGAAAAGAGAAAAAGTCTTGGGTTGGATTAAAAATCAAATACAGGATTGCGAACTTGTAGGTCAGAGGATCTGAACCATTGCTCATAGGTTTCAAATTTCAGACAGTCGCTTAATTCCATTCCCTGAAAAATGATTTTCTTGATTGAGTAGACAGGTAACCAGGATTTCAACTTAATTGCCTGCTCGGATGACAGCTGTGAAATTTGAATCCATTTCTCCCCCTCAATGAAAATCGGTATTAGTTTGGTCATCTCTTCTGAAAATACAGGTCAAAAGTATGCTGACATTCAAGCCGATACAATTTTATCAAATTAATTTTCTGTTACGAAAAATAGACCTTACCAAATGTTGACATGCTCGGAGCGCTGATCGCTGTTGTCTTTCTTATTTCCGGACTGATTCTGCAGCAATTGCCCGGTTTTCCTTTGGAAAAAGCGACTCTTTGGATCAATCGGTATTTACTTTATCTGGTCCTTCCTGCTCTGGCTTTACTCCATATTCCTCAAATCAAACCTGGCTTAGAATTACTGGTTCCGATCTCAGCAGCCTGGTTTACATTTTTTCTTTCATGGGTAATCTTTGGGGTGATGGGAAGGATCCTTCATTGGAACAAAGGAACTATCGGTTGCCTCGTCATCGTATCAGGACTGGCCAATACTTCTTTCCTGGGTTTTCCGGTTCTTGAAGCGCTCTATGGAAAAGAATCTTTGTCAGTAGCCTTACTGATGGATCAGGGGGGATCATTTCTTTTGGTCTCGTCTCTTGCGATAATAGTAGGATCAATCTACAGTCATAAAGAAGGAAATCTAAGCGAGATTCCTCTAAAAATCCTGAGCTTTCCGCCTTTTCTCTTCCTTCTTGGAACCATTATCATGAGTATTTTGGGATGGAAAACACCTGAGATTTTAATCCCTTTCCTGTCTGCTATTGGAAAGACAATGGCCCCAATGGCACTTTTGGCACTTGGCGTCAAGTTTTCTCTGGACACGGGAGCCTTGACTTCCCGATTCTATTGGATGAGTATCGGGTACCGACTCGTTCTTGCTCCGGCAATGGTTTGGCTTATTTACCGCAATTTCCTTCCCGAAACTGAGTTGACTTTCAAAGTCACAGTGCTGGAAAGTGCTATGGCGCCGATGATTACCGGATCAATCGTAGCAATCCAATACGGGCTTCAACCTAAGCTCGCTACCTTACTGGCAAGTCTTGGAATCCCGATCTCGCTGATCAGTATTTTTCTTTGGTATCTTTTTTTAGGCTGATCTTAAGACCAGAGGCGAATCAATTCAGTGAGGAATTGCGGATGAATATGAGTATTGGTAGCTACAATATTTCTCCCAAAAATATAATCTCCGCCTCCGGCAAAGTCCGTGACCGTTCCTCCTGCTTCCTGCACGATCAAAGCACCGGCAGCTACATCATAGGAGTTGAGGTTGTATTCAAAATAGCCTTCTATCCTTCCTGAAGCCACATAGCAAAGGTCAACTGCTGCACTTCCCAATCTTCTAAGTCCATGTGTAGAACTCATCAAAAACTTGAGTGCTGCCAAATATTTATCGATCTGTTCAAAGTTGTAATACGGAAATCCGGTTGCTATGAGTGATGCTCCCAAAGTCTCAGCTTTGCTAACACTTATTGGAGTGTCATTGCAAAATGCTCCACCGCCCTTCATGGCATAGAAGCACTCGTGACGATTCACTTCATAGACTACGCCCAAGACAACCTCTTCGTACTCCATCAAAGCAATGCTTACACAATAAACAGGAAGTCCATGGATGAAATTGGTTGTACCATCCAATGGGTCAATCACCCAATTAAACTGTTGCTGACGAGTAGAATTCGTTCCTTCTTCTGTAATGAAACCTGCTTCCGGAAAAACCAAACTCAGACGATCAACAATCTGTCTCTCGGCCTCTTTATCCACATAAGAGACCAGGTCATTGAAACCCTTATACTCTACAGTTTGCGGATTGAAGCTTTGTCTTTCTTTGCGAATAAAGGCGCCTACTTCTTTGGCTATTTCCTGCGTTTTTTCAAGAAGCAGGCCAAGCATTTCGTTGGATATCATAAAATCAGACAGATGGGTTAATCAATCTTTAGGGTTTTTCCCGGCTACAACCAATACTATTTCTCCTTTTGTCGGGTGGGTTTGGTAATATTCTACCAATTCAGCAAGAGTTCCTCTTACGTTTTCCTCGTGGATTTTAGTCAATTCCCTGGAAACACACGCTTGTCTTTCAGGACCAAAAGCCTCGGAGAATTGCTCAAGCGTCTTCATCAGACGATGCGTGGATTCGTAGAAGATCATGGTTCGAGTTTCCTCAAGCAGGGATTCGATCCTGGTTTTTCTCCCCTTTTTATGGGGCAGAAATCCTTCAAAAATAAATCGGTCATTTGGCAGGCCGCTATTGACCAAAGCGGGAACAAAGGCTGTAGGACCTGGAAGACATTGAACGTCCAAACCTGCAGCAAGTACTTCCCTAACCAACAGAAATCCGGGGTCTGAAATTGCGGGGGTGCCAGCATCGCTTATTAAGGCGAAGACTTCTCCCTTTTTCATGCGATCCACCAGCTTTTGCACAGCTTTATGCTCATTGAAAATATGGTAGCTCTGCAGGGGCCGGGAGATCTCGAGATGTTTGAGCAGGATTCCGCTCGTACGCGTATCCTCAGCCAATATTACATCAGCGCTTTTGAGAACTTCCAGGGCTCTAAGTGTAATGTCTTTTAGGTTCCCAATAGGAGTGGGAACCAAATAAAGGTTGATAGGATGGTCAATCATTAATCGATGGAATCTATCGCTTTGGCAAGTTTACGATCCTTTGCAGTCACTTTATTACCCTCATCATGGGTGGTAAGCTCTATGTCAACTTTATTGTAGACGTTGCTCCAATTGGGATGATGCTGATGCTCCTCAGCCATAAACGCCACTCGGGTCATAAAAGCGAACGCCTCCTGAAAATCCTTAAACTTAAAAGATTTTTTGAGCATATTATTTTCCTCGATCCACATGATTAAAAGTATTTTAGAGTGATATCACACCTTCAATCGAAGATGCCCTTTCGTAAATTTCAATGATTTGATCAGCACTGTCCATCATTACTTGAATGGTGGTGCTAACATATTTTCCTCCGGAACTTGGTTTGAGAGACATTTCATTCTTGGGAAATAAGGCCCCTATCTCAATTTCAGATCCGTTTGGAACGATGAATTTAAACATATAAAGCATGGGAAATTGTCCGGTTGCTTCTAATTTTTCCTTGAAGGCTATTTTATCAAATTGATTCTTCATTGCAATGACTCATTAAAACCTGATCCGATTGGATATAAACA
>JBILPR010000034.1:0-23950 GCA_044373795.1 Algoriphagus sp. | reverse complement strand
CAGACTGTGCTCTTCCGATCTCATGGATATTAAAATAATAAAAGTTAAAAAGCCTGTTTTTGCTAATCTAACTCCTGAAAAAAAAATACCTAAAATTTGATCGCCGGATGAAATTTTAGGTATTTGGTGTAAATGGAAAAAGGTTTTTTTAATCTTTTAGTCGGATATTAACCAAGTCTTTCAGTCTTACAGGATCTCCGATATAAGGGGCCAGATCAACCAGTGATACTTTTCTGAAATCAATGGGATGGCTTTCACTTTGCAAAGCGATATAGCCTGATTTCAGAAGCATCCCGTCAATCTTTACTGCCGGATCGACCGGACTAACGTTGCCACCACCGATCTGCGGCTTGTAATAGCTCATGACGGTATCGGTTCCGACCAAATGGTGGATTTCCCTATCTCCCATGACGATGAAATTGGCCGTAACCCACTGTTCTCCGTGATAAGTTTTGGAGCTTGAATTTATGCAATGCGGAGTGAAAAGGGTGTCAGCAAGGACTACGTTTGTACCGGGAGTACAAAGGTTACAAGTGGTCCGGGGATCTGTGCCATTGCCACCCAGAAACTGGGCCTCAACAGAAATAGGGAAGTCCTGGTCTTTCAGAATAGTTTTCGGATCCTGACAGTGAAGCATTGCTCCGCTATTTCTCAAAGCCCAGCCTTCTCCTCCGGTAGCTTGTTCTCCTACAAATCGATACTGAACCTGCAGCAAATAATATCCATAGGGCTGATTGTAATAGATATGTCCATATCGCTGCTTAAAGGAGTCATATCCATCGTAACGGACTTTCATCATGCCATCTTCCACCCGAAAGGTATTGGCAAAATTATCACCCAACTTGTGTGTCCGGATTTTGATCGTCCAGTCCTTGAGGTCTTTTCCGTTGAAAAGTTCTTTCCACTCGGAGGATTCAGATTGATTTATTTTTTGACAAGAAATTGACAGCAGGCAAAAAGCCAGCAAAATCAGAGGAAACGGATTCTTCATACAGGGTCAGGTTTTGTTTTTATTCTAAGTGTGACTAAAACAGGGAAGTGGTCTGAATAAGGCAGGTTTATAACATTGTACTCCACTAATTCAAAATATTCAGAATCATACAAGATATAATCAATCCTCTTGCCTTTTTCTCCGGCATAAGTCGCTGAGGTGTTACCGGCTACCATTCCGGCATCTTTCCATTTGGTTGGGATATTTTTATACTCCTCGGATTCATAGTCAAAATTCAGATCTCCGGCAATAAAGACAGGAAGCGAAAGGGTTTCTGCATAAAAAATTAACTCTTTAAGCTGTGCGAGTCTATTTACAGAATTCTCGCTTGAAAAATGGGTACTGGCGAAGTAAAACTCCTGAGTAGTTTTGGATTCTGCCTTTACCCAGGCAGCAACTCTGGGTTCACCGCCTTCGGGAGAAGGAAGGGTTTGAGTTTTATAGTCTGATCCTTTCTTTACCATGAGACCAACACCATAGCCGCCTTCATCGTAATCCATCGCTTTGCCAAAGTAACCGTTGTATGAGGTGTGCTTGATGAGTTCGTTGATCAGGCTTATCTTTTCTCTGTAGATATTACTTGTTCTTGCAGTCATGCTGTCGATTTCCTGAAGTGCAATCACTGTGGGTTGGACCTGAAGGATCAAATCTGCAATTTGTTCTAGATTGGGCTTTCCGGGCTGATTGGGATTTTCCCCATGGTAAATATTATAGCTAAGGATTTTGATCAAATTCGGAACTTCTTGAGCCAATAAATTTTGGGAGACCAAAACCATCACGAGTAAAAAACTAAAGACGCTAATTTTCATTTTTGTTGTTTTAATGCAATAATTTTTTCGCTTTTCAGGTAGTTATAAATCTTTTCCCAAAGGTAAGTTCGTGGTTTTCGGGGTCAGTTTGATTCCTATTCAGCACTATTTTTCCCAAAAATGCAGACCCTATTTTAGTTAAGTACCCGTATTTGCTGTTCAGGAATATCCTTTTCGAGCTTTTCCATTATAATATAAGAAATGAAGGTCTGCGGGTTAATTTTTGCTTTGGTTGATCCCTGTTGTGACTTAAAAGTTCAATAAATTATAATTTTGCGAATCTTGATTCAAATCGAGATAGGATAAAATCTTAAATTGACTCAGGAAAAATTCTGAAAATTGTTTTTGAATTATCGGGTTATAGGATGAATCCGGAATTGGTCGGACTTTCTGGTCCATCTTAAAAAAATATCGCCGATTGCACTTTTTTGACTCAAACTTCCTCCCTAAAAAATGAAGAAAATAATATTTGGACTTCTTGTTTTGGTTCTCCTTGGTTTTGGAGCAATCATTTACATGGAAAAATGGCTCTCTGACAACCTTCCTTCCATCGTAAATCAGGACGTCAATAGAAACTATGATATTCTATTTGAGGATGTCGACATCAGGATTTTTGGAGGATCTCTTGATTTTCAAAATATTTTGATTGTACCCCTCAATGATTCACTGCCCACCACTGTCAACGGATCTGTCAGAAAAATCAGAATGAGCGGCGTGAAAATTCTGGAATTGGTCTTTGAAAGAAGAGTGAATATCAAAGAATTAAGGCTGGAAGAACCTGCATTCAGGTTAATCAGAAAAGATACAAACAGCAAACCTGCTGAGACGTCAAAAGCTTTTCAGGACTTGTTTAGGGATATCGTTTCCAGAGGTATGATCCGGAATTTCGTGCTGGAAGACGGTACTGCCGAATTGTACATTCAAAAAGACACACTAGTTCGATTTGGTCAGTTTACTGATTTGAATATTCTGGCAGAGGGCCTCAAGACGGATTCGGTTACTGTCCTAAACACCGTCCCATTTCAGGTTGATAATATTCATACAAGCCTCAAAAATCTTCAGATTCAGGTTTCGGAAAGCCAGATTTTTAAGATGGGAGAGTTGGATTTTGATTACAAGGAGCGGGAATTTTCATTTCAGGACCTATCCTTAAAGTTTAACGAGCCTTGGACCGACGAAGCCAAAAAGATGGGTATTCAATTCGATATGATCGAATTTGACATCAAGGAATTGAGAATTGTTTCCATCAATACCAATAGTGATCCTTTCGGACTTTGGACAGTCATAGCGGATAAAATCGTGTTGGATAGTCTGGTTTTTCATGATGGGCGCGACAAGAATATACCCCGTCCGCCTGATGTTGTCAAGGTGAGAATTGAAGAATTGATTGAATCGATACCTTTTCCGGTCAAGCTCGATACGCTTCAAATAGTCAATTCGGATATTTCATATTCGGAGATTCCCAAAGGAAAATCTGAAGCAGGAACAATTTACTTCAGAGAGGTCAACGCAATGATTCTGAATGTATTTTCGATTGATTCGATGCAGAGAGATGGAGAACTTCTATTAGAAGCCGAAACAAAACTCAACGGGGCGGGAGCGATGAAAGTCAATCTTACAGTGCCTTACAATTCAGGTATTTTCAAACTTTTGGCTATCCTTGGCCCCATGGATATGGCCAAATTAAATCCAACTTTGGAGCTAATGGCTTCTGTGAAAATAGGGAGTGGTAAGCTTAGGGGGATGGTTTTGGAAATGGAAGCCGATGCATACAAATCTAAGAACAGATTTACCATTGACTATCAGGATTTGGAAATTGACCTGTCAAAAATGACCGAAGAAGGTGTTGAAAAGAAAAATGAAGTTTTGTCCAAACTGGCAAATCTTGGGATCAACAGGGATAATCTTCCCGGAAATAAAAGTTACCGGACTCCGTCATATACGACCATAAGAAACAGATACCGATCGCCCTTCAACCTGATCTGGCTTTCAGCAAAGGATGGTTTCTTTGAAGTAATTCCTTCAGGATTGGGAAAAAGAATAATGGATGTGAAGGAAAACAGAAACAATAAGTCTAAAAACAATTAAATGGCATATCCCTGAATCCGGAGAAAATTGGACAAGGTGACTAAAAGCAAAAAGGCCGGTTAACCGGCCTTTTTACTTTTAGTCAAACAGCTTTCCTAGTTTGACAAATCCTTGCTTAAATGAATCCATGGAATCTATAAGTACTTCTTTGACTTCATCCCATTTGTCTTCTCCTTCATCTTCATAAGAACCGATTTTTTGCTTTAGCTCTTCACCTTTTGCCTTCAGCGTCTTGATTTTTTCATCAAATTCTGCTTTTAGTTCGCTCGACATTTGATCTCTTTTACTTTCTAATTCGGAGATCTTGGCATATGCCTCATCAATGGCCTTTTTTGCCTTGGATTTTATTTCTTCCTTGTTCATAATAAAAATGGATTTTGATTTACTCTAAGTTAATCACATTCGAGTAAAAGAACTGAAGCCTAACCTTACTTTTAATTAAGATTTGCCCGAATGCAAAATATTCGGAAAATTCCTAAAACATTAATTCTTATTTTATTTAAACAGCATTTATTTTGTTTAATTATTCGTTTTAATTAGTTCGAAAAAAATAATTCCAACAAATGGAATAGAATGCATAGAATATTCTGAAAAAATCATATTTTTCTACATATCATTAACCAAATAGAAACTCATGAAAAAAATTAACTCACTTTTATCGCTTGCGGCAATGATGGGTCTGGCGGTATCCTGTACTGATGTGATCGAAGAAAATGTGGCGATTCAGGATGCAACGGAGCGAATGATGGGTGACAATTTTGTCGCCGGAGAGCTGCTGATAAAATTCAAAACTGGCGGAGAAAAAGGTTCAAGATTATCTGCGGAAATCCTTACTATGATCAATGCACAGGTAGTAGAAGAAATCAAGACTGAGGCGATGAGTCTTGCAAATGCCCGTAAGGGCGGTGAATCCGGAGAGCTTGTGTTGGTAAAATCAGGCATGGGTACAGAGGCAGCTATCGAAAGACTAAGAGGAATGCCTGAAGTGGAATATGCCGAGCCAAACTGGATTTATCAGCATTATGCAACTTCTAATGATACTTACTTCACCAATGGCTCTCTTTGGGGAATGTCAGCTGGAGGAAACACATTCGGCTCAGGTGCCGCAACAGCTTGGACAAACAATAAACTTGGCAGCAATAATGTTTACATCGGAATTATCGATGAGGGATACATGTACACCCACGTCGATATCGCTGCAAATGCCGGAACAAACCCTGGAGAAACTGCCGGAGACGGAATTGATAATGACGGAAATGGTCTTGTGGATGATGTCTATGGATGGGATTTCGACGGAAACAATAGTTCTGTATTTGACGGAACCGGAGACGATCACGGAACTCACGTAGCCGGGACAATTGGAGGAAAAGGAGGAAATGGAATAGGCGTTGCCGGTGTAGTATGGAACGTGAAATTACTGGGAGCTAAGTTTTTGGGAAGCCAGGGCGGTACAACAGCTAATGCAATTAAGGCGGTTGATTATTTCACTGGTTTGAAAAATAAGGGAGTAAACATTGTAGCGACTAACAATTCATGGGGTGGAGGAGGTTTCTCTCAGGGGTTGAAGGACGCAATTGACCGGGCAAATACTGCTGGGATCTTATTTATTGCGGCGGCAGGAAATAACTCGGGAAATAATGATGCAATAGCAAGCTTTCCTTCCGGATATACGAGTGCCAATATCATTGCAGTCGCTTCTATTGCTAGTAACGGTTCTTTATCAACCTTCTCTCAGTTTGGTGCTACTACAGTTGACATCGGGGCTCCGGGTTCAGCTATTTGGTCTACAGTTCCTATTGCAGTTGGAAAAGGTAAAAATGCCACTGTTGGATCGGGCTATGCAAGCTACAACGGCACATCAATGGCCACGCCCCACGTGTCGGGCGCCGCAGCGCTTTACGCTTCACTAAATCCGGGTGCAACTGCTGCTCAAATTAAAGCTGCGATCTTAGGACAGGCAACAACAACTCCATCTCTAAGTGGAAAAGTAGTTACTGGTGGAAGATTGACTGTGTCAGGATTCTAATATTTTAGAATTTCATAAAAATTCAGAGAGCCTCGAAAGAGGCTCTTTTTTTGTTCGATCAGGTTTTTGCTCTTCTTTTTTCCATTTCTGAAGCCACATCCTTATCGAGCCGAAATTCACTTTCTTTCAGCTTTTCGATTATGTTTTGATAATTCACATTGTCCCTGTTTTGCGAGAGTTTCGCAGCAGCTTTTACTTCTTCGATTTTGATCTCAAACCCAACCAAAGCTCTTAATTGCCCGGCTACGTATGTTTCGTTCATTGATTCAACACGCACGCGATTGGGGCGACCTTCTTCGTAAATATCTGTCAGGCTCTTGAGATGATCCATCAATTCTTCTCCTTCGATTAACCGGATTTTTCCAGTGACATGAACTGCCAAATAGTTCCAGGTAGGGACATTCTCATGATTATACCAGGAGGAGGAAATGTAAGCATGTGGTCCCTGAAAAATCACCAATACATCTTCATTTTCAGAAATCGACTTCCATTGCTGATTTGCTTTGGCTAAGTGACCGCTCAAAACTGGCTCGCCTGAATTATTTTTCCCCAGCACAAAAGGCAGATGAGTTGCCCACGGCTTTCCCTCGACTTGCGAAATCAACGTTCCAAAAGCATTCTTTCGGATAAAATCAACGATTTCGGGTTCGTCTTCCCATTTATTGAGCGGATGGATGTACATATTCGTAATTTCAGGATTAAGAATCCAAAGTTGGTATTTTTGACCGAGCTATTATAAGCAAGTAAAAAAAGTGAGTTAGGAGTGCTGAAATCTAAAATTGCAGATTAATTTAGTTGAATGGATATTGAATCGACCGACAAGCTGGAGCTGGCGGCAAAGTTTGTAAACAATACAGGCGCTCCGATTTTTTTGACCGGGAAGGCTGGAACAGGCAAGACTACTTTTCTTCGAAATCTGGTCAATCAAACGCATAAGCGACACGTCATCCTCGCACCAACAGGAATTGCTGCATTGCATGCAAAAGGAGTGACGATCCATTCTCAATTCCTACTTCCCATGGGAAGTTTTCTCCCGGTTCGTGAGCCTGAAGGTAATTTTACCGACCAGTTTGGGTTTTTTACTCAACATACACTTGCCCGTAAACACCCGCTAAATCACCTCCGCAAAAGCGTGTTGCGGTCCATTGATTTGCTCGTGATCGATGAGGTCAGTATGCTTCGTGCCGATATTCTGGATGCGATTGATTACAGGATGAGAAGTGTAAAAGGCAATTTTAGCGATCCGTTTGGAGGAGTCCAGGTGCTCATGATCGGCGATTTGTACCAGCTTCCGCCGATTGTCCGCGAACAGGAATGGCAGATCCTGAGTCGGTTTTATCCTAGCATGCATTTCTTTGAGGCCAAAGCTTTGCAAAACTCAGGAATGGTTTACCTCGAACTGGATAAGATTTTTCGCCAGCAGGATCAGGAATTCATCGATGTGCTCAATCACCTGAGGGACAATCAGATTACCGCGGATGATATTCGCTTGCTGAACAAACATTTCAAAACGGCTGAAGAAGTAAAACAACTTCCTGCTTGCATCACCATCACCACCCATAACAGAAAAGCGGATGAATTGAATCAGAAGGAGCTTCAGGCGTTGGAAGAAACTTCCTTTTATTACGATGCCGAGGTTACAGATGATTTTCCCGAATCGCTTTTCCCGCTTCCCCGAAGGCTTGAACTCCGGGAAGGAGCTCAGATCATGTTTGTAAAAAATGACAGCTCCGGTTATGCCCAATATTTCAATGGGAAACTTGCGACCGTCATCTCTTTGAAAAAGGAGGAAATAACAGTCAAACTTGAAGGATCAGAGCAGGAATATAACCTGCGAAAAGAGCTTTGGGAAAATAAAAAGTACATCATCAACTCTCAAACCAAGGAATTGGATGAGGAAGTGATCGGGACATTTTCACAATATCCAGTCAAATTAGCCTGGGCAGTGACAGTGCATAAAAGTCAGGGGTTGACGTTTGATCGGGCTGTAATCGACGTGGGACAGGCATTTGCACCCGGACAAGTTTATGTCGCACTATCCAGATTAAGGAGTCTGGATGGATTGATTTTGAGAAGCCGAATCCAGTCGGATTTGATTTTTTCAGACAATCAGGTGGTGAATTTTTCGCAGGGAGTAAAAGGCCAATCCAGGCTTGAAGATCTTCTTCATCAGCATCAAAACCAGTATTTGGGACAATTGCTCAACCGGTCATTTGACTTCAGGGGGATCTTGCAGGACCTAGATTATTTTCAAAAAAATCAGGAAAGCAGTCTGGAATTTGAAGATCCTGAAATGCTGGTGGCAATTCCGGAAGTTTTCCAGCTCTTGGCAGAAGAGAGAGAAAACACGCAGCGGTTCTCCCGACAGTTGTTTCAGCTTTTGCAGACTCAGCAAGAAGATAAACTCATGGAGCGCCTCGAAAAAGGTGGCCAGTATTACCGTGAACTTTTGTCCAAAACGCTAAAGAGAATCCTGGTTCATCGAGGAATGGTGGAGCAGTTTTCTCAAACCAAAAAATACCTGGAAGGCCTCGACGGAATAGAAGAGGGTATTTTGAAAAAATATCTTGAAATATCCAAAGTGGGGAGGTTGATTCAGGCAATTCTGAAAGGGGATATTCCCGGAAAAATGGACGATCTGGAGATGCAGGTTAAATCGCTAAGATTGCAGTTTTTAGAAATTGCAAAAGAAAAAGCGTCTGAGAAAATCAAAGAAATCAAAACCAAAACCGGAAGGAAAAAGGCAAGTTCGGCCAAGCCAAAACGAAAAAAAGGTGACACGCATGAGGTTACTTTTGAACTTCACAAAGCTGGAAAAAGCATCGAGGAAATCGCAAAAGAGAGGATTCTGGCAGAGTCCACGATCAAAAGTCATTTAGCCAGCGGGATTGAACTTGGCCGAATTGAGCTGAAGGATTGCTTGCCTCAGTCTGTGATTTCGGAGATCGATTCACAGCTCGACAATTTCAAAGACATGGCATCTATAAGGGAGCATTTTGAAGGAAAATACGATTATGGGACCGTCAAAATGGTAATTGCCAGCAGGAAGGTGTAAGCTGATGTTTTTTTTTCAAAACTGTCTTAAATCAAGAAAGGAGGCCATTCGGCCCCCTTTCAATAGTTAAGTTTTTATCGGCAAGCTTACTTTCTGTTTCCAAACGATTTGTCATGGAAAATATATCTGGCATCATTCGCTGTTTCTGCCGTTGTTTCAAAATTTATATTAATTAACGAAGGATTTATTTCTGATCCAATTACTTTTTTCCATTCCGGAAGACCATCTGCATTCGGATTACCCGTTTTGATAAAGTTTGCAAAGTAGTTCATCATCGTTTCGGACACTTTGAAGTCTTCCGGAGTCCATGCAAAAGCATTCACCAGATGAAGATTACCCATCGCATATTCAATCTCACAAGCATGTGGGGCTCCGATTGGCTCGGGAGCTTTGGGCCCTGTTGCAAGCATCGTACCTCCTGCAAGACCGGTGGTCAAGCTCTGATCCCTCAGTGGTGGACGGAGTTTGCTGTATAGATATCTGTAAACCGGCTGATCGGAGTTTTTAGCATGCAGATCCAGCCATTTCCAGGTACTATAGGCGATGAATCGATCGGATGCCAAATCTGTCGCAGCGCGTTCTACTTGTTTTGCATCTGCATGTGGATGGAGCTTAAATACTTCTTCGTAGTCGTTGGGATATACTTCTTTCACTCGTGAGATGAAAGCTTCCGGTGTGTAGCCTTTACCTTGCATGAATCCATTTCCTCCCGATTCAGCAGAGTTCCAACCAGCCAAAAGCGGGACCATTGCTTGTTCTTTCGCTTCGAAAATTTCGGGTAAAGTTTTTGGCAGGAAATGATTGTCAAGTGTTACCGGGAAACCAAATCTCTTTGATTCCAAAAAGACCTCGTACAAATCCCGGGAAGAAAGCGCACGCATTTCTTTGATGCTCTTATAGCCGGCATTGGTGACAAATTCGATTCCGATTTTTTCAGCATCAGCCAATGGCGATGGTGCCAAAGTCGGATTGATGCCCGCGCCGGATTCACCGATTGCTCCGGCGATCAAACCCTTAGATATCGGGGATGCCATCTGATAGCTGACCGAAATCGATCCCGCAGATTCTCCGGCGATAGTTATTTTGGACGGGTCACCTCCAAAAGAGGCGATGTTATCTTTTACCCATTGCAAAGAGGCAGCCTGATCCATCAGGCCATAATTTCCCGAACCTTTGTGTGCTGTTTCGGCAGTCAGGTCAGGATGTGCCAAAAAGCCAAATAGCCCCAGTCGGTAATTCACAGTCACAACCACAATTCCCTTTTTGGACATGGCTTCGCCGTTGTATCGTGGCTCGGAGCCATCACCTGCGGAAAATCCTCCACCGTAGAAATAAACCAGAACAGGAAGATCTTTGGTGTTGCGTTTGGCTGGGGACCAGACATTCAGGTAAAGGCAATCTTCACTGATCCCGTCTGATTTAAAATCCATGTCTCCGAAAATAGGAGCTTGCATCGCACGAGGACCAAATTTCTTGGTTTGTTTCACTCCTGTCCAGCTTTCTGAAGGTTGAGGAGCTTTCCATCTTAGTTCGCCAATAGGAGGTTTTGCAAAAGGAATTCCCAGGAAAGTCTGAATTCCGGTTTTGGTGTCGTAATTTCCTTCGATAACTCCGTTTATGATTTTTGTTTGAACGGCAATTGTGTTGTTTTCCTGAGCCTTAATTTGCACTGGCAATAGCACAAAAGAAATCATAACAAGCAGGAATATTGAAAGAGCAAGTTTCATAAGTTTGAATTCATTGTTTCACTGTGAAACAATGGTAATTGCTTATTCTATAAATTCCAACTTATTTGCCAATAAATAGATCTTCAAATATGGCGAATCCGAATCCTTCTGACTTTTTGCCTCACATCGCATACGACTCGGTGGTCTTTGGTTTTTCGGGGGAAAAGCTGAAGATCCTGTTGATGGAATACCATAAAACAGGTTGGTTTGCCCTCCCGGGAGGATTTGTTGGAATCAATGAATCTCTTGACGATGCCGTACAGCGAGGACTGAAAGAGCGGACCGGACTGGATGAAGTTTATTTGGAGCAGTTTTACACTTTCGGTTCGATGGAGCGATTCAAGCCTGAAGTCATGATGAAAATCATGGAGCCTTTTGGCTATGATCAGCAAGATCAATGGCTTTTTGAGCGGTTTCTCACGGTAGGATATTATGCCTTGATCAATTATGAGGAAGTGGAGCCAAAGCCTGATAAGCTATCGGATTCAATCGGCTGGTATGAAGTGGATAAGTTGCCGGAATTGATTTTGGATCATAATTTCATCGTGCAAAAAGCCCTGAACCATCTTCGAACTCATCTCGATCAAAAGCTTCTTAGCATCAATTTATTACCGGAACTTTTCACTATGAAAGATTTGCAGCAAGTCTATGAAGCAATCCTCGGAGAGGAACTCAACCGCGCTAATTTTCAAAGAAAAATTCTAAGCCTGGATATTTTGGAGAGGCACGAAAAGCTCTTTTCCGGTGGCTCGCACAAAGCACCGTATTTGTACAGCTTTAAGAAATAGGATTCAGTTGTCAGATGTGGGTTATGTGTTGTCGGTTAAACAGTCCCAGTGTTCAATTTGCAGGCTATTCAGTCTTAGTGATCAGTAGCAGAAATGTAACGGACAACCGACTCACCTCAACTTCCAACTTCCCGCTTCAGACCGACAACACAAAACCGATAACCGCCAACTATTTCAATGGCTGCGTCAACACACTCATGATCGTCAGAATCCCTTCTTTGTAATTTCCCAATCGGAGATTTTCATTAGGGCTATGCTGATTGTTGTCTGCATTTACGGTAGGAATAGTCACTGCGGGAATGCCTAACGCATCCACAAAAGGCGAAATCGGAATGGAACCTCCGGAGATTCGAATCTGAACAGGATCTTTCCCAAATGCTCTGTTCATCGCAGATCTCAGCCAAGCTCCCGCTTCAGAATTCATCGGTGTACGGAAAGCCTGATAGGAAATTGATTTTTCCATCTTCACTATTTTTGAATATTGCATCCGCTCTGCATCAGTCGGATCTTTTTCCACGATATGAAATCCCTGTTTCTCAATATGGTTTTCAATCAATCCAAAAAGGCGATTTGGGTCAGACTCAGGCACTAATCTCATGTCAAGTTCTGCGATGGCAATAGCCGGGATGATCGTGGTCGATTGGCTTCCCACATACCCGGAAGACAAGCCCCTGATATTCAGCGAAGGGTAATTGATGCTTTCCTGATAACTGATGCCGACCTGGTCGGTTCTTGAGATTCCTAATCGCTTCTGAACGGACGGTTCATTATCCGGAACTTTCGCAAAAATCGCTCTCTCCTCGTCTGAAAAGCTGATTCCATCGTAGAAACCAGGAATGATTACTTTTCCGTTTTCATCCTTCATGGAAGAAAGAAGCTGCGAAAGCAATAAAGCCGGGTTTGGGGCATAGTTACCATAATGACCGCTGTGCTGCGGGAGTTTTGGGCCATAAGTAGTCAATGTCATATCGGAAATCCCCCTTGCCCCGTAGCTCAAGGTTGGTTCGTTGCTGGTATGACGAGGTCCATCCATAATCAGCATAAGGTCTGCTGTAAGTTTTGCTTTGTGGCGGACAACCGCCTGAGGAAGTAGTGGAGAACCCATTTCCTCTTCAAAATCAAGTATCACTTTTACATTATAATCAGGTGCCAAACCGGCTTCAGTCAAAGCATCCCAAGCGGTCAGGAACATCGCAATCGGGCCTTTGTCGTCAGAGCTTGATCGTGCGAATATTCTCCATTCCGGATTGTATTCGGTTTTGAGTTTTTCCATAGGAATCGCTTCCCATTCCCCTACGGAATTTTGAGCTTTCAAGACCGGTACATACGCATCCGGCTGATTCCATTTACTTATATCAACAGCCTGGCCATCTACGTGGAAATAGAAAAGTGCGGTTTTGCTTGCTCCAGCTTGCTTTTTCTCTACAAGCATCAGGGGGATTCCTCCGGTTTCCAGCAACTCACGGTTCCAGCCTCTTGCTGCAAATACCTGCTCGCACCAGTCCAGATTCTTTTGAATTTGCTCCGGAAAGTGTGCATCGTTAGGTATGCTGACAATCTCATTCAGCATGCGAAGAGCGGGTTGCCATTGCTTCTCGGTGAGTTGTACCAATTTGGCCCGATCGGGAGCTTGGCCAAAGACCTGAATACTTAGAAAAAGGATGGGCAGGTAGAAATATCTTTTCATTGGAGGTGGTTATCAATGGCAGAAATTAGGGAAAGGATCTTTGAAAAAAAAGCGATCTATTAAGGAAGGTTGAGGATGGGTTTTTTCAGAGATTTGGTTGCAATAGCAATTTTATGCTGCAAACATGATTCTTGTCAGGACTTCTCTTTTTCTAAATGGTTAAGTTAGAGGAAGATTAAACCAAAACATTTTACCATGGAACTAAGAGATAAATTCGCAATTATCACAGGCGGAGCAGGCGGAATAGGACTTGCCACGGCCAAACTTTTTCTGAAAGAAGGGGCAAAAGGAGTCGCTTTGGTGGACTTCAGCCAGAAAAATCTGGATGAGGCTAAAAAGGAACTTGAAGGAAAAAATGTCCTCTACATTCAGGCAGACGTGTCCAAAGCTTCTGACGTGAAGCGATACACAGAGGAATCACTTAAAGCCTTTGGAAAAATTGACGTTTTATTCCTAAATGCAGGAGTGGAGGGAGTTGTCAAGCTTATGTCGGATTATCCGGAGGAGGTTTTTGATCAGGTGATCGGAGTCAATGTGAAAGGTGTTTGGCTGGGAATGAAATATGGATTTCCCGCACTGAAGCAAGGTGGCGGAGGTTCGGTAATCATTACATCTTCGGTTGCGGGACTTCGCGGTACAGCTCAGGTCAGTGCGTATGTAGCGAGCAAACATGCAACTATTGGATTGATGAGAACGGGTGCTCTTGAAGGAGCTCCTGATAAAATTCGGGTCAACACCATTCATCCGTCTCCTGTAGATAATCGAATGATGAGATCATTGGAAGAGCAATTTGCGCCGGGAGCAGGTGCAGCGGTGAAAGAAGGATTTACCAAAATGATTCCTCTCGGACATTATGCTGATAATATTGACATCGCCCAGATGGCGCTCTTCCTTGCTTCTGAGCGTAGTAAGTTTATCACCGGCACCACCAATGTGGTCGACGGAGGATTTACAGCCTAGACACAAACCATTCAATAAAAAAAAGGGAGGAAGAAGAAGTAAATCTCCTTTTTCCTCCCCGTTGAACAGTCTTAGCTTGCCAAGTGGCTGAGCGTCGTTGGAGTCAACTTCTTAAAAAATTATACTCTTTGGAATAATCCAGTTGCTCAGGTTATTTATATAATGAATTAAAATGGATCATTGAGTCCGCTGACACGAATGAGTTTTTTATTGACAAACTCGTGGATTCCAAGTTCTGAAAGTTCCCTGCCAAAGCCCGAACTTTTCGTGCCACCAAAAGGAAGGTCTGCCTGAGTCCACGTAGGGTGATTGATAAAAACCATTCCCGAATCGATTTGATCAGCTATTCTTTTTCCACGTGCGATGTCTTGTGTGAAAATAGAAGCGCCAAGCCCAAAATCAGAGTCATTTGCCAGATCTATGGCGGCTTGCTCGTCTTTTACGCGATAGAAAGAGGCTACCGGGCCAAATAATTCTTCATGATAAGCAGGGATTCCCGGCTTTAATCCGGAGAGAATAGTGGGTTCCATAAATGCACCATCACGATCTGCTCGTTTGCCGCCAAGCAATACTTTTGCACCTTTACTTACAGAGCGTTTCACCTGGTCCGCCAAATTCTCTGCTGCTTCTTCACTGCTTAACGGTCCCAATTCCGTGGAAGGATCCATAGGGTCTCCAACTTTCATATTTGAAAGTTTTTCTTTGAATTGTTTCAGGAACTCATCTGCTATGGACTCCAATGCGATAAATCGCTTGGATGCCACACAGCACTGCCCGTTATTATTCATTCTGCCGACTACTGCCCACTCAACTGTTTTTTCCATGTCCGCATCTTCCAGAATGATAAAGACATCGTTGCCTCCGAGTTCCAAAACCACCTTCTTCAGATTTTTTCCTGCTTCGGCCGCCACACTTGCTCCGGCTCCTTCACTTCCTGTCAGAGATACGCCCTTGACCCTTTTATCAGCGACAAGATCAGTTGCCCGCTTGCCTGCGATATAGAGATTCGTATATAGGCCTTTGGGTGCTTTGGACTCTTCAAAAAGTGCCTCAAGCGCAGCTGCACATTGCGGCACGATAGAAGCATGTTTCAATAATATAGTATTGCCTGCCATGATATTGGGAGCGACAAATCGAGCTACCTGATAAAAAGGAAAATTCCAGGGCATCACACCCAGCAATATTCCGATAGGATTATTTCGGATGATCGCTTCCCCGAGCTCCGGTTGAAGAACTTTGTCCTCAAGGAATTTTTCGCCGTTCTCAGCATAGTAATCGAAGATATCTGCACTCAAATCAATTTCACCTTCAGCCTGAGCAATGAGTTTGCCCATCTCCAGAGTAATGATTTTTGCCAGTGAGTTTTTTTTTACTCGCATCAGAGTGGCCACTTCGTGCAATAAATCTGCACGCAGTTGGTAATCGGTTTCTTTCCAATCAGCGAAAGCCATTTCGGCTTTTACCACAGCTGCTTCCAACGCCTGATCGGTCATTTCATCAAATGATTTTTCTATTTTGTTGGTAAAAGGGTTAACAGTTTGGATTGACATTTTTAATCGGCTTTAAATGAAAAATAAAAATTTAAGTATTATTGTCGAGGTGGGAGGAAGTTGATTTAACTGCACTGTCCCAAAAGGGCCCAAATGATAAAGAAAATAACAATGGTACCTAAGCAGCCTCCGCCAAATGTCTTCGCGCCGGCGCCTGCAATCAAACCTCTGAATAGATTATTCATATCTTAAGCTCTAGTCTCAGAAGCTTCAATATTGATAGCCGATACGGCTACAATCGTCAATTTTTCGTCAGAAGCTTTTTCTTCTTCCAGACTTTTCTTGAGCATTTTGGTAGCCTCGCTCATGCCGAGAGTCTCAGCAAACTGGCGAAGGGTACCGTAGGTCGCGATTTCATAATGGTCAATTTTCTGAGCGGCAGCAATTATTCCCGCGTCTCTCATGGAGCCTTCTTCGCAATCTTGGATAATGGATTCCGCTTCTTTGATCAAGCCTGCGATTGCCTCACATTTTTCAGCAGCAGCTTTTTTCCCAAAAGTCAGGAAAACATCTTCCAGACGAGCAATCTGAGCCTTGGTTTCAGCCAGATGAGATGTCAAAACCTCTATCAGTTCTGGTGAGGTGGCTTTTTCGATCATCATGGGAAGTGATTTTACAAGCGCATTTTCAGCCCAATAGATGTCTTTCAATCCGTCTTCAAACAGCTGCATCAATTGGGAAGATTGCATGTGAGACTTTGCTGTATTGCTTTTTTTTGGGGGTTGGCTTGTGGCCTTGTCCTGATTTGTATTGGTCATTGTAGTATGGTTGTATAAGTGATCGAGATTGGTCATTGGAATTGTTGGTTGGTTTCCCATCAGTAAATTCTTTCTGACTCATTCTGTACTCAAGATTGGTTGCCAGTTTTATGCCACGCCCGAAATCTAATTTTTCCCAAATTTTATTCCTTTGAAAATCAAGTTGTTTTACAAGATTATACTTAGATAATTTTAAGTAAATCCCCGAAATTCAAAAGTTAATTACATAATTGAATGAAGTGAAATCCTTACCACGAGGTAAAATTTGAAAGGCTCAAGTGTCTTTTCGGGCACCTATTTTCAGAGTTTATTCATGGGTTGATTTAAAAAGTGAAAATAAAGATGGGTAGATTCAGATCTTTGAATGGCGCATAAAAAAGTGCATTTGGAAATGATTTCATTTCAAAGAATTGCTCCGTTTTAAAGAAGGTAAGGGGGATTTGGTATAAAAATAAAGTGCACTCCTGGAAGGCCGGTCTTAGAAAATGATGTGAAAAATCCTGAAGTTTTCTGCATTTAAGAGTATGGATTTTTGCAGGAGAGATCAGATTCAGAGGATCAATGTCTTTTTAAGGATTGCCGTTGAAAGTTTGAATTGTCTTTGGTTTTCGGAGCGGTTTTAAGAGGCGATATGTTAAAGAATGATAAATCTTCCATCTGCAAAACTTAAATTTCTTATTCGGTGAAGATTTGATTGCAAATGAAATCATTTGGGGAATTTTGAACCACAGCCCCTGCAAAAAATTCCCCAGAAGTACCTTTTTCTTTGAGTTTCAATTCCTCCTATTGATTTATAGTTGCCATCAGCCTTTTCCAAATTTCGTTGTCAAAGTTGGATAGGGCATAACTCACCGGTGCGTTTGAAGGTGCCCCATGTCTGATTACTACTAGGTCTTCACTCGGAACCACATAGATTTTTTTGTCTCCAAAACCCAGCGCAGATACCATATCTGCAGGGGCATTTGCCACCAATGTCCCGGGAAAAACCTCTCCTGATGTCCCCGGAAGCATAAAGGAGGATTTGCCATTCAGCCACCAGAGATACCCATAAGAAGGATTCAGGTTTTGGGAAGATTCGAGCATCGAATTGAAATAGGTTGAATTCTCCATCAGGGTAGTCCCATTCCATTTTCCTTCGGAAAGGATCATCAGTCCAAATCTTGCCATATCCCGACCAGAACAGGACATGGATGGCCCTCCACCGGGTTCAGTGTCCCAATAGGAATCCTGCATCCCTATCTTTTTCCAGAGTTGCTCAGAAGTGTATTGGGTATTTGATTGGCCGTATCCCGCAGCAAGTATCTGATAGACTTTGTGGTAGGCAATGGTATTGTAATACCATTTGGTGCCCGGAGGTACTTCATAGGTCAGGTCTTCCGCCAGCCCGCTTGTCATGCTGATCAGATGGCGAACGGTGATTTGATTTTCCCGGAGCGGGGCACTGTTTGACCACCCGATGCCAATGTAATCGCTGACTTTTTTGTCCAGATCGATCTTTCCCTGCTCTGAGGCTAATCCGCTCAGAAATCCTGCAATGCTTTTACTAGCCGAAAAAATTCGCTCCGATGAATTAATATTAAAACCTTTCCAATAGGTTTCTGTGACGATTTTACCTTTGTAAAGAATGATGAATGCACTCGAATTATTCGACTCCACGTAATCGATCAGTTCCCCGAGTTTGCTCTCATTCCAGCCCAGATCCCGTGGGTTGACCGTCTCCCAAGCTGTACCTGAGATAGGTGGGTAGTAATAGGCTGAATCGACTGGGTCAGGCAAGTTTTCATCTTCATCACAGGAAGAAATCAGAAGGGATACAATCCCAAGTGCAACCAAAAAAAACAATCGGTTCATAGACTGGAAAATTTCTTCTTTGAGTTCAAAACCGGCTTTGGGTTTAATCGAAACCTTTATTTCAGAAAATATAAATTCATGGTTTGGGAGTCTGCTTCACTTTTATATTGGTACGCACAACTTTCCAATTACAAGTTGGAAGCAGTTTCGGTGATTTCTTTCCCGTTCAGTATCCATCCTTTGTATCGGTGCAAACTAACCGAGATCATGGAATCCCCTATTTCCTCCAGTTTGGAGAACCCATTTGGATAAAATTTTCTCCCTATTGGGAAAAGCCAGTTTACATATTTATAGGCTTTGAGGGTGTTTTTCATTCCTTCCATCGGATAAATAAACCCCGGACGATAAGCGAATACATGTCGGAAGGGCAATTTCCGAAGGTCATTCTCGGTCTTTCCTTTTATCCTCGCCCAATGGCTTTTTCCTTTTTCGGTGCTATCCGTTCCCTGACCCGAGACATAAGTAAAGGTCATCTTCGGATTCAGGTCTGCCAGCGTCTTGCCGACGTTCAGGGTGAGATCATACGTGATTTTCTCATATTCCTCTTTCGAAATTCCCAGCGATGAAACCCCTGCACAAAAGAAGCAGGCATCGTATCCGGTGAGCTGTGATTTGACAGATCCAAGATCGAAAAAGGAGATAAGAATCAACTCTTTCAGTTTGGGATGGGAAAGTCCATAGGGCCGACGATTTAGGAGTAATACTTCAGAAACCTGCGGATGAGCAAGGCAGCGATGAAGAACTCCTTCGCCGATCATCCCGGTGCTTCCTGTGATAATTACATTGATGGATTTTGGCATGTGTTGAGTGTTGAGAGTAGGAAAAAGTCCAGTTCAATTTAATTGAAAAAGGTATTCAGAAAGTTCTTTGATCGGATCATGGGGTTTATCACGAATTATTAGTTTAGAGGTTTCCGATTAAGTGGAGGGAAAAAACCATTTGTCCATTTTGATATCAAAAGTTGCAATAAATGGGAGGGAGTAACGACTTTTTGCCCGGAAATCTCTTTTCAAAAAAGCCTTTTCAAAACAAAAACAGGAAAACCCATTGGATTTTCCTGTTCTGCTTGGAGTAAGATTTAGAATATCGGGTTCAAAATCAACCTTTCAGCTTCTCTTTGAAAAAGGCAACCGTCCGATCCCAGGCAAGCGTGGCTGCCGGTTCATCGTATCTCGGAGTGGTATTGTTGTGGAAACCATGATTGACTCCCGGATACATATGCATCTGATATTCCACTCCATTTGCTTTCAGTACTTCTTCATAAGCCGGCCATCCAGCATTTACACGCTCGTCGAGTTCGGCATATTGGATCAACAGGGGAGCTTTGATTTTGGCAGCTTCGTCAGCAGTCGGTTGCCCGCCATAGAATGGAACTGCAGCCCCCAACTCAGGGAGTCGAACAGCCATCATATTGGCAATCCACCCTCCAAAGCAAAATCCCACCACGCCTACTTTGCCATTACAATCAGGATGTTTTATAAGGTATTCATACGCCGCGATGAAATCTTCCAGCATTTCCTCACGGGTCCTTTTTTGCTGCATGACTCGTCCATCGTCGTCATTTCCCGGATAGCCGCCGAGTGGAGTGAGTGCGTCGGGAGCAAGGGAAATAAATCCTGCTACGCCGGCTCTCCGTCCTACATCTTCGATATATGGGTTCAATCCCCTGTTTTCGTGTACCACGACAACGCCTGGAAACTTGCCGTTTCCTTCAGTTGGGATGGAGAGTAAGCCTTTGATACTTCCTCCGCCTTTCGGAGAATCGTACATGATGTACTCGGAACTCAGTCTCGAATCGCCCGGCTTGATCGTGATCGTGTCCACATAATTAGGCATCATGGCGCTCATCAGCGAAGCCAGCGTAATGCCGCCTACGGCATAGATCGACAGTTTTTCCATAAATTCCCTGCGGTCCATTTTGTTATGCGCATAGTAATCGTAGAGGTCAAATACCTCTTGAGGGATGTCTTCTTTTCTCAATTCGCTCATGGTTGTTTTATGGTTTGTTAGTGTTAATGCGTATGAAATTGAAATCAGGTCAACGGGCTTCCCTGATAAATTGTTGAATCCGGTTTTGTCAAAATCCTGAGGAGTTCCGGCTTCCTCCTTAATATCCTGATTTTGGTTAGACTAGCCGCGACCGTTTAGGGTTTAATTTTGAAGGGTCGAATAAAAAGTGGGAGGCTGGGAAGTAAGGAGGTTTGGAAGTAAGGAAGTTGGAAGTAAGCAGTGGATGTTTTTGCTACAGGAGAAAGCCATTTTCTATCGGATAAGGCTCGGGAATGTCTTCTTCTCCCAGCATTTCAAGCAGATCGATTTCAATGGTTCTTGAAATAGCGGATATAGGCACATCATTATAAGCGGCTTCAAATGGATTCTCAGAAAAATCACCAATCCGGTCCACGAGGAAGAAAATCCAGATGATAATGGTCGAAAAAGGGATTGTGAGCCAGACGTGGATGTTTTTTGAAATTTCAAAAATATCCAATAAACCAAAAGGAATCAGGCTGCAGAAAATGTAATTGATCCAAAGGCCTGTCGAGGCATATTGTCGGGGAAAAGGATAGTTTTTGATTCGCTCAGTCATTCCCTGCTCATCAAAAAACCTGCTCACCAATTGATGTAGCCAAACATGCTTGTACTCAGTGACTCCTCCCTTCTGAAAAAGCTCGTTCAAAGTTTGACTCTGATTCGTTAAGATTTGGCGGGGGACATTATGATGATTCAGCACGGCTTCCAACTCCTCCTTATCCAGATATTTTTCAATTTCCGGGATCATTCCTTTAAGGCATTCTTCTCTGAAATGTGGAGCGTACACCAGTTTTTCGACTGCACCATTATGTTCCCAAGGCTTGCCTTTCCGCATGGTATGCTTCAAAGCCAAAAGCCAGGCAAGGTGGCGGTAGATTACTTTCTTTTTCCATTCCACGCTCACTTCAGGATTGACCATGGTGAAAATTGCCGTTGCAAAAGTTCGGCTATCGTTCAGGATGCTACCCCAGATTTTTCGGGCTTCCCAGGTTCGGTCGTATGAATTGTTGTTTTTGAAACCCAAATAAAAGGAGACGGCTACACCAATCACCGAAATTGGCTGCCAGGGAAGTGTAAATGGAAAATTGGTCAGCTCGGAGATCGTGACGATTGCGATAGAATACAAAAAGCCACCGATCAGGAGATTTTTTGACCACCGGATCGTCATCCATAAACTATAATGCCTCTTAACGTACATGGCTTGTTCTATTAAAAAGAATAATCTAAGAATTTCTGATGAAAAATTCTTGAGTAAGATCATAGGCTTTTGATTTTTGCGCGCATGCGAACAAATATGTTCGCACTTAAAATGCTGTATTTCCAGAAAAATGCTTTTTTGAGCAGGAATGGCCCTTTTTTCATGGCACAAAAGTGGAAAAAGACTGCGGGATAAGAGATAAAGAGATTCGAGACGAAAATTTAGAACCAAGAACTAAGAACCAAGAGGCAGGAAGCAAGAACTGGAAAACTTGTGGCTCTTCTACCTTTAACTAATACGTTTCTCTTTCTCCAAACCTCCAACTCCCAATCATTCAATCTTCCAATTTTAGAATTTTCCAATTGTAAAAAGATGCTCAAAAATCACATCAAAATCGCCTGGAGGATCTTGAGGAAAGACAAGCTTTACTCCGTACTCAATATTTTAGGTTTGACGCTGGGAATAAGTGGATTTTTGATGATTTCACTTTTCATTCAGGATGAACTGAGTTACGATCGATTTTTCCCGGAATCTGAAAATGTATTCAGAATCACTTCTAATTGGGGAGAGATTGCTACTGCCAGCTATGCTACTGCACCACCTCCATTAGGCCCTAGAATTCAGTCAGATATTCCAGAAATAGAAGCAGTTACCAGGTTGTTGAAATGGAATGATTTTACGGTTCAGCCAGCGCAAGGCAATAATATGGATCAGATTTTCCGGGAGGATAAGGTGTTTTATGCTGAGCCCGGATTTTTTGAAGTGTTCGACTTTCCTATTGCTGCGGGAAAGAAAGAGAAGGCACTTTCTGGTCCAGATCATATTGTGGTTACCGCTTCGGCAGCAAGAAAATACTTTGGAAACCTAAGCCCGGAAGAAGTGGTCGGGAAACAAGTTTTGATTGGCAGCAGCAACCCGATCCCCAGAGAAATTGCAGTGGTAATAGAAGATATTCCTGAGCAATCTCATCTGGATTTTGACATGCTCGTGTATGAGCCAGAAATGCATCAGGAGATTTTTCTGATGGATAATTGGAGTTGGTCAATTCTCTACACATACGTAAAATTTCCTGCTGACAAAATAGAAGTAGTAGAAGGGAAACTGGATCAATTGGCGGCAAATTATGCAAAACCTGCTTTGGACGATGGTACCCAAAATTCCGATTATCAGCTGAAAGTAATGCCTCTTCAGGACATTCATCTTCAGTCACATTTGCTTCGTGAGCTAAAGCCCAATGGCTATGAAAGCTATGTTTACCTTTTTGGGTTGGTAGGGATTTTCGTGTTGCTTTTGGCCTGCATCAATTTCATGAATTTGGCCACAGCCAAAGCCGGACTTCGCACAATGGAAGTGGGTGTGCGAAAAGTAATGGGTTCAGGTAAATCCCAATTGATCTGGCAGTTTCTAACCGAAGCTTTTATTTTGGTGCTTTGCTCGGTAATTTTCTCTCTAATCTTGGTTGAGGTTTCCAATGGACTTTTTAATCAACTTTCCGGGAAAAGTCTTGATTTTAACCTCCTTCAAAATCCGCTCATTTTGAGTTTTTTGCCGATACTTATCCTCGTCATGACCTTGCTTTCCGGTTTTTATCCGGCATTCTATCTGTCTTCATTTCGACCCATTTTGGTCCTGAAAAAGCAATTGAGCCTTGGTAAAAACTCCCATAGTTTCAGAAACGGGCTGGTTGTATTCCAATTTGCAACCACGATTACCCTGATCATCTGTACTCTGGTGGTGCAGCGGCAATTGAATTACATTCAGCAAAGTGATCCTGGTTTTTTGCGCGAGCAACTGGTAATTATTCATAATGACGGGGAAATCCAGAATAGCCAACGCGAGGACTTTATCGGTCGGTTTGCAGCCAATACCCAAGTCGAGTCAATGAGCTTTTCGACAGGCATCCCAATGGCTAATCAGTTTCAGATGCGGTCCTTTAATTTGCCCACAGGAACTCAGGAGCAGGGAATGAACTGGTATGAGGCTGACGCGAATTATCTCGACACCTACAAGTTCAAGTTGCTGGAAGGGAGAAACTTTTCAACCGTTGCCGGAGCGGATGTTCAAAAAGCAATCATCAATCAAAAGGCCGCCGAAATCTTGGGAATCATCGAAAATCCAATCGGCCAGCTCATCCTAAAAAATCAAGGGGCTGATGATGAGGCTACCCTCGAAGTCATTGGTATGGTGGAGGATTTCAATTTTGAGTCTTTCCGAAATGAAATCAAACCACTTGTGATCGAGTATCTGCACGAATATTTTCTCAGGGATTATATCTCGGTAAAACTTCAGGGTGGAGATATCAAAGCCGGAATCAGTGAACTGGAATCTGCCTGGAAATTTTACGAACCGAGGGTGCCGATGAATTATACTTTTCTAGACGAAGATTTTGGGAAAATGTACGAGTCTGAGATGAGAATGGAAGGCCTTCTGA
>JBILPR010000033.1:0-23981 GCA_044373795.1 Algoriphagus sp. | reverse complement strand
ACGCCATCAACGCTATCAAAAATCCGGAGTTGCTTTCTGAATCGACGGCCTATGTTTCCCTGGAGCCTTGTGCTCATTGGGGCAAAACTCCGCCTTGCGCAAATCTTTTGGTGGAGAAAGGCCTGAAGAAAGTTGTGATTGGAGCGCTTGATTCCAATCCCCTTGTAGGAGGAAAAGGTGTTGAAATCCTTCGGAAAGCAGGAATTGAGGTCGTTACAGGAGTTTTGGAAAGGGAAGCGAGATTGCAAAACCGGCGATTTTTCACCCAAATAGAAAAAAAGCGACCCTATGTGATCCTCAAATGGGCACAGTCCAAAGATGGGTTTGTGGCCAGATCAGATTATTCTTCCAAATGGATCAGTAATGCCCGAGGCCGGCAACTTGTACACAAATGGAGAGCTGAAGAAGATGCCATTTTGGTGGGGAAAAACACTGCAAAGTATGATAACCCAAGCTTGACGGTGAGAGAATGGACCGGGAAGAACCCGCTCAGGCTGGTGATTGACCCAAATCTGGAATTGCCCGAAAACCTCAATTTATTTGATCAGATTGTTCCCACCATTTGCTACAATACCATTAAATCGGATAAAACCGATAATCTCGAATTTGTGAAATTGAAACCGGGATTTGAGCTGAAAGAGATTTTAGAGGATTTGAATTCCCGGAAAATCCAAAGTCTGATTGTGGAAGGTGGTTCATTCGTTCTCAACAAATTCATCGAAGAGGGTCTTTGGGATGAAGCCCGGGTTTTCACCGGTCCGACCGAATTTGGAGAAGGAATTTCTGCTCCCAACTTAAACTTAATACCCACCGAAACGCTTTCTATTCAAGAAGACTCTTTACGTATTTATCACCGTGTCTGAAAACTTATACATTCCCGAGGAAGCTTCAAAAGCAATCAAGTACGAAGCGATCATCCCCCAAATTCATTCTTTGATTTCAGATGAGCCTGACCTCATTTCAAATCTCGCCAATATCGCTGCCGCCTTGAAAGAGGCATTCGGATTTTTCTGGGTTGGCTTCTATCTGGTGAAAGATAATCAACTGGTATTGGGACCATTTCAGGGACCGATTGCATGCACTCGAATTGCCTTTGGAAAAGGTGTCTGCGGAACTGCCTGGAAAGAAGCAAAAACCCAGTTAGTTCCCGATGTGGATGCTTTTCCGGGACATATTGCCTGCAGCTCGGCTTCCAAATCAGAGATTGTAGTTCCAGTTTTCAAGGATGAAAAAGTCGTAATGGTACTCGATGTAGACAGCGATTTATTGGCTGATTTCGATGAGACAGATCAAAAGTATCTGGAGGAATTGATGGGGATTTTGGGGAGAGGTCTTTAAAATTCCCAAGTATAATTTTTATTATATTTAGGTTGACTCAACCTGCAATTTTAGAGCTAATCACATCCTTTGCAAAAGAAAAATATCCAGATTCGGAGGTTTTCTTATTTGTTTCAATGGCCAGAAAGACACAAAAATCTGATTCAGACTTTGATATTTTGTTGCTTTTGGAAGAGGATTCAATCGATGCATCCAAAGAAAAATCAATCATGGATGATTTTTATGAGTTAGAGCTAAAAACAGGGGTAGTAATCTCACCATTGATTTACACGAAGAAGGTCTGGAATAGAACTCGACCCGGAACGAGACTTTTCCAGAAAATTGAAAAGGAAGCGATTCGTCTGAAATGAGCATATCTCAAAAAGAGCTTGTGACTTAACGACTACAAAGGGCTTTTGAGAGCTTTGAGGATGCTGAACTTCTTGCTGTAAATAAAAAGTGGAATTCAACAATGAACAGACTTTATTATGCTGCTTTTTATGCCGTTTTCGCCTTAGTCTTGCTTGAAAATCAATCTGCCTATTCTCACAATGGCGTCAAAATATTCTTTTCCGAAAAATTTATAAAAACAGGAAGGCTAGAACTTTCTCACGGAAAACTATTTTCACAGCTCTTTACGTGGAGGCAAAAAGGGGATTATGATGACTTGTTTGATTTTGATGGGAAAACCGTTGCTCCTTATCTCGAACCAGTAAAAAAAAGGCCAATTCTGAAAATCTCTGAGATTATCGAATCGAGTTTAGACAAAAGTTCCTAACTATTCCCAGCGTCTCATTTTTTCGTTCCACCATTCCCATATGGCCGGTTTCTTGCAGCTCGAAATAATCGGTGAAAGCTTCTTTTTGAGCTCGGCTTGCTTCAATTTTCACCGCGCCATCCAGAGTTCCTGCGATTAATAGCTTCTGACCGGAAAAGTTGTCCAAAATTTCCAAGCGATCTTTTCGGTCTCTCATCGCTCTTGTGAACGCTATCAATCCCTCCAGCGTGGAATCTTTTGCTTGTTTTATTGCGAAATCAATTTGAGTTTGAAGTTCATCTCTTCTTGGCTCCGGGAAAAGTTGCGGGACAAAAGTGGTGACGAACTTGTCTACCCCGTTTTTCATCAGGAAGATGACCGTTCGGTCTCTCATTTCCTTTTTCTCCTGGTCATCGGGAAAAGCCGTGGAATGAAAAAGGCCGATTGCTTTCATTTTGCTTCCCATCAATTCCAGTAGTGCCAGCGCAACATATCCTCCCAAAGAATGGCCAATTACAATCGGATTGGAAATCTGATTTTCTGTCATCCATTCCTCCAATAAGACAGCGACTTCTTCCAGAGTGATTTGATCTGAGTCGATCGGAGATTTTCCAAAACCTGGCAAGTCAGGACAAATCACCCGAAAATCTGAGGAAAGCTCTTCGGCAAAACTTAGCCACATTTCTGAAATTTCACAGAAACCATGAATCAGAACAACAGGCTGACCTTTGCCCTTTCCAAAAAAATGAATCATTGAGGATACTTGAGATTTTTAGATTCAGAGTGCTTTTGCTACTTCAGATAAGCTGCGAACTGCATTCGCAATTCCCTCGGGATCAAATCCGCACTCGTGGTGAAGTTCCATTTGCTCGCCATGTTCGATTACCGCATCGGGGATTCCCAGTCTCTTCACTTGAGCCTGATAGCCATTGTCCGAGATCCATTCCAGAACAGCAGAACCAAATCCTCCCATTATACAGCCATCTTCAATGGTTATTACTTTTTTGAACTTGCCAAAAATCTCATGCAAAAGCTCTTCATCAAGAGGCTTCACAAAGCGCATGTCGTAATGAGCAGGATTTAAGCCTTCCTTTGCAAGGGTTTTGCAGGCTTCAACGGCATAGTTTCCGATATGCCCGATACTTAAAATTGCGACTTCTTCGCCTTCTTTTACGATTCTTCCCTGTCCTGCGGGAATTTCTCTGAACGGGGTCTTCCACTCCGGCATAACACCTGATCCGCGTGGGTAGCGAATGGAGTATGGACCTTCGTGCAAAGTTGCGGAGTACATCAGATTTCGAAGTTCTTCTTCGTTCATTGGCGCCGAAACAACCAGATTCGGAATGCATCTGAAAAAAGCGAGATCATACGCTCCATGGTGAGTTGGCCCATCCGCTCCGGCAAAACCTGCTCTGTCAAGACAAAGCACGACGGGAAGATTTTGAAGGCAAACATCATGAATCACCTGATCATAAGCACGCTGCATGAAGGTGGAGTAAATATTGCAAAATGGAATCAATCCCTGAGTAGCCAGTCCGGCTGAGAAAGTAACAGCATGCTGTTCTGCAATCCCGACGTCAAAAGCGCGATCGGGCATCGCATCCATCATGATATTCATGGAGGATCCGGATGGCATGGCGGGAGTCACTCCCATAATTCGCTTATCCATTTCTGCCAATTCAACTAAAGTGCGACCAAAAACATCCTGATATTTTGGAGCCTGTGGAGTTGAATGTGTCTTTTTGAAGATTTCTCCTGAGACTTTGTCAAATGTCCCCGGTGCATGCCAGGTAGTTTTATTACCCATTTCGGCAGGTTGGTACCCTTTGCCTTTCACCGTAATGCAGTGAAGGATTTTTGGTCCCGGTATATCTTTCAGGTCTTTAAGGATTTCTGCCAGATGATTGACATCATGTCCGTCCACAGGACCGAAATATCTCAGGTTAAGAGATTCGAACAAGTTGCTTTGCTTGAGCAAAGCAGATTTTACTGCTCCTTCAACTTTTGAAATTACTTCTTGTGCACTGCTTCCAAACTTGCTGAATTTTCCAAGTATTTTCCATACCTCATCTTTTGCTTTGTTATAAGTATGAGAGGTGGTGATGTCTGTTAGGTAATCCTTCAGAGCGCCCACATTCGGATCAATTGACATGCAGTTATCGTTGAGGATAATCAGCAAATTAGTGTCGCTGACACCGGCATGGTTCATGGCTTCGAAAGCCATCCCACCTGTCATTGATCCATCTCCGATCACTGCAACGTGCTGAATACTTGAGCCTTTGTATTTAGAGGCAACCGCCATACCGAGGGCAGCAGAGATTGAAGTACTGGAGTGACCCACTCCGAAGGTATCATATTCACTTTCCTTTCTTTTTGGAAATCCTGAAAGACCTCCGTAAACCCGGTTAGTGTAAAACAGATCTCTTCTACCGGTGAGGATTTTATGGCCGTAAGCCTGATGACCTACATCCCAGACGAGCTGATCTTCGGGGGTATTGAGGATATAATGGAGAGCAACAGTAAGTTCTACCACTCCTAAACTAGCGCCGAAGTGACCCCCATATACAGAGACATTGTCCACTATGAACTGACGCAGTTCATCACAGATTTGAACCAACTTATCCTTGGGAAACTTCTTTAGGTCAGCGGGGCTGTTTATTTGGGTTAGTAATTCTCCGGGTTGAATCAGCATTTATCTGCAAGTATTGGTGATAGAAAGAGATAACTTTAACGTGAATACTTTGTTTTCAATCAGCTTTAAGCTGCAGGAGTAGCCGTTCTCTTTCTTTGGTGGTCAAATTAATTTAGCTTAAATGAATATCTTTGGCAACAAGGACCCAAAATTAACCATTAATTTAAATATCCTTTGAGTTTTGAAATCAAATTACCGCTTTTCGAGGGTCCTTTCGACCTGATGCTCTTCTTCATTGAGCGAGACGAGCTTGATATTTATGACATTCCTATCGCTAAGATTACCAATGATTTCCTCGATTACATTCACCACCTGGAAAAATTGGAAATCGAAATTGCTAGTGACTTTATTCTCTTTGCAGCCACGCTGATGAAAATTAAGTCAAGGATGCTGATTCCAAGACCGGAATTGAATGATTCGGGAGAAGAGATCGACCCAAGGGAAGAGCTGATTCGTAACCTCCTTGAATACAAGAAATATAAGTCAGTTGTGGAGGATTTGGCAAATCTGGAATTTCTACAGCTTTCTAAAGAAAAAAGAGGCAACCTTGTTTCTGAATTACAATCGCTCAGTAAGCTGGAAGATGTAGATGCAGAAATGCAACATGTGGATCTTTTCAAGCTTTTGAAAGTCTTCCAGCGAACTATGAGCAAAATGGCTTCAAGGGTTGACGAAACCATGCATACGGTAATTCAGTATCCTTATACAATTGAGCAGCAAAAGGAATTTGTACTGGAGAAAATCAGCTTTAAAAACCAAGTTCCTTTCACCGATTTTATTTCTTTCAACCCAGACAAGATTTTCGTGATTTATACTTTCCTAGCCATTTTGGAACTACTCCAGCTTTCTCAGGTAACCATCGTCATCGGTGAGGGATACAATAATTTTTGGGTGGAGAAGACTGAGCCAATCGCTGCAGCGTGAGTATGAAACTAGACAACAAAAAGATTTTTCAAACACTCAATCCCAATAAAGTTTGGTTACCCATTCTTATTGGCCTTGGGATCATTTTCGCCATGTTTTACTTTGACCCCACGGTCAATGCAAATACTCTCAAGAGTGTTTTTGATGCCGCACCCCTCTGGATTTTCTTAGCAATTCTGGTGATTCTCTTCAGAGATGCAGGCTACGTTTACCGGATCCGAGAGATCACCGGAAGGGAACTAAGCTGGGGGCGGTCCATCTATGTGATCATTATTTGGGAGTTTGCTTCTGCCGTCACTCCATCGGTGGTAGGAGGTACAGCGGTAGCAATGTTTATCTTAAATAAAGAGGGAATCAAAATGGGAAAAGCCATTGCTTATGTGATGGTGACGGCGATTCTTGACAATCTCTTTTTTGTGATAGGAGCTCCGATCATTCTTTTTTTTGCCCAGGGTAATATTTTTCCGGATAGCAAAGTACTCGAATCTCAGATGGAAAGGAGCCTGCAAGGGATTTTCTGGATTAGCTACAGTTTGTATGCCGGGTATACCTTATTGATGGCCTTGGGACTTTTCTACAAGCCAAGAGTTTTCAAATGGGTTTTGATCAAGATTTTCTCTATCAAGTTTCTTCGTAAATGGAAGCACGATGCCCAGGAATATGGTAATCAAATCATTCAAGCGTCCCAGGAATTGTCTGGAAAAAATTGGAAGTATTGGCTCCCACTTATTTTGGTAACGATTTTCATCTGGAGCTCCCGCTATCTGATGCTGAATGCCCTAATTTCAGCCTATGTTCCATTGTCAATATCGGAAAACGTTATCGTTTTTGCCCGTCAGGTGATCATGTGGATTGTGATGATGATCTCTCCTACACCGGGAAGCAGTGGTACGGCTGAATTCTTCTTCGGACAGTTTTTCACCCAGTTTCTGGGAACATATACCTTTGTGGCCAGCATTCTATGGAGGCTGCTTACTTATTATCCATATCTGCTTTTGGGGGCAATTTTCCTACCAAGATGGATCAAACAAGTCTTCTTTAAGAAAAAGGAAATAATTCAGGATTGATATGCTTCTGGAACTGAGCCTTGACAAGATAGCAACTCTCACCCAAGGGAAGATGCTGGCAGGGAAAGGAGAAAATGTCATTTCTCATTTCAGCATCGATTCCAGGCAAATCATCAATCCGGGAAAAACTCTATTTGTAGCTCTACGGGGTGCCAAAGCTGACGGGCAGGATTTTATTCCGGCGTTAGCCGCTCAGGGAGTTGCAGCATTTTTGGTTCACGATGATTTTGAATCTGGAAAATTTTTTGCCGGAAATGCAGGAATCGTGTCCGTTCAGGACACAAGAAAAGCGTTGCAGGCTTTGGCCAAATATCAGCGGGAGCAATTCAAAAAGCCAGTCATCAGCATCACCGGAAGTAATGGCAAAACCATCGTAAAAGAATGGTTGGGGCAGGTTTTGAGCCAAACCTATTCAGTGGCCAAAAGCCCAAAAAGCTATAATTCCCAGGTTGGAGTGCCTTTGTCAATCTTTGGAATCGAACCGTATCATCAGGTTGCTATTTTAGAGGCCGGGGTTTCAAAAGCCGGAGAAATGGCAATTTTGGAAAAAATGATCCGTCCGGATCTGGGAATTTTCACCAATATCGGGACTGCACATGAAGATGGATTTGAGAGTACGGAAGAAAAAATCCGCGAAAAACTTTCTCTTTTCCGTGACTCCAAATTGCTTATATATTGCAAAGATCAGCAGATGGTTCGGGAGCAAATCGAACAAAGTATAGAATCTGGTCGATTGATTTCGTGGTCAGATGAAGCCGGAGCTGATTTTTCGAGGTCTCTGAAAAGCATGGAATACGGCACCCGGATGATTTTGATGAAAAAGGATCTGAGCACATTCACCTTTCAGATTCCATTTATGGACCCTGCATCGATTGAGAATATCACGCATGTCATAGTGGCTGCTCTTACGCTCGGACAGGCAGCAGAATCCATTCAGGTAGGAATCAATCATCTGAAGCCGGTAGATATGAGGCTTACGCTTAAGCCGGGAATCAACGATTCACTGATCATTGATGACACTTACAATAATGATCTCGGAGGATTGAGAGTTGCACTGGATTTTCTTCAGCAGCAGCGACCCAAGCGCCGAAAAGTTCTGATTCTTTCCGATTTGCTTCAGCAGGGAATGCCGGATAGGATTTATGGAGAAGTTACCGAATTGATCCAAAATCACGGAATAGATCATATCATCGGAGTGGGAATAGAGATTGGAAGGCTGGAGAAATCATTTTCGGGGAAGTATTCAGGATTTGCCACCACTGAGGATTTACTTGCTCAACTGGACCCGGAGGAGTTTTCGAATGATCTGGTCCTGATTACAGGCGCCAGATCTTTTGGTTTTGAGCAGGTGGTCAATCGACTTCAGCAGCGGATCCACGGCACCATACTTGAAATCAACCTCAACGCGCTCACCCACAATTTCAATTTTTACAAAAGGCAAATTAATTCCGGAACCAAGGTAATGGTGATGGTGAAGGCTTTTGCCTATGGCGGAGGAGCGGTGGAAATCGCAAATCACCTGCAAACCATGATGGTAGATTATCTGGCTGTCGCTTTTTCCGACGAGGGAGTGACACTTCGAAAGCAAGGAATCAGACTGCCGATTATGGTCCTAAACCCTGTGGAGGAATCCTTTGACCTTTGCCGGGAATTTGACCTTGAGCCGGTAGTTTTCAGTCCGGACTTTTTCAAAAGCCTGGCTCATTATTGCCATAATCATCAGACCCAATTATCCGTTCATCTGGATCTGGACACCGGAATGAATCGCTTGGGATTTGAGGATTCACATTTGGAGGAATTGAAGGGATTAATCCGCGAAAATTCCCAGCTTCATATCGCCAGTATTTATACCCATTTAGTGGGAGCAGATGAGGATATTCACAGAGATTTCTCGTTGGCACAGCTTCATCAATTCACCGGAATGAAGGATGAAATCCTGGCAGTTTTACCTTACAGACCGTTGGTTCATGCTTTGAATTCCGCAGGGATTGTAGCCTTTCCAGAATACCAGTTTGATATGGTCCGTTTAGGAATCGGGCTTTACGGAGTGGAAGTCACCGGAAAATACGATGCCTCGCTCAGGCCAATCAGCACTCTGAAAACGACGATTTCTCAGGTGAAAAAAATTGAACCGGGAGAAACTGTTGGGTATTCCCGAAAAGGAATGCTTCCAAAAGGAGGGAAAATTGCCACGCTTTCCATTGGATATGCTGACGGCTATGATCGCCGTTTCAGCAACGGAAAAGGCTATGTCCTGATCCAAGGCAAGAAGGCCCCTGTAATTGGAAATGTCTGCATGGATATGGTGATGGTAGATGTGAGTGAACTGAATGTGAAAGCCGGGGATGAAGCGATTATTTACGGCGAGCAAATCTCGCTTAAGGAATTGGCCGACCGGATCGGGACCATCCCATACGAACTGCTCACCAACATCAGCACGAGAGTAAAGCGCGTGTATTATCTGGATTAGGCCCGCATTTTTGCTAAATTCCACCATGTATCTTTCGAAAAAACGTATCGCTCACATTGTCTTCGAATCCAACGATCGGGCTTCAAGGACCTTTGATGTAGTGGTACTGATCATGATATTGGGTTCGGTTACAGTAGTTATTTTGGACTCAGTATCAGAGCTCCACTTAAAATTTGGAAAGACTTTTTACTTATTGGAATGGGTGTTTACCATACTTTTTACGATTGAATATGCGCTAAGAATCTGGCTTACAAAAAAGACGTTTCGCTATGCGGTGAGCTTTTATGGAATCGTGGATTTGCTGGCCATTTTGCCCGGTTATTTAGGTCTTTTTATTGCAAACACCCAGCTTCTGACAGTGGTTCGCGCACTCCGATTGCTTCGGGTCATTCGGGTTTTGAAGCTAGGGCGATATATTTCAGAGGCTGATTTTATCAAGGGAGCATTAAAAGCCAGCGCCACCAAGATTCAATTATTTCTGTTTTCGGTGTTGACGATTGTTCTGATTATGGGAACCTTGATGTTTATAATTGAAGGCCCCGAAGCGGGATTTACCAGTATTCCGGTATCGATGTATTGGTCGATTGTGACCCTGACTACAGTTGGTTTCGGAGATATTACCCCTCAAACTCCCCTGGGGCAATTTATTGCATCCCTGATCATGCTTCTGGGCTATGCGATCATAGCTGTACCCACCGGGATAGTGACTTCAGAAATGGCTAAAAGAAAGCAGTATCCAATTGTTGAAAATTCGAGAACCTGTACTTTTTGTGGAAAGGACGGAATAGATCAGGAGGATAATTACTGTAAAAATTGCGGGGAAAAGTTCAGTTAACTTTCCAGGCTAAGGAATTTATGGATGTCTTTGACCATTCCAAAAATTAAAAGAATATCCTCTTCAGCAAATATATAATCTGACTTGATTACTCCCGTTACTTGTTTTTTTAGAGACTTCATTCCCAGAAGATTTGTCTTCTCTTTCATTTTGATGGTTGAGAGGATGTTGAGCGAGAATTCATTTCGGATGTTCGCTTCAACTAAGCTTAAGCCAATATATCTTCTCGGCAACTTAACTTCCACAATGTTGTAATCGTCCGAAATCTCAAGAGAATCCAGTACTCCTTTCAGCTCCAGTCTTTTGGCAAGTCGCTGAGCAGTTTCTTCCTCGGGATGAATAATCTCATCTACTCCAATGGCTCGGATGACAGTTTCATGAAGCTCATTAATTGCCCGACCGATGATTCTCTTTGGATTCATTTGCTTGAAAATGGCCGTCGTCATGATGGATGCTCCGACATCTTCCCCTATGGCAATAATCACCACATCGCAATCTTTCATTGGAAGGTTTTTCACAGCTTGGAGGTCTGTCGCGTCCAAGACTACGGCATGAGTAATTTTATCCTGAATCATCTCGATTCGGTTTGGTCGACTGTCTACACCGACTACTTCATGTCCCAATTCGGTCAATCTTTGGGCAAGAAAGGCTCCAAAGTTTCCCATGCCTACAATAGTATATTTCATCTGTTTATTATTTGTTTTTTAGGGGCCAGATAGTCAGTCACGAACTTGTTTCGGGAGAATCTCGCATTACTGGTAATCATCCCAGTCTGTGGTCCCTTACGTACTGGATTATGCTCGATTTCATGATGATTTTATTAAGAAACGATAACGGATTCTTCCGGATACTTATAACGCTGTTCTCCTATTTTCCGAGTGATGGCTACCAATATGGTTAGAGTTCCTACTCTTCCCAAAAACATTACAACCATAATCACAATTTTACTTGCGGAGGTGAGTTTTGCGGTAATTCCCAAACTCAGGCCAACTGTCGCAAACGCGCTGAACACTTCAAAAGCGACATCCAATATATCAAGCTCGGGATTGAAAATCATAACAAGAAAAACCCCGATTCCAATCACAAGGAAGGAAAGTGCAATCACGGCAAAAGATTTTCTGAGTGTTTCTCCGCTTATTTCCCTGCCAAAGACCTCAACTCGTCTTCTTCCGGTTGCGACGCTCCAGGTATTCAAAATAGCGACCGCAAATGTAGTCGTCTTTAATCCCCCTCCTGTAGATCCAGGGGAGGCACCAATCCACATCAGGATCAGATAAAACAAGACGGTTGGCACCGCAAGAGTAGTCATGTCCACTGAATTGAATCCTGCAGTTCTTGGAGTGACCGAACCAAAAAAAGAGGTCACGATTTTTCCGTAAGTGCTCAATCCTTTTAGTGAATTTTCCTGTTCAAAAGCCCAATACATGAGAAAACCGACCACCAACAAGATTCCGGTGGTGTTCATTACCAGCCGGGTATTGATGTTTGAGACTCTCGGGGTATGTTTATAATCCTCCAAACCTTTGATATCCCGAACCCCTCCCAATAACACTCTCTGTAGGTAATTGTAGTAATTGATGAATACTGGAAAACCGATACCACCCAGAATAATGCAAAAAGCAATTACCAAGTGCATGTTGTAAAGGTCCCGGAATCCTGGCTCATAAAGTCCGTTGTAAAGCGTTGAAAAACCGGCGTTACAGAATGCCGAAATAGAGTGAAATATGGAAAAAAACATTCGTGAGGCATTATTCGAAAACAGCTCCGGACCAGTCAATTCATAAACCAATATTGCTCCGATTAACTCCACTGCGAGCGTAAAAATGATGATTTTTACAAGAGTGGATCCAATGGCACCTACGTTGTTTTCGTTAATATAATCTTTCAGATACAGGCTGTTTTCGATTGATAAACTACCTTTGAAAAAGAAACCGAAAAAACTGGTAAAGGTCATCATCCCCAGTCCGCCAATTTGGATCAGGGTAATTAAAATCGTTTGGCCAAAAACAGTGAAAACTGATGAAGTATCCACGACTATCAGCCCGGTTACACACACCGCACTGGTTGAAGTGAAGAGAGCGTCAATAAAAGTGATTGGAACAGTGGTAGATCTTGGAAGGCTAAGGAGTGCCGCTCCGATGAAGATCAATACGATAAAGCTAAGGATGAAAACCAGCGACGGACTAAGCTTGAGTTTGTTTACCATCAAGCTGAGCTTTCCGAGCTCCATGATAAAAAGGACGATGACAAGGAAGTTCAGGACAAAAAAACGCTGGGAGATATTTTGAGCATTTCCGGATAGATCGCCTCCAAATATTTTCCAACGGACAAATGCCATAATCACCATGAAAACAGCGATTATTAATTCAAAAATTAACCTTCTGTTTTTAAGGGGCTCATTAAACATGAGTATTTTGAAGCCCATCAAAATTCCAAGTAGAAATAAAACGACGGTAAAAAGCTGTGATGTAGCCTTTAAACTGGCAGGACTGGGAGCATATCCAAGATGATAAACAAATAATCCAAATGAGATAAAACTCAGATATCGAATCAGGGGCTCAATGAGATTATTTATCTGTTTGTTAAGAATTAGATTCTTATCAGGGTTAGATAAAATTTTTAAGACTCTTTTCATCCGATTTTTTTCGAAAAACAAAACGGAACTGCTCTCATTTTATTCACTTGAAGTGCTTTTTCAACTTCGAAAGGTACTTCTTTTCAGGAAAAAGAAGGACTTTACTTTCTAAATTTTGCGAAGAGTAGATACTGGATTTCCCGCTGAAGAAATAGGAAATCAAACAGGCAAGAGCCAGAAAAACACCTCCTTCGTATCCAAAAAGCTCCATTCCCATCACCGTACAAGCGATCGGGGTATTTGTGGCTCCGGAAAACACGCCAACAAATCCCATCCCTGCAAGGAGCGCTAAAGGAAGTGGAATCCAGACAGACAGCGCATTACCAAGAGTGGCTCCGACGAAAAACAATGGCGTCACTTCGCCACCTTTGAATCCTGCTCCCAAGGTCAGTCCGGTCAATCCGGTCTTTGCCAGCCAGTCGTACCAGGGCAAAGGAGTCTCAAATGCTTCCAGAATCCTGGGTACACCCAATCCGGTATAAGTGGTGCTGTCCGAAATCCAGACAATTCCTGCGATCAACAGCCCGCCAATGAACGGCCGGAGTGGAGGATATTTGATCCATTTGGAAAATTGGGCTGAAAAAAAATGGGTAGTTTTTGCAAAAAGCCTTGCGGAAAGACCAAATGCAATCCCTGTAGGAATCACCCAAAGAAGATTACGCAGGGAGTGAATCGGAATCTCGGGAATCGAATAAGAAGTGTGGGCTACTCCCCAAACCCATTCGCAAATCAAATGAGCGACAAAAGCGGTCAGGAATGCCGGAAACAAAGATTTCCAACGAAATCTGCGATGAAGCATCCATTCCATCGCAAAAATCGCCCCTGCCAAAGGAGTTCCAAATACCGAAGCAAATCCCCCGGCAACTCCGGCAATTAGCACGAGCCTTCGGTTTTCGGAATGAAGTTTGAACCATTTCGTAAGTTGATCAGCAAGAGACCCTCCCATTTGTACAGCTGTGCCTTCACGTCCCGCAGATCCTCCAAAAAGATGAGTAGCAATCGTCCCAAAAAGTACCAATGGAGCCATTCTGAGTGGAATCGGGTGTGTGGATCTATAGATTTCCTCCAGTATGAGATTATTGCCTTTTGCCGCTTTTGCACCATATTGATGATACATCCAGCCGATTCCAAAGCCGGCAACGGGAAGCAAACCGATGATCCAAAGATGAGATTCACGATAATTGGTGGCCCAATCCAGCGCAATCAGGAATAACGCAGATGCAGTGCCGGATAGAACTCCGACCAGAGCTCCCAGTCCCAGCCAGGTTGAAAAATATTTTATTATTTCCTTGAAGTTCAAAATCCAGGTTTAGGCTGCAAAATAACAAGTAGAACTTTAAAGAAGTAATCAGGCTGGTTTTTTGCAATTGGAAATCCTGATGGTTGATCCTTCAACCAATTCACTTCTTTTCAAGTTATCTTTCAAAAAATCGCAAAATGAAAAATATCCTCATCACCGGAGGTTCCGGACTTGTTGGCAAGGAAATCACCAAAATCCTGGAGTCAAAGGATTATTCCGTTGCCTGGATGAGCCGATCTGCCCAAAGTCAAAAGGCGTTTATCTGGAATGTTGAAAAGCAGCAAATTAATCCGGAAGCGATCGAATGGGCTGATGCGATCATACATTTAGCCGGAACAGGTGTAGCAGAGAAGCGATGGACACCCGAGCGCAAAAAGGATATTTTGGAGTCAAGAACTCACAGCACCCAGTTACTTTATAATGCGATAGAAAAGGCTCAAAAAAGGCCCAGCACTTTCATTTCAGCTTCAGCGGTTGGCTTTTACGGATTCAATACGGGTACAAATCTAGTGGATGAAAGCAGTCCGGCAGGTTCTGATTTTCTAGCGGAGGTGGTGATTGCCTGGGAGAATGAGGTGAAGAAAATGGAGGCGCTCGATTTGAGAACGGTTATGCTCCGAATAGGGATAGTTTTGGATGAAGTTGGAGGAGCTTTGGGCGAAATGCTCAAGCCGCCGGTTGCAGCACCACTTGGTTCTGGCTCTCAATGGATGAGTTGGATCCATATCGAGGACTTGGCGAGGATGTTCGTTTTTTCGTTGGAGAAGACGACGTTGCAGGGAATCTTTAATGCCGTGGCGCCTAATCCTGCGACCAATCAGCAATTAACCCAAGTTGCTGCAAAAGCGAAAGGCAAGACTTACATCGGAATCGGGGTTCCCGGATTCGCGTTGAAAGTAGTTCTCGGAGAAATGGCTGCAATGGTTTTGGGTGGAAATCGCGTTTCTTCACAAAAAATCCAAAAGGCTGGTTTTGTGTTTGAATTCCCCGATTTGGAACCTGCACTGAAGGATTTGTTCTGATTCGGATTATAAGAGTCTTTTATTCCGTCCTACCAAAAACCAAAGAATGGTGCCCAATAGCGGCACGAGTACAACGATAAGAATCCAAACCAAGCGATCGCTGGAATTGCCAAATTTGCTCCTCACTACATCAAAAATTGTAAAGATGTAGATGATAAGTCCGAGTGCTCCGAGTCCAAACATAAGATTAAAATGAAGGTGTTTTAGTACTTTTTCCCATCGCTAAATAGATGATCGGACCGAAGAATTGCGCAAACACGATGATTACAATCCAGATCATCTTCATGTTTGGGTCTTTGAAATTTGAGCGGAGAATGTCCACGAGGCAGTAGACCCAAACGGCAAAGTAGACCACACTAAAAATAATAAATGGTCCTGCGCCAATGTTTTGAACGAAAGAAAGAGTCATTTTTTTGAAAAATTAAGAGGTTGAGTTTTTAGTAAAGTTGGGATCAAATCTTCGATATCCCTTTTTGGATCTTCTGTTCATACACAGATAGAGGAAAGTCCCCATTATTGGAACAAATAAAATCAGGATCGCCCATATTATTTTCATATAAGATTCTTTGAAATCAGACCTGATTATGTCGTAAAGTGCATAGACCCAAAAACCAAGATAAGAGAGTCCGATAAGCTGCCAAAATAAAATTCCATTTCCTGGTACGATTAAATCCACAGCACTTCTTCAATTATATTTACCACTAAACCAAAATAGGTTTTTTTAACAAAACTTAGTTAGATTTTTGTCAAAAGTTTAATCCTCTCTATTATGAAGAAGTGCTCTTTGTCACTGCTTTTATCTCTTTTCTCCTTCCTGGCAATCGCTCAGGTGGACATGAGTTATTATTTACCAAAGGGCTATACCTACAATCCGGCTATTCCGACACCCAAACAGGTCTTGGGATATGAAGTTGGAGAATGGCACGTGACCCATGATCAATTGGTCATGTACATGAAAGCTGTGGCTGAAGCTTCCGATCGTGTGATAATCGAGGAAACAGGCAGAAGCTATGAAAAGCGTCCGCAAGTTTTGCTCACCATTTCATCCCCGGCGAATCTTGGCAAAATCAATCAAATCAAAGCCGACCGGATGAAACTCCGGGATGCCGGAGCCACTTCGGATATTGCAAATATGCCCGTTGTGATGTTTATGGGCTATTCAGTTCATGGAAATGAGCCAAGCGGGTCAAATGCTTCTTTACTATCTATCTACCATTTCGCAGCGGCAAATGAAATCGCAGCAGACCTGGAAAACATGGTTCTGTTGCTGGATCCGGCTATCAATCCTGACGGTCTGAACCGGTTTGCTTCGTGGGTCAATTCCCATAAAGCTTACAATATGAATGGAGATCCGAATAACAGGGAATACAATGAAGCCTGGCCAAGAGGTCGTACCAATCATTACTGGTTTGATTTGAACCGTGACTGGTTGCCTGTTCAGCATCCTGAGTCAAGAAATCGCGTGAGGGTTTTTCAGGAATGGCTGCCAAATGTTCACCTGGATTTCCACGAGATGGGCACCAATAGCACTTTCTTCTTCCAGCCGGGCGTACCAGCTAGAATGCACCCGCTTACTCCAGCCAAGAACTTTGAGCTAACCGAAAAAATAGGTCAATATCATGCGAAAGCTCTGGACCAGATAGGGTCGCTGTATTACACTCAGGAGAATTACGATGATTTCTACTACGGAAAAGGCTCTACCTATCCGGACGTGCAGGGATCGGTCGGGATTCTTTTCGAGCAAGCAAGCAGCAGAGGACATTTGCAGGAAAGCGATAATGGAATGTTGAGCTTTCCATTTACGATCAGAAATCAATTTACAGCCAATCTTTCTTCCTACCAGGCAGCGAAAGAAATGCGTCAGGAATTGAATCAGTGGATGAAGGATTTCTACAAAAGCATCAAAACTGAAAGTGAAGCGGATGTTAATAAAGCCTATATTTTTGGTGCGAAAGAAGATGACGCCAGGAGTTTTCACCTGGCGGATTTGATCCTTCAGCACAACATTAAAGTCTTCATGCTAAAAGAAGATGTTACCCTGAACGGAACTGAATTTAAGAAAGAGAATTCCTACATCGTGCCTGCTGATCAGCCTCAGTACAGATTGATCAAAGCCATGTTTGAGACCCGGACCAGTTTTCAGGATAGCTTGTTTTACGACATCTCTGCCTGGACTTATCCGATGGCTTTCAACCTGGACTACATGGCGCTCAATAGCAAGATTTTGAACCTGGCAAACGTCCAGGAAGTCAGCAAAACCAACCTTGCGCTGGCACCGGGAAAAGTAATTGGAACGGCCGGCGCCTATCAATATGCGATGGAGTGGACAGATTATTATTCTCCAAAAGCAGCTTATAAACTTCTTAGCGCCGGTTTCTTGGTTCGAGTAGCCAACAATGAGTTTGCTACGCCTGACGGGAAGAAATTTGGAAGAGGAACAATTTTGATAAGTAAAGGAGAATCGGGATTGGATGATCAGGCATTTTTCCAAAAGCTAACTCAAATCGCAGTGAATTCGACTGTTGATATTCATGCTCTTTTAACAGGATACACGACAGGTATGACGATGGGCTCGCCGAATATTTCTGTTTTGAAAAGGCCTGAAGTCGCATTGCTTGTAGATGGAGGAGTAGACAGCTACGAAGCGGGAGAGATCTGGCATTTGCTGGATCAGCGGTTCGAAATGCCGTTGACTTTGCTTCCGGTAGGATCCATAAATGGAAGTACACTTGATCGCTACAATGTATTGCTGATGCCGGATGGTAATTATAGCAGTCTCGGAGCAAACGGTGCTGCGGCGATTAAATCCTGGGTTACCGGTGGAGGAACGATCGTAGCAAAAGGCGGAGCGATTCAGTTTCTCTCCAAAAATGAAATAGGTAATTTTACCTTCCGGGATAGTCCCGTTTCCGAAAAAGGACTTCAAAAGAAATATTCAGAATATGAGAATACTACCGGAGCGAAAGTAACCGGAGGGGCAATCTTCAATGCCAGACTGGACATCACTCACCCGATTGGATATGGCTATATCAATCCTGATATTCACACATTCCGAAATGACAACTTGTTTTTGGCACCTTCGGAAAATCCATATGCGAACCCCTTGGTTTATACAGAAAACCCACTTGCTTCAGGATATTTGCACCCTTCTAATCTAGCCGGTATTCAAAATGGAGCCGTCATCAGGGTTTCCGGAGTGGGAAGAGGACGAATCATCGGTTTTGCAGACAATCCAAACTTCAGAGCTTTCTGGTTTGGCACTAATAAACTGTTTATGAATTCAATTTTCTTTGGTCAGATTATTCAAACGGGCACAACCCGATAAGTTTTATATGAGTATAAAATCCCGGGATTATTCTTGGGATTTTTTATTTCCGAAATATTCTATCTTAGAAAAATAATTTTTCCATTGAATCATTTGTATTCCTCTTTAATCCAACCTATGAATTTCCTTAAAAAACTTTCAGTTTTCTCCCTTTTTGCCTTGGGCTTTTCCGCTCAGGGATTAGTTGCTCAGGATATGAGCTTTGAAGAATACAATCCACCTTCGACTTTGAAAGTCCCGGAAAACCCCGTCAAAAGAGCGAAGTTTCCATTTGTAGATATTCATAGTCACCAAGGAGGAGTCAACGAAGCGAAAATTGATCAACTGATTGTTGATATGAATGAGTTGAACATGGGTGTGATGATCAATCTGAGCGGAAGAGGCTTTGGTCAGGGCAACAGCAATACTCAGCAAGATTATATCAAAGGCATGTTAAGCGAATTCAAAACTCATGCACCGGGAAGATTCATGGTTTTCACCAACTTAAATTTTGCTGGTTTTGGTTTGGAGGATTGGAGCAGGTTGGCAGTGAAAGAACTGGAAGAAGATGTGGCTGCCGGAGCAAATGGATTGAAAATCTACAAGAGCTTAGGCTTCTCTGTGAAAGACAACAATGGAAATCGTGTGCCGGTGGATCATCCGGCCCTGGATGCCGTTTGGGCAAAAGCCGGAGAATTGGGAATTCCTGTTTTGATTCATTCAGCTGACCCGGCGCAATTCTGGCAACCGATGGATTCCACCAACGAACGATGGTTGGAGTTGAAACTGAATCCAAATCGCAAACGAGGACCTTCTGATCCTGCGCCATTTGAGAAAATTATTTCTGAACAGCACAACGTTTTTGCAAAGCATCCAAAGACGACTTTCATCAATGCTCATATGGGTTGGATGGCCAACGATCTTGATGCAGCAGGAGCTCATCTGGACAAGTATCCGAACGTGAATTATGAGATCGGGGCGATCATCGCCGAACTTGGACGTCAGCCAAGAAGAGGGAAAGAGTTTTTTATGAATTATCAGGATCGGATTCTTTTCGGAAAAGACGCTTACAACAAAGAAGAGTATTATACTTATTTCCGGGTGTTGGAGACTGATGATGAGTATTTCCCGTATTACAAAAAATACCATGCGTATTGGAAAATGTATGGACTTGGTTTGCCGGACGAGGTCTTGAAAAAGGTGTATTACAAAAATGCTCTTCGCATTGTGCCAAATATGGACAAGACGCTATTTCCGGATTAATAAAAAGGAGGATTTAGGTCCTCTTTTTTATGCCTTGGTTTTCGCGGAGATCTACCTGGACGCGATCGCCACCGAGCAGATTAAGATGAGCCTGGATGAAATCAAAAAAGACCGGACGTTGATTATCATTTCGCACAGCATCTCTCAGATCATCGATGCAGCCAATATTATCGTCATGGAAATGGGAACAGTGGCCGAAACGGGCACGCATGAAACCCTATATGACAGCAAAGGAGTGTATTATGATATTTTCACTGCAATGGCCAACAGTTTGAATATCGATAAAATCAAACTTTCCATGGAAGATTGATTGGTCTTCAAAGCATCAGATTCTTGATCACTTCTTCTATGATAAGCATCTTTACGTACTTGTTTCCTTATGTAAAGAAAATCGAAAAATCTTTACATATGCTAGTTCTTATGTAAAGAAAAGTTTGATTTCTTTACATAAGGATTTACCTTTGTAAAGAAAATCAAGAAATCTTTACAAAGCTATGATTTGGAAGCTGATCCCTTTGCCGTATTATGTGGACCTTGAGAGCAAAGCAATTCTCAAGCGACTTCCTGCAGCACATGCCGCTTTGGCGGAGCTGAAAGGTTTGATTCAGTCTATTCCCAACGAGATCATTTTACTCAATACCTTGGGAATTCAGGAAGCAAAGGACAGTTCGTCGGTAGAAAATATCATTACTACCTACGATGACCTGTACAAGGCAAATTTGGAATTTGAGATGATTGTTTCCCCTGACGTGAAGGAAGTGCAGAATTACGTGGCAGCAATGAAACGTGGCTTTGAATTGATTCAAAATCAGGGTTTGCTGACCAATCAGACCATTCTGAAAATCCAGGAAACGCTCGAAGGCAACAATGCAGGCTTTCGAAAACTTCCGGGCACAGCTTTGAAAAATGCACAAACAGGCGAAACAATCTATCTTCCTCCGCAAGATCCTGAGGAAATCCTGAACCTGATGGCCAATCTGGAGAAGTTCATCAATGATCAGGCATTGAGTGATTATGACCCGCTGGTGAAGATGGCAGTGATCCACTTTCAGTTTGAAAGCATTCATCCATTTTATGACGGGAATGGGCGAACAGGAAGGATTTTGAATATTCTCTTTCTAATTCTTTCAGGTTTGCAAAAGCTACCAATCCTCTATCTCAGTAATCATATTATCCGAAACAAGACGGATTATTACCGATTGCTTCAGGCGGTTCGTGAAAATGGAGATTGGGAATCCTGGCTCCTGTTTATGATCAATGGAGTGGAAAATACAGCTCGTGAAACCATCAGTTTGATCGGGCAAATCAAGCTTCTCATGGCAGATCAAAAGAAGCTTTTGAGAGACAATTATAAGTTTTACAGTCAGGAATTGCTGAACAACCTTTTTGCACATCCTTACACCAAAATCGAGTTTATTGTCAGAGACGTTGGGGTTTCGCGAATCACTGCTGCCAATTACCTCAACAAACTTGCAGAAGACGGGGTCCTTCGAAAAGAGCGATTAGGGACCGGAAATTATTATGTAAATGAGAAGTTGTTTGCATTACTTAGTAGCCGGTAAAATTTTCCATTGCTAAATTTCCCACAGATTTTCAGCACAGATATTCACGGATTTAGACGTGTGTTAGTCTTTGTATTTTGCTGTGCAAATCTATGGAAAGCCGCCTAAAAAACAGAAGTCCCGGCTCCGGAGAAGCAGGACAACAATAAAAACAGCATGACTTGAACCCTTTTCACTACAAATACCGAAATCAAAACAACGGAGTTCACCTTTTTGGTTTTATTCTGATCCTGATGGGAATGATTGTTTTAACTGTTCCACTTTTTTTGGAAGTCGAAAGTGCATTTATCGAGGTCTTTTTTGTAAGCGGAGTTCCTTTGGCAATTGGTGTATTCATGATTTCAACTTACACGGGAACTCTCATTGATTTTGAAGCAAATAAATCCAAAAAGTACCAAAGCATCCTTTGGTTTAAGTTTGGAAAGTGGCAAAACCTACCAAAAATTGAAAATGCAGAACTAATTCACTACACATATTTTATAAGAAACAGGCCTAATGGAATCAGCCCTACGCTTTCTGGCGAAATCACAGTTTACAAATGTGTGTTAGTAGTGGAAGGTAAAAAATTCATGGTTTTTGATTATTCAAAAGAGAATAAAGCCATTGCGGCCTTGGATAAAATTAAGAGAGGGTTTAAATTCCTTGATTGGTAAAATTATCAAGAGGGTTTGTTTCCCACAGATTTATTGCACAGATATTCACAGATTTGAAATTTGAATTTTTGTGACTTTTGCTGAGCAAATCAGAATGAATCCTCCTTAAAAACAGAAGACCCGCCTCCGGAGAGGCAGGACTTTTTACTTTTAGATCAGTGTGAATCAGTGCTTTTTTCTGTTCTAATCTGTGGAAAATCAGAAATCAGAACTTCAAACTCAAGCCCAGCAGGAAATTCGTCCCGGCCTGTGGATAATAGAAATTCTCAGTCACCAAGTCTCTGTTGCTCGTCTCTCCCGGAACAAAGTAGCTGAAGGTGTAGCCATTCGGCTCATACATTTCATTGAATACATTGTTGATCAGGAGATTCAGCTCCAGACTTTTGAAATAGCGGGGTTGCACTTTGTAGCTGATTCGGAGATCATTGGTAAAGAAAGCATCCAAAGCCCTGGACTCATTCGACGTGTTGTCCAGAAATTGCTGGCCTACGTACTTGCTCAGCCAGTTCAGTGATAAGTTTTTCACCGGCTTGAATTCGATGATTGCCGAGGCTACCGTATTCGGAGAAAAAGCGATATCAGTGTCCGTGTAAGTAATCGCTTCCTGGCGGAAATCCGCTCTGCTATAGTCATCGATGTATTCTGTAAACTCAGCAATCTTATTTTGGGAGAAAGCAATATTTCCACCCAAAGTCCAGGATTTTGAAACCTGGAAAGTACCGTCGAGTTCGATACCCGCACGGTAAGAAGATTCGACATTTTCCCGGATATAAGCTCCGACATCATTAATCTGACCGGTCAGGATTAACTGATTTTTGTAATCCATGAAATAGAAATTGGCATTGTAGCTGAATCTTCCTGCTTTGGCACGAACACCCGCTTCGATGTTATTGAGCCTTTCCGGTTTTGGGATTTCCGTAATCGGGTTGTCTGTGAAGTCAGATCGGGTAGGTTCGCGATTGGCAACGGCATAACTGGCGTACCAGGTCTTGCCGGATTTTTCGTAGCTGAAGCCAAACTTCGGATTGAAGAACGAGTAATTTTCCTGCCCATCGACGATTCGCTGATCGTCATTTACTCCTGCAAAAGAATAATTGATTCCCCGCACTTGAAGATCTCCAAATAGATTCAGTCCCGGTTTCAGTTCGTAAGTGGCTTTCAGATAAATGTTCCGGTCGTCTTTGATCGCATTATTGTCGTAGTATCGGTCTCGTATATTGGTGGATCCCGCAACTCGGGCCCAGATGATTTCTCCAAAATGACCACCGTCGTAGCGATTGGCTCCGCCACCGAGGATCAGATCCCACTTTCCATCGGTTGAGACATAATTCACCGAACCTACAAATCCGTAGAAATCATTGTCCAGCCATCTTCTGCGCACGATATCTGTGCTTTCGATGGTTTCATCACCGACCTCCACGTTTGGCAAACCATAGTTGGCGAACTCATCATTTTCCCGAAACTGCTCATAGTATCCACGACCATAGGTATAGTGCATTGCCAGATTTGTCTTCCAGTTTGAGCCGATTTTACCGGTGTAGATCAACTGATAATGATCCTGCTGGTAGTTGTCTGTTTCGTTTTCATAGGTATAATAATTGGAAGTCCTATCGTTTTCCAGCTTGGATTCAGGCAATCCATACCAGCTTTGATAAGTTTGCTCTTTTCCTGAGAATGCATTGAGTTTGACGACATGATCTTCACCATAATATCCACCCGATACAAACCAACTAGTCAGGTCTGAAGAGGCACGATCGACGTATCCGTCAGAAGTGATTTTGGACAGGCGCGCATCTACGGCGAAGCGATCGTTAAGTAATCCTGTTCCTGCTTTCACGGTATGTCTCCAGGTATTAAAAGATCCAAAACCGTTGTCCACTTGCGCATAGGCTTCATCCTGTCTCGTGTCAGTCTGGAAGTTTAGGCTGGCTCCGAAAGTTGCGGCCCCGTTTGTGGAGGTTCCTACTCCCCGCTGGATTTGAATATTGTCCACAGAGGAAGCAAAATCAGGCATATTAACCCAGAAAACCCCGTGCGATTCTGCATCATTGAGAGGAATACCATTGACAGTTGCATTGATACGGGTCTGATCGGATCCACGTATTCTCAATCCGGTGTATCCTACGCCTGCTCCGGCATCCGAAAAAGAAACCACAGAAGGAGTAAAATTGAGGAGAATC
>JBILPR010000032.1:0-23987 GCA_044373795.1 Algoriphagus sp. | reverse complement strand
CTTTTGAAAAATAAAATAAAGGCCCTGAGAATCGTCTGTACGAAAGTAGTTATGAGTCCGGACCCAACTACTTTAAAGAAAAGAGGCTGTTTTCTAACTAAAAAACAGCCTCTTTTAACAAATAGCCACTTTTTCAGTGCCCTCCCGATTAGCTTCCCTTTTGTTTTGAATGTCAAAAATTAACCATGTGGAGTTTCTTTATAAGTTCCCCGATGCTTTTTAACCACGATTTTCTTTTTAAAATTGAATTCGGAAATAATAGAGGAATAAGACCCAACTTTCTACTTTTCCACAATCGGCAACACAATTCTGCTCAGGCTTTTGCCTCCGTGGTGAATCGAGTTGGTAGCGATTACACCCTCGCTTTCGTCAAAATTATTTCCGCCGGTGTTCAGGTTTCGGTCAAATCTCGGGAAGTTGGAGCTGCTGACTTCGATCCGGATGCTATGCCCTTTTTCGAAGTAATTGGAAGTGCTCATCGGAGTCATTTTGACTTCATAGACTTTGCCGTCTTCCATCATCACTTCTTTGTCATAGCCCTCTCTGTATCTCACCCGTTGAATAGTTTCGTCCAGATTATAGGCTTTTCCATCAGGGTACACATCGATCAGTTTGATGGTGACGTCTGTGTCTTTGGCATCAGAAGAAAGGTAAAGATACGATTCAATGAAACCTGAAATCTCTACGCCTTCTTCCAAAGGTGCCGAAGTGTAAACGAGAATATCATCTCGCAACTCCATTTCCTGCTGATCATAAGCTCCGCCCTGCACGGCATTTCCGGTACAACAGACATTGCCACCATAGGAATTCACCGGATTCATCGGGTCGTATTTGAATGTGTCGAGCTTCGCTTTCCCCGGCTTTTTGGCGGATAGGGTTCCGTCACCATTTCTGGTATTTGCTTTTCCTTCGGAATCCAAATAATAGGTCGTCATCACCGATTCAGCAGGAGGCCATACATCGCTGCTTTGCCATTTATTGGAGCCCATGGTGAAGTACTGTACTTTTGGCATTTCAGAAACGGTATCAGTTTTCTCGCCTTTCAACCAAAGGTCAAACCATGCAGTGATGATCTCGTCATAGTTCAATCGGGCGTCTCCCACACTTCTCTCGCCTACCATCGTATTCTCAGTAGCACGGGTGTAGGAGCAATGAAGTACCGGCGCGATCACCAGATATTGATTGTTTCTCGCCATCTCGGAGACAGCGTTTTTCCGCACATGATTGTAAAGAGCGATGTTTGGACTGCTCGACACATCGTACCAGGACACAAACCAAAAGCTCGGCTTGTCAAATGGCATATCGTCGTGATACAGTCCGCCCTGATACCATTTAGCATCGTTGGGATCGCGGGTGATCATCTCTTCGTAGATGCCCATCGGACCGTCCACATTTTCGATGATGTCTTCCACCGGCAAGTGACTCAATCCGGCTTTCCAATCAACTTTTGGGTATTCCGGAGCCATGTCATAGAATCTCTGAAGTCTTAGCAGGTCTTTTTGCTCAATTCCAACCGGCAGCCTTGGCGCCATCGGATCGTGCTGGGTTCCGTAAAGCCAAGCTGTGAAAAGCATTTGATTGGCACCTCCACGGAAGAAATTTCCCTGCTCGAAAAACGCACCGATTCTTCCCACGCCTGCACCAAATCCCTGCGGAACCAACGCTGCATGTGCCGGGTGATTCATCGATGCGACTGCCATTTGCCACTCTGCAGTTGAGGAGCAACCAAGCGTACCGATTTTCCCATTGCTCCAGGGCTGATTGGACATCCATTCCATTGCGTCGTAGCCATCACTCAGCGGCGTTCCCAAAATATCCCATTCTCCTTCGGAAAAGAATCTTCCACGCTCGTTTTGAACGACGTAGGCGTATCCCTTTTTCACCCATTCCAAAGCAGTTTGCATGCCCCGGGTGTTCATTTCACCATTTCCGTAGGTGTTGAAATTGTAGGGAGTTCGAGAGAAAACGATCGGAACAGGATCATCGCCTTTCGGTCGGTAAATGTCTGTTGCCAGGCGAACGCCGTCGCGCATTGGCATCATTACTTTTTGGTCCACGATGGCTATTTCCTCGAGCTGATCGATTATTGATTTTTCCTGCGGAAAAGCCACGCCATGAATCAGGAGAAGCAGGAAAAGAAGGAAGAATTTGGGATTGGATTTCATTTGAAAATTATTTAGGACAAAACAATTTAAACATGCTTTGCTAAATCTGAATCAGAATTTGATAAAAGGTTCTAGCCGACCGAGTTTTGTTTTTTTGATCTAAAGAAAAAGAAAGTTGGTGGGGGGTTTAAACCTCAAGATTTCAATGAGTTGGGGAAACTACATTTGGTTCATTTTCCTGATCTGGGTTTTAATCCTTTCGAATTCCTCTTTAAAGCCTAAATTTGTACCCTATAAGATTTTTAAAAATGAGCCAAAGCAAAGCCAACGCCCTGAGCACTTGGGTAGAAATCCCCAAGAATTCAGACTTTACGATCTACAATCTTCCTTTTGGAGTTTTCAAAAGTAAAAAGCTCAGTCCCAGAATCGGGATTGCTATCGGAGACAAAATTGTCGATTTGAGCATTTTGGATCAGGAAGGATTCTTTGCAAACTTGTTTCTTCCGGAAGGAATTTTTCTGAAAGAATCGCTAAACGACCTGATTGGGTTGGGGAAAGTGCAAACTCGAAAAATTCGCGAACGAGTTCAGGATTTGCTTTTAGCAGAAAATGAAAAGCTTCGGGAACATCAAAGCCGGGGAAAAGCGATGGTCAATCGAAAAGAAGCGGAGATGCTGATGCCGGTGAAAATCGGAGATTACACAGATTTCTACAGCAGTATTGAGCATGCGACCAACGTGGGAAAAATGTTTCGGGATCCGGAAAATGCCCTTTTGCCAAACTGGAAACATTTGCCGGTTGGATATCATGGAAGAGCATCTTCGATCATTCCGTCCGGAGTTCCGATCAATCGACCAAAAGGGCAATTCAAAGAGGCAGACATGGAAGCTCCGGTTTTCGGGCCTAGCAAGAGACTTGATTTTGAATTGGAATTGGCTTTCATCATAGGGAAATCCACCAAACTGGGAGATTCAGTTTCCACGGCTGAGGCCGAAGATTATATTTTTGGATTTGTGCTGTTCAATGATTGGTCGGCCCGTGACATTCAGGCTTGGGAATATGTGCCTTTGGGACCGTTTTTGGGAAAAAGTTTCGGTTCCTCGATTTCTCCATGGGTGGTGACGCTCGAAGCTCTTGAGCCTTTCAGAACACAAGGACCCACCCAAGAGCCCGAAGTTTTGCCGTATCTGAAATCAGAAAAGCCGGGTAATTTTGACATTAATCTGGAAGTTTATATCCAGCCTGAAGGCAAATCTGCGAGCAAAGTCTGCACTTCCAATTTCAAATTCATGTATTGGAATATTGCACAGCAACTCGCTCATCACACGATCAACGGATGCAATATCAATGTCGGAGATATGATGGCTTCGGGTACGATCTCAGGACCTACAGAGGATTCATTCGGGTCGATGCTGGAGCTTTCCTGGAAAGGAACAAAGCCCATAAAGCTTGAAACAGGCGAGGAGCGGAGATTTATCGAAGATGGAGATACGGTGATCATGAAAGGGTTTGCCGAAAAAGACGGAATAAGGGTTGGCTTCGGGGAAGTTAGTTCCCAGGTCTTACCCAGCAAATAATTGACTCATTTCAAGTAATATAAAGCCCTGTGATATTTGTATTCAGGGCTTTTTCTTTGATATAATTATCCATTTTTCTTCTATAATCCTTATTTTAGACAGGCAGTTGCATGTCAGAGATGGCGGGATTTCAGTTCCCGGCTGAGCTTCTCAGGTTCCCGAAAGATTAAGTTTTTCCTGATCCAGGCGGGATTTTAGTTTTTACAAGTTCTCCAATTTTTATAAGGAGACGAATCAGATCTTTTCAAATTATTCAAACTTCAAAAATCATGGCCAAAGTTGTCAAAAGCTTATCCATTACCTCGCCTATTCTTTTTGCTTTTCCGCTGAAAAGTGAATGGGCAGTGACCCCGATTGATCTCAACAAACCTGCTTCGGCCGGAGATTGGGAAGGTGCCGGCCAACTCAAATTTCCCAAAGGATTTGTGATGGCAAAAAATGATGCAAAATTCCTTTACCTGGCTCTTGATCTGGTAGACGATACAGGAAATGATCCCGGTACTCACGATTATTTCTGGCTTTCTTTCGACAAAGACAGAGACAGAAATATCACCACAAATGTGGACGTGAATTATGGTTTGTATCCAAATCAGCCCAATAAAATTGCGAGGCAATATTATTTGGGACCATCCACCTGGACTGGAATTTTGGGAGATCCTACACTTTCTGAAGTGAGAAGGGAGTTTGGAACTAGTCCCAATTCCTCAGAAAGCCATCGGATCTGGAAGTTTAAAATTGACCTGAAGGAAATCAATGTGGCTCTTTCCTGGCCGCTGAGCACGCCTTATACGTATTTCGGGTTTCGGGTGAATTCGGTCAATCCTGAATTCACACTGGATTTTCCGACTGATTTCTCTAAAGATTTTACCAAACTTCGTCAGCTCATTCTTTCCAGAAAGCCAACTATTCCGGCAACTGAATTGGGGCCTTTGGTAGGAAGTGTGGGGTTGATTCCGACGACAAAAATCCTTGCGACGGGCAGAGCCACAACTGATCCTGGATATTATGTCCATGTTCAAAATGCAGCGTTCGGAGGCACACTTAATCTTATCGGAAATCGAACTAAGCTTCAGGATTTATGGACTAATAATATCCGAAAATATAAGGTGGAAATCGCGCCGCCCGGGGGTTTATTCAACAAACTGATCTCGAACTGGTCCAATTATCGATGGACCGGAAGCGATTATGCACTGGAGTCATTTGCTCCTTCTGCATTGGGATTTTACGAGATGGCAAATCCGAGCCTGGATTATTCCATAGATGATCTCCTGATTCAATTCCCAACAACAGCCCTTCTTCCCGGAGTTTACCAGGTGAAAGTGACTTTCTATAAACGCGTGGGATTTGTTGATGTGGCGGACGCAACACAGACTCTAAAACTCTTTATAGATAACCACGTGCCAGCTACGATTATTGAAAGTATCAAACATGGAACAAACGAAGTTTCTGCCTGCGCAATAGAAACAATCGGTGCGGCTCCGGATGGATTAAACTTCCATCTCACTGCGGATGATTCCGATGGAAATCTGCTGGGAGTGAATTTTTATGCAACATACGGAGCGGGACTTTCTGCCAGTATTTACACTGAATCGTATACACCTGCAAAAGGGAATTGGGGAGGGTTTACCAACAAACTCATTCCCGCATCAGGAAATTGGAGGCCACCTCAATCCTGTGCCTACAGTTTTGTGGTGGTTGCCAGCGCCAGAACTACCAATGGGTACAGCTACATCGGTCATAATTCCACCCATCGAAATCTGACTTTACTCGTGGGTTGATGTCAATTGAATTTGAATGGAAAAGCCATTTTGCCTAAGCGGGATGGCTTTTTTTTATCTTTTCGATTCCATGGATCAGGATGACTAATCTGTTTAATCGAGAGTAATCACCAGTCTGATGCAAAATTAAACCGCCAATTGAAATGCGCTTGGTTGACCACGAATCATATCTTCCTGGGTTTAATTAAAGCTAAAAAGGAGGAATTATCTTTGAACTTGTCTTAGAAATCTCAACTGCAGCCAGGTACTTATTCGCCAATTTCAGGGGAGTGTCTATTGAAAAAATTAAAAAATATCCGAATGGTTTAAGATTTAGAAAAAACAAAAGCTGTTTGATTCGTTTCTATCATTAAACCAAACAGAAAATGAAATGGCTTACACAGCAAAGATTCAGTAAATACTTCCTTTGACCCATGATGTGAAGCAAATCAAAGTCGAAAAACCTGATGGTTATTCCTTCATATCTGGTCAGGCGACAGATGTAGCGATCAATAAGAATGAATGGAAGGATGAAAAAAGGCCTTTTACTTTTACCTCATTGCCCGAGGATAATCAGTTGGAGTTTATGATCAAATCCTACAGAGATCATGAAGGAGTTACCAATCAAATTGACACGCTAGCGGTTGGCGATGAGTTAATTATACAGGATGCGTGGGGTGCTATTCAATACAAAGGCAAAGGAGTGTTTATAGCCGGAGGAGCAGGGATTACTCCTTTTATCGGAATTTTGAAATCCCTTCAAGCCAAAGGAGAGTTGGTCGGGAATCGATTGATTGTTGCCAACAAAACTGCCAAAGATGTGATTTTGAAATCCTATTTCCGAGATTTGTTAGGAGATAATTTTATCTCTATTCTTGATAAAGAGGAGGTTAGCGGGCATGAGTTTGGGATGATCGACAAAGCGTTTTTGAAAAAGCATATTCAGGACTTTACACAGAAGTTTTACGTCTGTGGACCGGATCCCATGGTGAAGGCTGTAAGTGCGAGTTTGAAGGAGTTGGGCGCTGATCCCGATGAAATTGTATTTGAAAAGTAACTGACTTTCCAGGTTTTGACCAGTGAAGCTTGCCTGTTTCTTCCTTAAAAAGCTGATACAGAAAACAGGATCTACCAGACAACCGCTTGAAGGCCGCAAGAAAATGCGATGGTCATTAAAGCGGTTTTGTCTTTTTATTTAAATGGAGTTTCACGTTTCAACACTTTATAGATTGTTGATCGAGTGAAAAATCCAAGGGACTTTTTTTAGCGAACTTTCGCTTTCCAGGTAAGAAACAGACCCTCTAAGTGATGAGCGATTTCGCGATTGTTTGATATTTTATTTTGAGTCTCGCTTGGGTCTTCGTTTAGGTTGTATAATTCCCAAGGCGCATCTTTTCCATGAGCAACGAGTTTCCAGTCACCTTTACGGACAGCTCTGCCGACGGACCATTCCCAAAAGAGTGGCTTTTCCCTGACAGAATTTCCATTTAGGATATCGGGTATCAGGCTTTGACCCTCAGCCGGGAGAATGGGATTTCCTTTAAATTCCAGCGGGTAATCCGCTCCGGAGAGTTCACCAAGAGTGGGTAGGATATCGATCAAATGCGCCGGGAAATCGATGAACCGGTTTGGATTGCCGAGACCCTTTGGCCAGTAGATGATCAAGGGTGTTTTGATCCCGCCTTCGAAGGAGTAGTTTTTGTAAAACCGAAGCGGTGTATTCCCGACATTAGCCCAATCCTGACCCAGTGAAGTCCAATGACCGACTGTTCCTATTTTTCCATCACCCGGAATATTGACAACTTCAGAAGAGGCTCCATTATCTGAAAGGAATATGAATACCGTATTTTGCAGCTCACCGAGATCACGAACCTTCTGAATGATTTCACCGATTTTTTGATCCATTCGGTCAATCATGGCTGCATAAACTTCCATTTTTCGCTCTTCAACTTTCCGCAGGGAATCGGTTAAAGATTCCCAGGGAATATGAGTGGCCTCGCTCAGGATGTATTTCTCATCGATGAGACCAAGCATTTTTTGCTTTTCAAATCGCCTTTGCCGGATCACTTCATATCCTTCGGAGTATTTCCCTTTGTATTTTTCAATGTCTTCGGGCCAAGCCATCAGTGGGTCATGCGGAGCGGTGTAAGAGAGATATAGGAAAAAAGGCTTGTCCTCGCTTTTGTACTCTTCCAGCCATTCCAAAGCGTATTTAGTGAAGTAATCCGTCGAATAATAATCTTTGGGTGGAGCGAAAGGCTGGTGAAGTTTGCGGTCTTCATAAAATGGCCTGTCCGGTCTTTTTTGGGCAGGTTGGGGTTCGTCCTCACGTCGAGGTCCGGGATTGAAATGGTTGGAGGCTCCCTCCATTAATCCAAAATATCTGTCAAATCCACGATCCATCGGATGATCAAATCCATGGTGTTTGCCAGCCCAGAGGGTCCTGTATCCTGCAGATTGAAGGAGTTCACCAAACGTAATTCCATTTTTTAAGGGCTGAAGATAAGTGGCTTCGTAGCCGACCTGCTGCGCATACAATCCGGTGATCAAAGAAGCTCGTGATGGATTACATTTAGCCGTATTGTACATCTGAGTGAATCGAACTCCATTTTCAGCCAGCCAATCCAAATTAGGCGTCTCGACCTCACTTCCATAGCATCCGATATCCGACCAGCCCAGGTCATCCGCCAAAATCAAAATGATGTTAGGGCGATCAGATTTTTTTTCTGTTTGTGGAAAAAGGTTGATCCAGAGCAGCATAAAAATCATGTGAAATGGCATAAACCTGAGCGAGTTTGGTGGATGGAATTCAAGATAAACAAAACTGCTGATTTTTAGAGGGTTGAAATAAAGGGGTTAAATTTTTCGAAAAAGGACAAAAATTTCATTCGAATTTTATGCAACATTGTTTCATATTTGGTTTTTTTCATCTAATCTTGCGGATTAAATACGCAATATAGTTGCATTATATAAGCTTCTTTTAAACATAGAATTCACTGTAACCAGCCAGGAATGATAACTGAAACATATCCGCAGGTCATTTTCTAAAAAAAACCAACACAAACTTACTCCAACTAATCAGCCCGAACCTATGAACAGAATCTTACTTAATCGTAATTTTTATATCCGAATACCTTATTTTATAGTAGTTTTTCTAGCGTGTTGCTTTCCGCTATTCGGACAAGTTCAAAATCAATTGACGGGTACAATAAATGACAGCAAAGGTTATCCTGTCATCAATATGAATGTCCGGCTCATATCTGATGTGGAAAGCAAAATTGTATTGACTGATCTGGAGGGAAGATTTGTGTTTGAAAATCTTTTGGGAAGAAAATATAAGTTAATCGTAACGTCGATGAGTTACGAGCCATTCGAGCAGGAGATTGACTTGAATGTTGTAAACCAGCCATTAATGATCCTCCTTATTCCTTCTGGTCTTAATCTCCAGGAAGTGGAGGTTTTAGGTCGTTCGAGGCAGGATTATACCAGTGAATATAGTTTTTCGGCCACCAAAATAGCGATTGCCAATAAAGAGCTTCCTCAAGGTTTGGGCAATGTGACCAAGGAACTGATCCGCGACAGGCAGGCCTTTCAGTTGGCCGATGCTGTCAAAAATGTAAGTGGGGTAATCCCTTCAAGTTTTTACAATCAATATTCAATCCGAGGAATCAGCCAAAATGAAGAAGGTCAAATCATCAATGGACTCAGAACCCGACAGTATTATTTCCTCCAGCCACTTACGACTAATATAGAGAGGGTGGAGGTATTGAAAGGTCCGGCATCTGTTAGTTTTGCCAGTACCGATCCGGGAGGAAGTATCAATATGGTCACCAAAAAGCCATTGTCGGAGGACAGAAAGGAAATCAGCCTTAGCGCAGGGAGTTTCAGGACAATGCGGGGATCACTGGATTTTACAGGCCCTCTCAATTCTTCCAAAACGCTGTTGTATCGACTGAATGCTGCCTTCCAGGAAGCCGGTTCTTTTCGAGATTACGTGAGAAATAACTCAGTGTTGATTTCTCCCTCCATTACTTATTTGCCTTCGGAAAAGACATCGATTAATACCGAAATAATTTTCAATTCGATGAATGGAAATCTCGATAGGGGACAACCAATCTTTGGAGCTATACCCGGTCAAACTGACCTGAACAGCACACCGACAAGTTTAAACCTGGGCGCTGCAAATGATTATTTCAAATCAGACGAACTGGTATGGACCGCAAATTTTTCTCATAAATTTTCCGACAAAATCAATTTTAATGCGATTTACATGAAACAAACCTGGAAGGAAGACCTTCAGGAACATCGCACGACGAATGCTTTTGCAAGAGATATTACAGGAGCACCGGTTAATAGTTTGGTGTTGATGCAGTTTGTTCAAAGGCAGCAAATTTGGAATATTGATAATCTGAACGCCTATTTTAATTTCAATTTTGACTTAGGAAACACCTCCCACAAACTTTTGGCAGGTTATGATTTACACTCTTGGAATAAGCTGAAAGGGGGCGGGCAAAATGCGGCTAGAGGTTTCTTGCTCACGGATGGAAGTGTAGCCAATTCATTCAATCCTGTCAATTCCGCAGCATATCAGACCGTCGTCATAAACGGTGCGACTTTGCCGAAACCAAATGTTGTCTATTTCAACTTAACCACTCCTGCGACTTCCCTTCCAATCGTGCAGGATTATAAGCTCAATTCCAGAGTAGCAGTACCGTCAGCCTTGACAACCTCAAGTGCTGTTTACCTGCAGGAGCAGCTGAAATGGGGCAAGTTCTCCGCTTTGCTGAGCTTGAGAAATGAATGGTTTGAGGATATTACAAATTATGATAACCAGAATGAGAAGTCCTTTACCAACGTAGTACTCCTCCCGAGAATTGGTCTGACCTATGAAGTAAGTAAATCGGTCAATCTGTATGCAACCTATTTGGAAGGGATGCAGCCTCAATCCAACACAGTAACCTTGATGCCGAATACCGGATCATTTTTTTGGGCGCCGGAATCAGCAGCTCGTTTCAAGCCTTTGATCAGCGATTTGAAGGAAATAGGAGTCAAGTCTGAGCTGTTTGAAAAGAAAATCATCCTGAATGCAGCAATTTATCAGATCAATCAGGAAAATATTCTGATGAACGCCAATTTGCCAGAGTTTCCGGATTCTTTGGTTCAGAGGGGAGCAGATCGAAGCCGTGGTTTTGAACTGGATGCTACAGGATATTTGCATCCCAACTGGCAGATTACAGCATCTTACAGCTTTATAAATGCGGAGATTCTGGATGATGTCAATGAGGATCTAATAGGTCTGCGAAAGGAAAATACTCCAAGAAACAGCGGAAATCTTTGGACCCGGTATAATTTCGGTGAGGCTACAAAACTTAGGGATATTGGGGTGGGGCTTGGGATACAAGGACAGACTAGCAGAATCCCATGGTTTACGAGAGATTTTGAAGTCCCTGGTTTTGTCTTATTGGATGCGGCAATCTACTATGCTCCTCAAAAAAGCAATCTTCAACTGGCACTCAATGTAAACAATCTATTGAATGAGACTTATTGGCTAGGGGCCCAGAATTATACCCGTTTGTTTCCGGGAGCTCCCAGAAATATTATGCTGGCAGCAACCTATAATTTTTAACTAACAGGAATTCATGAACAGGTTAAGAAAAATCATTTTGTTGGGAAGGCAGGTTTGGGCAAATACGATCCAGCGACGTGGAACCAAAGGACTTATTTTACTGATTAATCTTCTTCTGTTTTTTTCTTTGATCGTCGGGTATCTCAACCATTCCCAGCACCAGGAACTGGTCCATGGGTACGGGGAGGATGTCAGAGATCAGTGGGAAAACAGTCCGGATAAACATCCCCATCGGATGGCACACTATGGTTATTTGGTGTTTCGAGAAAAGTTTCCTTTGGCTTTTTTTGATTTTGGGATGGACAGTTATCTCGGAAATGTGATTTTTCTGGAGGCTCATAAGCAGAATACGGTTAATTTTTCCGAGGCAAACCTTTCCAATGGACTATTGCGATTTGGAGAAATTTCCGCAGGAATGATCCTTCAGGTTCTCATTCCTTTGTTGGTCTTTTTCTGGGGTTACGATCTGATTTCCCGAGATCGTGAACAGGGCACTCTCAAAATACTTTTTGCCCAAGGCGTGCAAGGTTTTGAATTAATCTGGGGAAGAACTCTGGGCCTCTTTCTGCTAAATCTGTCTACCGTTATTTTACCCTTTATGCTAGGGTTTATCCTGTTGTTTTTTCAGTATGATCAGGATTTGCTGGGCCAGTCTCTCGCTCAATATCTACTTATGCTGACAGGATATCTGGTTTATTTTCTGGTTCTAAGTCTTGTCGCAGTATGGGTTTCGGGGATTAGCCAATCCTCCAAAGCAGCCCTCACCACCCTGATTGGTTGTTGGTTGCTATTCACGCTGGTGGTTCCCAAGGTTTCGCAGGTGATTGGTCAAACTTTGTTTCCCACTCCTTCTAAAATAGAGTTTGATTCTGCCGTAGAAGCAGAGCTGATTCTGCATGGCGATAGTCATAACCCAAATGACCCACACTATGCCGCCTTGAAGGATTCTGTACTTCGTGTACATGGTGTGGATTCCGTCCAACAATTGCCTTTCAATTATAGTGGATTTGTAATGCGGGAGGGGGAACGCCTCAGTACTGAGACTTATCTATCACATCAACGAAGGCTGGTGGAACTGTTCAAATCACAACAGCAAGTCATCACCAATGCTGCCTGGATTGATCCTTTTCTGGCGATAAAGAATTTGTCCATGGGAATGTCGGGGACAGATTATGATATGTATCTGCATTTCCAGGATCAAGCAGAGGCTTACCGATACCTTTTAGCTCAAACTATGAATGAATTGCAGATAGATCTGATCAGTAATCGAATCAAAAATTCTTCTGACCCTTCGGCTCGATTGAGTAATGAATACTGGGAACAATTTCCGGATTTTCATCAGGCATTCCTTTCAATCCCTGTTGTAGTTAAAAATCAAGCGTACTCGATGCTCATTCTAGTGCTATGGTTAACACTGTTTTCAGGCATAGTGTGGTTTTTCTCCGATCGTCTGAAAGCTTTTTGAAAATGAAAACGACAATGTGGCTGTGGAAAATCAAAATATCATCACATGAAATCGAGCATCTCGGCGACGACACACCCGGGGGTGAGTATCCAACTTGCGACCTGCCTGCCGCAGGCAGGGATTCCATATGGCCTATAAAAATCAAATTATAAACAGATGAAATACCTATTGATAAAAAACTTTTTCAGATCCAAAGCACATGTGATTGGACTGTTTTTATTGCTGATTTCAGGCCTGATAAGTTTGGAGATCGGCTCTCGGTTTTTGGAAAAAGTTGAGCAGGTTTCCATCAAAACTGCTCTTTACCAACAGGAAAGTATTCAGAGAAACGTCTCTTACTTCAATAAAGAAATGGGTTCGCTGATGTACTATCTCAAATTTGGGTTGGAAAACAAGGTGCCAAATCTCGCCGGTTTGTCCATCGGACAGCGGGATATCTTTCCGACTATTCAAAGTGTATCCATCAGGAATCTGGAAGAGCAGCGATTCTCAACAGATATCACAAACCCGCTCTACCAGCTCCTGGGCAATATGGACTTTAGTTTTGTCCTGATCTATTTTTTCCCTTTGGTTATCATTTCCTTCGGTTTCAATTTGATTTCTGAGGAAAAGGAAGGTGGTACCTGGAGTTTGGTCAGGAGTCAGGCTGTCTCGCCCATGACTTTTCTCAGATACAAAATGGGAATTCGGGTGATCAGTGTGTTGGCGGTATTGATTGTTTTGTTGGCAGCGGGTAAGTTTTATCTCCACATACCAATGAACCTGCCCTTTTTGTCTTTCATTGTGATTTCGGTTTGCTATGTCTTATTTTGGTTTGGACTGACTTGGTTGGTAATCAGTTTTCAGAAAAACTCAAGTACCAATGCCCAAACCCTTCTTATTTGTTGGGTTATCCTGAATCTGATCCTGCCTGCCGGGATCAATATAATTCAACGGTGGTTATATCCGATTCCTGAAGCGATGACCACCGTGATCCAAAATCGTGAAGGTTACCATTCTCAATGGGACAAACCGTTAAAGCCTACTCTGGAGAAATTTTATGCCCGGTATCCACAGTATTCATCTTTTTCACATCCCAAGGAAAGTGATTTTACCTGGCTATGGTATTTTGCCATGCAGCAGCAAGGTGATGAGGAATCTTCAACGGATGTGAGGGAGCTTAAGAACAAGCTTGGACAAAGGTTAGAATTGTCCAAGGTGGTCAGTTGGATTATTCCAACGGTTCATACTCAAATAGCGCTTAATTCTATCGGACTGTCAGATCAAGGTAATTATTTGAATTATCTATCAGCTCTTGAGGATTTTCATGAGGAATTAAAGCTTTATTTTTTCCCAAGAATATTCCAGGATTCCGCTGTATTGGAAGAGGATTGGAGCAAGTTTACTTTAAGAGAATTTCAGGATGATTATTCAATCAGTTGGTTCAGGATGATCGCACCTTTTGCAATTGTGATAGTGGGTCTCCTGCTTTGGGGAGCTTCAAATTTTAGAATGGCCAAATTATATTAACTCAATCCAAAATCATTATGATAGAAGCTAAACAACTTTCCAAAAGCTTTGGTGGCAAAACGGCACTTCAGGCTTTGGATATGCATATCGAGGAGGGGGAAATCTTCGCCCTTCTAGGCCAAAATGGCGCCGGTAAAACGACCACCATCAATTGTTTTCTGGGATTTATCGAGCCTACATCAGGTGAGGCGTTTATTAATTGTATTTCTGTAAGCAAAAATCCACAGGAATCGAAAAAACACTTAGCCTATATCCCTGAAACTGTGATGCTTTATCCAAACCTGAGCGGAATCGAAAACCTGAAATTCTTTTCTTCTTTAGCGGGTCAGGAATACTCTGAGGAGAAGCTGAAAGGTTTTCTGAGTAAATCCGGCTTACATGAAAGTGCGCAAAAACAAAAAGTAGGAGGGTATTCCAAAGGCATGCGGCAAAAAGTCGGCATTGCCATTGCATTGGCAAAGAAAGCCAGGGCACTGTTTCTGGATGAGCCGACAAGTGGATTGGATCCCAAAGCTGCGAATGAGTTTTCGGAAATTCTGAAGGAACTCTCTGGCGAAGGGACTGCAATTTTGATGGCTACACATGATATTTTTCGGGCAAAAGAAGTTGCCCATCGTATAGGTATCATGAAGGAAGGTCAACTGGTCAGTGAGATGAGTACGCTGGATATTTCCGCAAATGAACTCGAAATGCTTTACCTGAAAACGATATGAGAAAAGGGATTGTCGCGATAGTCTTAGTCGTTGTTTCTATATTATTGAATCCGATTGTATTTGCTCAATCTTCCAATGCTTATGGATTGAAGATCCTCACCAGTCTGGAAGAATACCGGCAAACTGTGGCTTTGGACAGTAATAAAAGATTCGTGAAAATCACTGATTATCTTCCAAATGTGGTTTTGGATATCAAATATGCGGGGACGGAGAATGTATTCTATACCCAGTTGTACCCTCGCCCAATCGCTGTGACTAGATTGCCGGTGGCCAAAGCTCTGGCTGAAGTTCAGAAAGAATTGAATCAGCAAAATCTGGGGTTGAAAATTTACGATGGGTATCGTCCTTATTCAATCACGGTGAAAATGTTTGAAATCATTCCGGATACAGTTTATATGGGTTTGCCATGGCAAGGAAGCAAGCACAATCGAGGAATAGCAATAGACTTGACTCTGGTGGATATGACAACAGGGCGAGAACTCAAAATGCCCACCCCATTTGATGCCTTGGTCTATGCTTCTCATCCCGAGTTTATGAAACTCCCTGAGGAAGCGATCAAAAATCGGGAACTCCTTAAAGAAACGATGAAAAAATATGGATTCACTGTAGACCCTGTTGAATGGTGGCACTACAATTATGTCGATCAGCAAGTTTATGAACTGATGGACATTTCTATTGATGAGATGGAAGAAGCTTTGATTTCTGATTCATCACTTAAGAATTAAAGATCTTTTGCCTCTGATATTAAATACCTGGAGAAATGGAAAAACAAGAAAGCCGACCCTTTCAGGTCGGCTTTCTTGTTTTCAGATTGCTTCAAATGCTTATTTAAATCCGATTTCTTTCAACCCTTTATGGCTGATTTTGATTGCTTCCAGCGGATCCAGATCAAACGTATTATCCTGCTCAACGAGGTAGAATTCCATTCCTGACTTCTTTTTTGCATCTAAAATACGCTTGAAGTCGATCGTACCAGTTCCAACAGGAGCAAATACTCCTTCTGTGCTCATATCTTTCACGTGCCAAGCCTTGAATCTTCCCGGATATTTCTCGAAGTAAGTCAAGGGATCAACTTCAGCTTTGGTCACCCAGAAGAGGTCCATCTGGAAGTTGACATATTCAGGATTACACTTTTCCAAAAGAATATCCTCGATCACAGTACCGTCAGCCAAAGGCTTAAACTCAAAGTCATGATTGTGGTAAAGCAACTGAATTCCTGCATTAAAGCATTTTTCTCCTAAGGTGTTCATGATTTTCACCAGATCATCTGCAGTGCCTTTCATGGCCATACTCTTAGTTTCTTGGTTAAAATAAAACATGCCCATTGGAGGAACAGGGATGACGAAATAAGAAATACCGGCAGCTTTCACATCTGCTATCAACTGATCGGCATTTTCCATATTAACCATTCCCATGTGGGCACTTTTTGCGGTCAGGCCGAGAGTAGCCAAATAGGATTTGAACTCCGCAGGGGTCATTCCGTAGAATTTACCTTCTGCATAGTTGGCTGATTCAACGTAAGCATAACCAGCATCAGCAACTGCTTTCAGCGTTGCTTTGGGATCTTTTGCCATTGCATCACGAACTGTGTATAGGGCAAGGCCTCCAAATTTTTTGGTTTTAGCCGGAGAGTCCTCAGTAGTTTTCGTCCCCTCGGTTGAATTGGTTTTAAGGCTGAATGCTGAAAAAGCAAGGACAAGTGCCAAAAGGAGGGTAAAGGGTAATTGTAGGTTTCTTTTCATTTAGGTTTAAGTTTATAACCCTCAAGATACCCAAAAGCAGAATAATTCGTCTTATTTATTCGATTTACGTCCCGAAGAAGTGAAGAAAGGTACGGGTTACTTTTTGCCGAGCAATTGAAATAAGAGTTCAGGCTCATCAGTGGTGATGAAGTCCGCCTTCAAATCTAACAACCACTGCATATCTTCCGGATTATTGACTGTCCATGCGTTGACAGTTAGTCCAAGTTGCTGAGCTTCACTGATCCATTCAGGCTTTAGCCTGAGTGCTCTGATGTTGTAGTCAAAGCCGAAGAAACCATCTTCCTTGAGTTGAGCCGGGGATTTGTCACCAGTTAAGTAAGCCACGTTAGCTTTCGGATCGGTGGCAATTGCCTTTTTGCCACCTTCGTAACTGAAGGTGATGTAATCAACCCATTTTTCGGCTTTCATTTCCTTCACAGTTTTGACAGACATTTCTCCAACTTTCTCGCTGCGCTCCACGCTAATCCCGGAAGGTTTAAATTCCAGAATCAGTTTTGTGCCTGTTTGCTTCATCCCTTCTGTGAGGTATTCTTTCAGAGTAGGGATTTTTTCCCCGTTGGAAAGTTTTTGCGAAAGCAGCTGGTCGTAGGTATTGTGCTCGATTTCCATTCCCATAAATTCCCCGTCGTGATTGACCACAAGGACCTCATCGGCAGTCATCCAAACGTCGAACTCAGAACCTTCGCAACCCAAACGGACGGATTCACGGAGGGAAGCCAGGGAGTTTTGGGGAAATCCCTGAGCTTTCCACGCTCCGCGGTGAGCGATTACTTTATTGGAATGGAACATCTCTTGAGCAATTGAAGTGAAGGAAAACAAGGTCAGCGCCAGAAAGCCCGGCAAGAATCGGTACATATTTTTTTCGGTTTTCAGAGTAGAAAATAAATTCCTAAAGTATCAAATCCTTTTGATTTGGCTGCCCGATGTCTGAGATTTCACATAAACTTCATATGGAAGGAGCTTGGGATTTTACAAAACCGGGTCACGGCGTTTGTTGAAGTTTCGAAGATAAATAATGCGGGAAGTTCAACTTTTATTTGAAACCAAAAACCAGTGGAAAGATGAAAACGACCACAATTGTCCAGAAGAAGTAGGCGGGGATATACCAAACAATGGTTTTGCCCACTTCAATTAATTTAGATTTCTTCGTAACAGTATTGTAAAGCATTCTGGCTACAAGCAGGAGATGAACCAGTATCAGCACGTTGCTTCCCAAAACGGCTAGTCTATTGGGTGTGATTCCCCATTCGGAAATCCTGAAGAGAATTGCTGACAATGCTATACCATTTACAACTAGGGTCACGATCGATAAGATCAGGAGTATCAATGTACCAGAAGAAAACCTTCCTTTTGCAGAGCTTTCTGCAACAGAGAAGAATATCAAACCCATCACCCCGACCAAAAGCAAGTTGAATAGTAAAAGGAATTCTCGGTCGTTGTAGGGGTCTTTTCCCGAATAAATGATGGCAACCAAATAAATCACCAACATGACGAGGACAAGCGGACTGAAGATTTTTGCGATTACGGGCGATACTTTGTTGACCAATTGGGGATTGGTTTGAGTGAGGTAGGTTCCCAAAATCGGAATGGCCGGTAGGCCAAAAGCCACCACATAATTGATGTAAAACTCCTCAATCTTGATCCCGATTAATCCAAAAAGTCCGATGGTGATACCCGTCATCAGGACACCAGCCAAGCCTAAAAGAACTGACATCACTGCTGTCTCACCATTGAACCGCAGGAAGTCAAGGCGTTTATTTGGATTGATGAGATCATTTCCTGAAAACGACACTCCAAGCAAAGTCCAAAGCAGAAGCGGCAAATGAATACATGCCAGAATAAGCGTGTCAGTTTCCGTGCCGGGAAGTGCATTTATATAAACCAAACTTAGCCCGGTCAATCCAATAATCAAGGACTTTATGTTGAGTGATAAATTGTTTTTCCAAGCGAAGTAGGCTGTCAAAACCGGGAACAAGATAAAGCCGATATTGCGGGGATAAAAAAACTCCTCGTCAATGGAGAAGATCGCCGGGATTTTAGCCAGGAAACCGGCGATAAGGGAAGCAATAAGTATAAATTGAAGTTCTCTTCGGGAACCCCAGGAAATAGCGTCTGATTCAAAGGTCAGGCGTTCATGCCAGAATTCAGCGAGTGAATTCCCGCTAAGCTCGGGATAGAGACTGGTGAATTCCTCCTTAAAATCTGACTTATTTGACCGGTAAAGTTTCTCCAGTTTTCCGGGGTTGTCGAAGTTTGTAAGTATTTCTTTTCGCATGGTTTAAGGATTTTGGGGCTTGGAATATTTTCTTTAGAAGGGTTTAAATCAGGTATTTCAGTCCCAATGACCGGTGAAATTGAATGCAATCACGGCGCTCAGCCATAGGAGGACAAAGTAGAAAATGGTGCTGGAGATGATGACTATGAGTTTTTATTTCCTATCGGAAACCAATCGAATCCCACCAGGTATAAGAAAATCTCTCCAAAAGCTCCTCCGAGAGGAATGAGGATCAAGGGAGCCAGCATCCAGGTTTCGAAGATTTCTTGTTTCATGAGGACGCTGAGAAGAAGAATTGCGAAGGGAGCCAGTGCCCCGAGTAATGCTGGAATAACCAGACTTTTGACCGATTGACCTTGGAAGAAATCATTCGGCTTTTTCATATGTGTGGTAAATTAGAGAGATTTAGAAAGTACTTTGTGATTCAAAGTAAATAGCTAAATTTTTTTAGGATCTATTTTCTTTGATCAGATATTCCAGAAATTCTAAATGCGCCTGAAAGGCATTTTTGCCTTCTTCGGTCGCAGAATAATTCGTCAGAGGCTTTCGGCCTGAGAAGGTTTTTTTCACGCGGATATATTCAGCGTTTTCAAGGTTTCGCATATGGGAGGCCAGATTTCCATCCGTTACTTCCAGAAGTTCCTTGAAAGAATTGAAATCATACTGCTCATTGACCATCAGGATGGACATGATTCGCAGTCTGATGACATTTTCAAACGCCTTGTCGTAAGTTCCCTTCACTTTATCGGTCGTATTTAAAGTACATCATGGAGCCATAGATGACATGGAGTACACCAAAACCCAAAGCCCAGCAAATCAGGCCAAATTCCGGGAAGAATGCTGCAAGGAGACCTAAAATCAATTGGCCTATTCCGAGATTTTTGATTTCGCCCAAGGTAAAATGAGAGGCATTGATCAAGCCCAGTCCATAGAAAATCAGTGTTGCCGGAGCGATTAGCTGGTAGGTACTTTCATGAATCAAAGCGAAAGAAAACAGTCCGCCTGCCAAAACCGGAATGAATAAAGCCAGAAGAAACCGCTTGCTCGCCGGAGACCAAAACTGCTGGGATTTTCGCTGGCTTTTATTTTGGCTGAGCAAATAAGCCGAACCCACAGCTAGTACCAAAACGACCAATGCAACCGCCAGCAAATTGATCTGCAGGTCCGCCGCGGAAATCGATTCGGTTCCCGCCCCATATTCTGAGGAGGGAAAATAGATCCAATAACCGGCAATGCTTGCACCTACAAAAGCATAAATCCCGGCGAGGATCCCTGCCAGTCCGCTCAGCGACAGGAAGCGGGTGCTCTGCTCCATCATGGATTTGATATCAGCTAATTCTTGTTCCGGTTTTCGCATATTAAAAGTACTTTGAAATGCAAAGTAAATCAAGATTTCTGAAATTGATTCGCAGAGAAGGGAATATTTTTAATGAAAATCGGGCTTCTTAGAATTTTAAAGAATCAATGGGATGTAAGTTTTCACCTTGGGGAAGGTTGAAGTTCAGGCAATACCTGTTTTCCCCACACAATCCTGAAAATTGAGTAAATGGATATCCATGACAGTTTGATATTTTGCAGTATTCAAAACCAAGCCCATGAGCCTAAAACGTATAAACCCATTTTTTCTCCTTGTCTTTTTGACTTTTTCAATTTCTGCAAAGGAGATTTATGTTTCACCGGTTGGAAGCGATTCTAATGATGGAACCAAAAAACTCCCCCTGAAAACCATCTCAGCAGCTCAGAAATTGGCTATTGGGCTATTGGAGTCAGGAAATGAAACTGAAGTGACCGTTTGGTTGGCAAGCGGAATTTACCCGATTGCCGGGCCTTTGGAATTTAACCCGCTTAGTTCAAACCGGGAAAATGTAAGCCTCATGTTTAAAGCCCAAAATGGAGAATCTCCTGTTATTTCCGGGGGTGTGGAAATTGCGGGTTGGAGTAAAAACCCGGATGGATTCTGGGAAGCCCCATTGCCTGAGGGGCTGAAAGGGATGGATAATTTCCGCGAACTCTTTATCTCAGGAACACGGGCAATCCGTGCCAGATTTCCCAATGAAGTCTATCTCCATGTGAAAAAAGCCGGAGAAGATCGACGAACCAATTTCTTTTTTGGAAAGAGCGATTTTCCTATTCCGGGAAATTTGGAAGGTTTGGAGTTGGTCTTCCTGCACGATTGGTCCATATCCAGAATCGGGGTAAAAGAAATAGATGCTGTCAATAATCAGTTATTCACGATGGATTCCATAGGAGCCAAATCTCCTGATTTTTTTACCATCGACAATTGGGAACCCAATCCGCGCTATTTCCTCGAAAATGCTCCTGAATTTTTGGATGCAGATTATGAATGGATTTTTCTCAAGGATGGACAGAAATTCTTGCTCAAACTTCCGGAAGGTGTAAATCCCAATCACTTACAGTTGGTTGTTCCTTTTTCCGAAGGCTTGATTTCGATAGTCGGAACAGAAAGTCAACCAGTGAAAAATATCCATTTCGAAGGAATAACTTTTCAATTCAGCAAATGGGAAATTCCTGAAAAAGGATATTGTGGAGTTCAGGCATGTCATTTCGATCCACGCCCGTCCACTCAAGGATGGGCTGTCGTGCCTCCAGCAATATCCTCCGTCTGGGCAGAAAACGTTTCATTTTCTGGTTGTAGGTTCAAGAATTTCGGAGGCTCTGGAATTTGGTTTGGTACAGGATCTAAGAACTGTAAAGTGATGGATTCAGAATTGTCGGATATTTCCGGCAACGGGATCATGATCGGAGAGGGTCAGGATCGCAAAGTCAACGACGAACCTTGGTGGACTTCGGCTCCAGATCAGGTAGCATTGGGAAATACTGTCGAAAATTGCACGGTGACTCAAGTTGGAGCTCAGTTTTACGGGGCAGTGGGCATTTGGTGTGGTTTGACTGCGGAAACTTCTATATCGGACAACCATATTTTCGACTTGCCTTATACTGGAGTTTCTGTAGGTTGGATGTGGAGTCCGGTAGCAACCCCTTCGCGGCAAAATATAATTTCCGGAAACCATATTCATGACATCATGAATATCCTGAGCGATGGCGGTGGGATTTACATGCTGGGACTTCAGCCGGGAAGCAAAATTCTCAACAATCAAATTCACGATGTGGAGGTAAATGCCGGACGTGCCGAAAGCAACGGGATGTTTCTAGATGAGGGCATCACTGATGTACTGGTTGAGGGAAATCTCGTTTACAACATTGCCAAATCTCCACTTCGGTTCCACAGGGCCACCTTCAATTTAGTTAAGGACAATTACTTTTTCTGTAAAGACGGGAATCCACCAATCCGCTACAACACGACTAAAGAAGAGGATATTCAGAAAGTGGACAACAAGTTGTTGAGCGAAGGTGAACCAGCCTATAATCGTCAATTGGAAAAAGCGATTTCCAAATGGGAAAAGAAATCAAGGAAATCCGACAAAAGATAAATCTCCAATCCTTAAGAAAAAGGCTCAGTTATTAGAACCTCTCTTTTTCAATCAACCAAGAGGTTTAAAGGGATTTTTTTGCATTCAATATTGGGAAAACTGGGAACTTTCTTTACCATTTTGATGGAATGCTACCCATCTAAATTTTCCCAAAACCCCCTCAATTCGCTGTGAGAGCTGAAGGAACAATAATTGCCTTACTCTGTGGGAATACTAAACCAACTAATTCTCTTATGAAAACTATCAATCAAAATCAGCCCTCCTCTTTGATGAGAACAGCTATGATCAAAAGATCAGGAGTCGTCTTGCTTTCTGCATTTTTTATCCTTGGTTTTGCCTCTTGCGAAAGTGACGACGACGAACCAATTAGTGACCAGATCAGTCAGCAGGATCGAAACTTTTCCCTTTCTTCTTCTCAATTTATAAATGCACAAATTTCCATGAGCCAACTGGCACTGAAAAACGGGCAAGACGACTCCGTTCTGGACTACAGTCGACTGATCCTGGATGAAAATTCCGCCAGTAAGATTGAACTTAACGCAATTCTGGATTCCAAGAAAATTGAAACTTCAGAAGGTATTTCCCCTGAAATACAAACCCAGATCAATGAGCTGACTCTTTTGACAGGCGAAGCTTTTGACGAAAGATATATTGATTTTCAGATCCTTAACTTGGATAATTCAGTTTCCATGTTTGAAAATCAAGTAGACAATGGCCTGAACTTTACTATCAAAGGATTCGCGGAGAAGGCTTTGGCTGCGATAAAAGATCATAAAAAAGAAGCGATTTTGGTGAGAACCGAAATCGACATCGAGAATTTATAAGGATCCAGTTCTTAAAATCGAAAGCCGGTTACCTATCAAGGTGCCGGCTTTTTTTTGTGCAATTCACCAGTCCTGGTATTGCTAAAGCAAAAAAAACACAGCCTGATAAAGACTGCGTTTTTGAGGCTCAATTTTTTGTGTTTTAGAAAAGCATCGGTGCAAACTGGATCAGGTACACTCTCCAGTTTCAGCGCCTATTAGGATAATGAACTATGAAAAAAAGTATTTTATGTCTGTAACAATCAAATGACTATTTCGTAAGGTATTTCATTATCCAATTTTCAAAAAAAAAATATGTTAAATAAAATCTTTCTTTTATCAATTATTCTATTAACTGTTAGTAAACCTACTTATGCTCAAGAAAAATTATCTCCTATATACCTTGGAGTATACAATAGTGGAGATGTGAACTTTATTTCCATTGGAAGTAATTTTGAAAAAAAGTATTTCGGTGAATTACGACTCACTTCAGGAAACAGGTCAAATTTTGATTTTACTGCTGAGGGAATCTTCAATAGAAATCTAGTCCAAAAAGAAAATATAAATTTTCATATTGGAGCAATGATCGGTTTTTCAGAGCATGACAACCGAGCTGTAGGCCATTTTGGACTCCCTTTGGGCCTAACTATTAAACCATTTCCCTCAGATAGAAACTTCGCTTTTTTGATTGAAGCTATGCCTAATACCTACGACTATAGAGTGAATGTAAGAGGTAGCCTTGGATTACGTTACAGATTGGGTTTTAAATAATCTTTGATTAATCAAATACACGGTAATGGTTCGAAGTCAGAATGATTCTTGGTATAAACTTTTTAAAAGCCACCGTGAGTGTCTCCACTCACGGCCAAATTTTTAAAATAACATCGGTGCAAACATGGAAAGGTAAGTTCTCCAGTTGGCCCAGGTATGTCCTCCTTCATT
>JBILPR010000214.1:0-7607 GCA_044373795.1 Algoriphagus sp. | reverse complement strand
GCACTAATAGCAATAGTTGAAGCAGTTTATAAGAGCTTAGAAACAAAAAACCAGTTCAGAGTAAATTCTGGACTGGTTTTAAGAATCTGAAACTTTGAGTTTTTCAGCAGACCCTAATTACCAGAATCAAAAAATTAAACGAAAAACCCGATCATTTCTGACCGGGTTTTTCAATTTCCTATTATGCTCAAATTTTTAAATCTGAAATCATAAATCCGAAATCAAATTATCTATTTCATTCGTGAAAATGCCGGAGAGGTGACACTTCTGGCGGCACCAAGGGAATTTTGGATTTTTGAAGATAATCTTCGAACACTTACTTGATCTTTGAGCACAAAAGCCATTACTGAATGGGTTATTGATCAGTAAATTGTAGCACCAAAAACTCAGTTTTGAGTACCGAATATCAGCAAGGGTAGATTTTGGTCAATCGGGATTTTTAGCATTTTTGAGAGTTTTTGAATTTGGGAATCAGACAAACGCTCCATCTGTTCTGAATTAACCGTAAATATCAATTCATCCCTTTTATTCTTTCCAATAAGGAAAATATCAATTTCCGTATTATCTATTTTAATGGATTTCCATGTCCTATTTTCGCCCGTTGTTTTATTAATAATCGATTTCAAAAAATCTCCATTTCGAAACGAGCCTAAATAGTAAGACAAAACATAAAAATTATCTGTCTCTTCTATAAGAAATGAATGGGCCTTTTTATTTTCATCATTTTGGATCATATCAAACATACGATTTTGATTATTTGCGACTTCATTTAATTCAGCTTCGCTAATCTTAAAATTCTGAAAATCTAAGAATAAATCTTCTTTCCTGTTTAATGATTCATCATACCTCTCTATTTTGTTGCTTAAAGGAAAAATAATAGAAATCTGATTGTTCAAAAACGACATGGACTTATCATTTCCAAATCCAAGTCCCTCAAATTCTTTATCTATTGGAACTTTAAATTCAAACTTGTTAGAAGAAATCTCATATTTCAAAAACTTAAACCCTGATGTCCCACTGGTTTGAAAGAGAATTTCATCTCCATTTAAAAACCAAAACGAAAGAATTGAAGAAACAAATTCTCTTTTAATTGGAATTTCCTTTATAAATTCCAAAGATTCGGAATACAATAGCATTTTGCTCAATTTCCTATCCAGCATAAATACCTCATTACTTTCAGGATTAATTTTTAAATCCCAGATTTCCTGAAATTCTCCAGGCCCTTCCCCAACAGAATCTACAAATTTAAATGTATTCCCTTTAGCGTCAGAGGTCCAAATACTTTTCTTACTCCCATCAAGTATATAATACCCATTGGTATAAGGAATTACACGATAAACTGTAAAAGGTATATCTGTTCCATTTAATTGAATGGGACGAATTTTATTCAAAAAAATTTCTGCTTCTAGAACTGTTGGATCAGGAGAAATTAAAATTGAATTAATTCCCATTCCACTTTCGTAGCTTTTGCATCCAAATAAAAGACATAACAGCACAATTTGTATTTGATACTTCATAGAATGTAAATTAAATTATATGAATAAAAAAAGGAGAGTTAAAATCAACTCTCCTCAGAGTAATTTAGCCAGCTATAGTTGGCTCATCTACACAACAACTCCTAGAACAGCCATCCCCAATCATGCATTGAGCAGTACATGTTCCAGCTGATTCAGGACTGTAGCAATGATATTCTCTGGTAAAAGTACCGGAACCGTTAGACCATGTCTCAGTACAAAAGTACCTGAGATCTGATGCTTCAGCTTGGAAGCAAAGGAGGCCAAAAAGTAAGCCACCTAAAAATAATATATTCTCATAAGATTAGTTGTTTTATGTTTTGAAATTAAAGCAATAAAAAAAAATCTCCAAATTTTTAAGTTGGAGATTATGTAAGTCAATGTATTACAGTGATTTAATTTCAACTTGATTTAAATGAAGTTTTAGATTTAAGTTTAAAAGCGTTATTTTCTTTTTTTCAAAATACAATCTTTAACTGTATTTGATAATTAGCTAAACCTTCTAAACCAATATTGTACTTCCCTTTACCTCTTTCCCATTCCCGGAAGCATCTTGCCCATGGCTTGTTTTGCCCCTCCCATCTTATTCATTTGCTTCATCATCTTGCGCATATCGTCAAATTGCTTCATTAGGTTATTCACTTCCGTGATGTTTCTGCCCGAACCTGAAGCGATTCTTTTTCTGCGGTTTCCATCCAGAATATCCGGATTCTGACGCTCTTTAGGAGTCATACTTTTGATGATCGCTTCGATTGGTTTGAATGAATCATCGTCGATGTCAAGACCTTTCATGGCTTTGCCCATTCCCGGGATCATTCCCATCAGATCCTTGATATTTCCCATCTTCTTCACCTGCTCGAGCTGCGAAAGGAAGTCGTCAAAGTTAAAGTTGTTGGTTCTAATCTTAGCGTTGATTCGCTTGGCTTCATCCTCGTCAAAAGACTGCTGAGCTCGCTCCACGAGGGAAATCACATCACCCATCCCGAGGATTCTCTGCGCCATACGATCCGGATGGAATACATCCAGATTTTCCATTTTCTCCCCGGTGGAGATAAATTTGATCGGCTTGTTGACTACATGACGAATCGAAATCGCAGCACCACCACGGGTATCACCATCCAGTTTCGTCAGGACAACTCCGTTGAAATTCAAACGTTCGTCAAAAGTTTTCGCGGTATTTACAGCATCCTGACCGGTCATGGAATCGACCACAAAAAGTGTTTCAGAAGGATTCAAAGCTTTTTTCAGCTCTTCAATTTCCTTCATCATCTGGTCATCTACTGCAAGTCGACCCGCAGTATCGACGATTACCGTCTTCTTGCCAGTCTTCTTCGCATAGGCAATCGCATTCTGCGCGATCTGCAATGCGTTCTTATTTTCAGGTTCTGCATATACCTCCACTCCTACTTGCTCGCCCAGTACTTTCAATTGGTCAATCGCAGCAGGTCGGTAGATATCGCAGGCCACCAACAAAACCTGACGTCCCTGACGCTTCAGCAAGCTGGCAAGCTTTCCGGAGAAAGTTGTTTTACCTGAACCCTGCAAACCTGCAATCAGAATAATGGCAGGATCGCCGCTGAGCACGATGTCAACTTTGGATCCCCCCATGAGCTTGGTGAGCTCTTCCTGAGTGATTTTCACAAGCAATTGACCCGGGGAAACTGAGATCAAAACATCTCTTCCAAGCGCTTGCTCTCGGATGGTATCGGTTACTTCCTTGGCAACTTTATAGTTTACATCGGCGTCGATCAGGGCTCTTCTGATTTCCTTTACGGTCGATGCGACGTTGATTTCGGTGATTTTTCCGGTTCCTTTAAGGGTTTTAAAGGCCCTATCCAGCTTTAGACTAAGATTATCAAACATTCCTTTTAATGGCTATTTCCTGCAAAAGTAATGATTTTCATCAGGGATAGAAAGTTGAATTTTTGTCTTTTTGGAACTTGGTGAACAAGTCTGATTCTATCATCCTATTTATTTGATTTTCTTTCGGTAAGGTAAATCCAACATCCGAAATTAAATCCCCCTTACCCACTTAGAAGATGATTTTAATTCCAGTGATAAAAAGAAATCAAAGGGGGAGTTGCCGATTTTCAAATCTTATGTCTTAAATCTTATATCTGGCTTCTTGTTTCTTGGCTCTGGGATCTTGATTCCCATCCTTCATGCCGTTTGGCTTAAAATCCCTAATTTGCCTCCGCATATTTTATCCCAAAGAAAATCCCATTTCATGCAGTTGAATTTCCAGAAAGATCTGCTCCCACATTTGTTGGGAATCGCCATTTTCTACGCTATCGTCGTTTTTTACTTTTCTCCACTGGTTTTTGACAATCAGGTCATCACGCAGGGAGATATTCTCAAGTGGGAAGGCCTTGCCAAAGAGGCGCTCGACTACCGAAAAGCAACCGGTGAGGAAGCGCTTTGGACCAACAGCGCTTTTGGAGGTATGCCTGCTTACTTCATCAGTCTGGAGTTTGCTGGTGATATCACCAATGCCGTGGTTTCTGTCCTGACACTAGGCCTTCCGCATCCTATCAACGGGCTTTTCTTCGGAATGCTCGCCATGTATGTCTTACTGCTCACGTATGGAGTTCGGCCTGTTTTCGCCATTTTGGGCGGAGTTGCTTATTCCTTCAGCACGTACAATCTTCTAAGTTTGGCAGCCGGACACAACGCCAAAATTTGGGCTATCTGCCTGATTCCAATCATTTTAACAGGAATTCACCTGGCATTCGAGCGGAAAAGAATCCTGGGAGCCGGATTACTTGCACTCGGATTATTGCTCCAACTTAAGTTTAACCACCTTCAGATCACTTATTACACGCTCATTATTTCGGTGATTTACGTGGGAGTGAGACTAATTTTTGACTGGAAAAAAGACGGCATCGGCCAAATCTCCAAAACCATTGGTTTCCTGATTTTGGGTGCGATCCTGGCCGTGGGAGGGAATATCGGAAGGCTGGCGACATCGCTCGAATATAGCCCTTTCTCTACCCGCGGAAATGCAACATTGGAATCTGCCGAGTCCGGTTTGGATAAAGATTATGCCTTCAGTTGGTCCAATGGCAAACTCGAAACACTCACGCTTCTTATTCCGGATTTCTACGGCGGAGGAAGTCAAACACCACTTTTTGAAAACTCAGCTTCCGAGCAAGCCCTCCGAAAACAAGGGCTTGATGCGGGACAAATCACTGGTTTTGTTCAGGGAGCACCCACTTATTGGGGCGATCAGCCTTTCACCGGTGGACCGATTTACGGGGGTGTGATCTTGGTTTTCCTGGCAATTTTAGGGATTTGGGCTGCGCCAAAAGAAAGCCTGATCACATTCGGATCGATCATCCTTCTCTCGATTTTACTTTCCTGGGGTAAAAACCTCTCCTGGTTCAATTACCTCCTCTTCGATATTTTGCCGGGTTACAATAAGTTCCGGGCAGTTTCGATGGCATTGGGAATGACGCTTTTTGCAATTCCAGTCCTTGGAATCATTGCTTTGGAGCGATTGGTAAGGATCAAGGAAATCAAGCCTCTGCTGATCGCAGGAGCAGTGACCGGCGGATTGTTGGTCGTACTTGCACTGGGTGCGGGAATGTTCCGTTTCGACGGCGCGGGCGATGCAAGTTTCCCGGATTGGCTGGTTGATGCGCTGAAGCAAGACCGTAAATCCATGCTTCAGGCCTCTGCCTGGAGGAGCTTCGGCTTTGTCGCAGCAGCATTCATCCTGATTTACTTTGCAGTCAAAGAAAAAATCTCCGACCTGATTCTGGGGTTGGGACTCTTTGCTTTGGTTACCATCGATATCTGGACCGTCAACCGCGAATACCTGAATAAAGACTCTTTCCAGAAAAGTCCTTCCGCTACCTATTTCGCAGAATCTCCCGCCGACAAGAAAATCGCGCAGGACAAAGGCTATTACCGTGTGCTTGACCTCACCGAATCTCTCACTGCTTCCGGCAGAGCAAACTATCGATTCCACAGTCTGGGAGGATATCATGGTGCCAAAATGAGGAGATACCAGGATTTGCTCGACAATCGGATTACGTTTGAGCTCAATGATTTTGTAACCAAAGCTCAGGAAGGGAATTTCAATTTCGAAGGCATTCAAACTATCAACATGATGAATGCCAAATACATCCTGGCAGGTCCTGCTGAAAACACGGTTTTTGAAAATCCTGCAGCAAACGGTGCGGCTTGGGTTCCTTCAGAAATCATTTCTGTCCAAACCAATCAGGAAGAACTGGACAAGCTGGGAACGATCAATACCAAAACACAAGCAACTGTCAACCCTACCGAATTTGGTCAAATTTCCGCAGGTGCAGGAGAAATCCAACTGACTTCTTACGGACCAAATGAGCTGAAATACAAAGCCAATATGAGCAAGGAAGGCTTGGTTGTTTTCTCCGAGATCCACTATCCAAAAGGCTGGACCGCGATGGTAAATGGAACTGAAACCCCGATCCTGCGCGTCAATTACCTGCTTCGGGGATTGAATCTCCCGGCAGGAAATCACGAAATCACCTTTAAATTTTCACCATCAAGCTACACAGCGACCAAAACTCCAATGGTGATTTTCCAATATCTAATCGTCCTTTCCCTGATCGCCGGTCTGTACTTCACCGTAAAAGAAAATAATGGAAAAGTCTAAGGATCAAGTCGTCAGCTTCTACGATGAGTTCGCTGACAAACAAGCAAAAACCGGCATCAATTCCCGGCATTTGAGCATTCTGGATAAGGTGAAGGCTGCCGGACTGAATGCAAACAACAGCATTCTGGAGGTTGGCTGCGGAATCGGAACGGTGAGTCACCTGTTGGCAAATCAGGTGCAGACAGGGGAAGTGCTCGCGGTGGATATCAGTCCTGAAAGCATCGCCAAAGCGCAGGTTCTCTGGAAGTCTCAGTCCAACCTGCAGTTTGAAGTTTCGGATATGGCTGACTTTGATAAGAAGGGCAAGAAATTCGATTTCTTCGTTTTCCCAGATGTCCTCGAGCATATTCCTGTGGACCAGCATCAGCGGCTTTTCAGGAATATCGAAAAGCATGCTCACAAGAATTCAGTGATTTTCGTCCACATTCCTGCACCGAGATACCTACAGTGGATGATCGAAAATCAACCTGAAAAACTACAGGTAATCGACCAACCTCTCGACACCGGAGACTTGGTTAAGCGAATTTCCTCCTGTGGATTTTACCTGGAAAAAATGGAAACCTATGCGCTCTTTTACGAAGAGAAAGACTATCAGTATTTCGTGTTCAGAGCCAACAAGCCGCTCACAGAATCAACTCCGAGAAGTAAGTGGCAGATCCTGCGAGAGCGGATCAGTATCCGGATCAGACACGGCATCAGCAAATAAAACACTCCACCTCCCAAAATAAAATGAAGATTACAGAAAAAACAGTGGTAGGTCTCACCTACGAACTCAAAGTAAGCAAGGAAGAAGATCTTATTGAGTCAACTCCATTCAGCGTGGAAATCCGCGATGAAGAAGATCCTTTTTATTTCCTTTTCGGTCAAAGCGGACTTCCGGAGAAATTCGAGAAATTACTCGCGGGCAAGGAAGAAGGCGAGGATTTCTCTTTCACCCTCACTATGGACGAAGCTTACGGACCGGCTGATGATGAATTGATCGTCAATCTTCCCAAGACTCAATTCTCCAACGAGAGAGGATTCTCAGAAGAGATGCTGGAAGAAGGCAATTTCCTTCCTTTGATGGATGAGAATGGCTACCCGATGCAAGCCAAAATCCTGAAAGATCTTGGCGAGGAATTGCTGCTGGACTTCAACCACCCGCTGGTAGGATTTGATCTTCACTTCGAAGGAAGTATCCTGGAAGTACGGGAAGCTACCAAAGATGAGATCAAGCATGGACATGTACACGGCGCGCATGGAGCGCATGAATGAGTTGGCAGAGTTCAATGATCAGTGGTCAGTCACAGTTTACAGTAAGTTGTAAAAAGTGAATCGAAAGTGGTCTTTAATCAGTGGTCGGTCACAGTTTGCAGTGAGTCGTAAAAAGTGAGTCGTAAGTGGTCAGTTGTCTGTCTCGAAAGGCCTGAAGGACCGTCCTGTATTAGCCCGGGGTGAAGCTTATTAAAGCTCCC
>JBILPR010000213.1:0-7632 GCA_044373795.1 Algoriphagus sp. | reverse complement strand
GTTGATCCCTTCAAACTCTAAACCCAAGCCATAGATTTGTTCTGTTTCATTCAGAGGCAATCTTATACTTGCCCGATCTGGAGTAAGCAGACTTTTACTGGCATCTTGGGCAAAGGGAAATGGAGCGTCTCCGAGTTCTTTGATAGCATCTGTTTTGGGTGCATTGGCATAATCCATGGGGTTTAATCCCATTTCTCCAAAACTCGCTTTCCAAACTCCCGGCATTACCTTTTCCCACTTCAAATTGTCCATCTCCGAAATCAGGGTGGTTTGTGCGTGTCCGTTCGGACATAACAGGATGAGAACCACCAAAAGCAGACATGACTTAAAAAAACGTCTTTCCGATTTCCTTTTCATATTCAGGGATTAGTAAATTTTAGATTGTCTGTCATAAATGAAATTCATCTGTCTTCATTCGTTTAATTGATAGCAGGATGGGTTTTGGCTGCAAGAAAAGTTTTTTTAGAAGGTGCTTTTCGCCATCAATCAATATCTTTTAATTCGTTTTCTATTTCATCGATTTGGGGAAGACTGGATTTCATCTCTTCAGGAATCACTTTTGAAATTCTATAATCAGAAATGCCAAGCGCGTTGGAAAACCCTTTAAGACTATATTCAGCCACTACTTCATTTTTACCCTTGCATAGCAATAAACCGATGGTTTCATTATCATCTTCTGATTTGAGAAAATCATTTACCACGTTGACATAAAAATTAAGTTGACTGGCATCTCCGGGTTGAAACGCTCTTGCTTTTAATTCAACAATCACGTAGCACTTCAGTCTTGTGTGATAAAAAACCAAGTCTGCATAAAAATCGTCACCGCCCACCTGAAAATGCATCTGTCTGCCTACAAAGGCAAAACCCATTCCAAGTTCGAGCAGAAATTTAGTCACCTGGTTTGCCAATTGTTCCTCGATATTACGCTCATCAGCTTTTTCTTTAGCTTGGACAAAATCAAAGATGTAAGGGTCTTTCAGTAAATAATTGGCAAAGTCAGATTTGGAAGGTGGTAGCGTACGGCTGAAATTGGTGACTTTTTTAGCTGCCACCTGACGCTCAAACAATTTACTTTCGATTTGCATAGCCAATATATTTCTGCTGCATCCCTGTTCAATAGTATAATGCATATACCATAAGCGTTTGCCCAAATGGGGCTCTTTATCTAAAAGTATGATATGATGGGACCATGAAATTCTTGAAAGGATGGAATCAAAAAAAGCGTCTGCGTCAATTTGTGCAACCCCTTGTTGCACAAATTCAACTGATTGGTTTTCTGTGCTTTCTGCTTGTGCAACAGCTTGTTGCACAAGTCCAAAAATGATGTTTTGAACCTTTGACTGAACCAGTTCAAGAGATCTTAATTTATCAGACGCCTCATTCAGCTTTTCAATCACAGCAATGGGATATTCCAGTGCAAATTTTCGCATATATTTAAGGCTTCTGACAGAGAAACCTTTTTGCGCGGGGAGTTCCTTTTTCAAATCACTACTCAGCAGATCGATCACTTTTGCCCCCCAACCTTTATTGGATTGATGTACTAATATTAACTGTCCAAGTCTCCAATAAAGAAAAAGCATCTCCTTATTGGCAGCAATGACCGTGCGGACTTGAGCTGTACTGATTTGCTCTTTTACCAACGAAAGAAATGCTTTATATTCTTTATCCATCAGTTAATAAGGGTCTTTGTGACCATAGTTTCTTAAGATATATTCTTTGCACGATTTTAAAAAACTCGATGGTCCTTTCATCCATCGGGTTATAGTCTATGTTGGCAAAGTAAAATTTCTCAACACTCTTTATTCCAGACCTCCCCCCAACTGATGAATCGTATTTTGAACTAATCCCTCAACAGGATTTCCCCTTCCATCCTTTACCTGATATTGAATTTCCATTCCCCAGGTTGGTTTGATTTGAGGGATGGTCAGCAGGATTGATTTTTTGTCTTTCCCCAAGGCTGCTTTGGTCACTGTCAATGTTTGTTCATTGTAGTGTTTGGAGCCATACTTACGCGACCGCAAAAGATCCCAAGTCTTCACCGTGTAGTGGGCAGTATCTGCGACACTTTTCGCATCTAATTCGTCGGTAAAGTTTAGCTCAATTCCCTGGGTTGTTGCTTTGATTCCCACAGGAATGACCATAGGCTGATCCACTTTCCTGATCCGGTATAGTCCGCCCAGTTGAGGTTGGGTGGAGCCCCAAGCCGACAGACCGCATAAGTACAATTGTTCGTCTCCGGGATTGAAGCGGCCCCGCATCACGCCTGTTGAAAATCTCGGAACAGGTAATTCAAAAATTCCTCCCTGTACCTGATCCCCGATTTTTTCAAATGGAACCACAAAGATTTTCCCGTAGCCATAGGAGAAGTTCAGCAGTTTTCCGTTCAGAGCTCCCCACTTTTTACTATCTACCCAAAGGAGTTCGGACGGCGATTGATCCCTTTCCCGATCCACCCAGACTAGCGGCGGTATCATTCCGGCTTCTGTGCTGTCGGCAGGCGGATTATAGCTGAACATGTTTCCATAAAATCCGCCTTTTTTCACCCAATTAATCCGGTTCATAGGGTTCCAATGCCCTTCCTGATCGGTCACGATGAAGGTGCCATCCGGATTGATGCATACCCCGTTTGCAGCTCTGAAACCTGTAGCCACTATTTCTGTTTTCTGGCCATCCTTGCTTACTTTGATCAAAGTTCCGTGCTGAGGTACCAAGGCCTCCCGGGCATGTCGCGCACTTTTGGCGTAATAGAAATTACCCTCAGTATCGACCTGAAGTCCCATTGCAAACTCATGGAAGTGGTCGGTGACCTGATGATCATTGTTAAGGCTTTCGTAAAAATCCGTTTCTTTGTCTCCGTTGAAGTCGTGCAACTTCACCAGCTGATCTCGGCAAGTGACAAAGATTTCTTCATTGACCACCTTAATTCCCAAAGGCTGAAACATGCCCGAGGCGATTCGTTGCCAGGTGAGTTTCCCGGAGTTTTTCGTGAATCCTTCCACCAGCCATACATCGCCGTCTGTTGAGCAGATTACGCCTTTGTTAGTGTCTTTGAAAAAATCTAATCCGCTCAAACGGAATTGATTTTTCCAGGGACTGTCAAAAGGAGGATTCATAATATCCACTTGAAATGGTCCTTCTTGTGTTCCTGCTTGAACCTCTGATGTTAATTTTTGAGGATATCGGGCCGTTCCGCCCTTGATCAGAAGATCTAATGCCTCTGGCGGGCTGGAAGTTTTGGCGTACTGTGGAAGTCCCTTCATTCCGGGTTTCCCGATTAGTAATTTGATTTTTACGGGTTTGGAAGGAGCCATTTCCAGCACGATAAACCCAGCTTGGTCTTTCAAAACCGCACCTTCTCCTACGACTGCAACCGAAGTGCCGCTTGGAGCTACCCGCATTTTCAGGGGTTTTTCTGAGGAAGAGATATTTAAAGTTCTGGTAAAAACCGGTTGGTTTTCCACTGTTTCCAGTCCAAAGGTTTCCAGAATTTTGGCAGTGCCCACGGAGTAGGAAATGATCACCCGGTCTTTGTATTGGTAAAGTCCTTTGTAGTGTGCCCATTCCCGAGGCAAGGGTCCAAACCTTCTTTTGTCCCTGGCAAGAAATCGAGGATCGTCAAATTTTCCGGTGGCTGGATTGGCCCAAGCAGGCGCAACAGGATTTGAAAAATGCAGGTCTCCCACCGTTCTGGGGGAGATATTGTGTTTTCCATTAAACAAGATCGCTTCCCAATCAATGAAGCCTTCCCCGGTCCACGCTCCGGCAACTCGCATCAGATCGTGGTCAAACATCATCCAGGCTTTGCCTGCGGCTACTCCTCCGGTTCCTTGGTCCAGCCTGACGGCGATTCCTTTGTAGGCAAAGTTTGCTTTGACCAGATTTTCATCCGGAAGGGGAGAAGGGCCGGAAGATCGCTCTCTTTCCGGAGCGTTCAAGCCTGCCAGTTCATAGGTATTGATCAAGAAGTTGCCATAATCCATTTCTGCCCATGGCTTAAATTCTTTGGGTGCAGGGCCTGAAGTCGTTCCGGTTGGCAAACTGGCGAGGTAGGTTGAATCGATTTCAAAGAACTGTCCCGGGTTTTTCTCCTGAATAAATGTTGCTCTCAGGTAATTGATGATGTCATACTTTTCCACGGGAGTCAGGTTGACTTGTGGAGGCATGGATCCATAGCCTCGGGTGAGGGTTTGGTAGATGGAATAGGGGTCTTTTCCTACTTTGAATTCGTCTTCCCAAAATTTGAACGCATTGGGAATGGATCCGGGAGTTTCGGGATTTCCATGGCAATTGAAACAGACGTTGTTGTAAATATGCTCGCCGGTCCGGATGGATTCATCTTGTCGGTCATCCAAGGCGGTGAGGAGACCTTTGTGGTCGATGTCTTTTTCATACTCGGGAAGGTCAGATTCCTTGAGTGTAAAACCCGAAGGCGATTCAGTTTCCTGATTTTTTGGATTTGGATTACAGCCGAGCAAAAAAAGAGCTGCCAGGAGCGTATGAAAACCGAGGTGGATTTTATTCATTTTGAGACGAAGGATGGAGGTGGCAAAGTGTATTGGATAGGAATTTAACCTGAAAATTGGATTTGACAGACAACTCTGTTCAAAATCAGTAGATTCACTTCGTTATGCTGGTTTTCTGAAAGCAGCATGTACTCTTTTGACGATCAAGTCCGGCTTCCGGAGAAGCAGAACACCGGGCTTCCGTAGGAGTGAATTTGCTGAGATAAGCAGCGATTCCTGAGGTCTTTTTTTAAAATAGAAGTGATTTTTTCAGTAAAATTGCTTTTCTTTAAAAGTCTACTTTCATACTTGACAGCAAAAAAAATAATCGCAAAGGGCTTTTTCTATAGAGACTTCACCCCCTCTACGGATAAATCAAAATTCATCACCCCTCCCTTTGTTTTTATCCGAATAGACCAGTTGCCAGGAAAAAATTAGCATAACTACGAAGTACACATCGGATGATTATTGATTCCTTGGGACTTCTCCGGTTAGCGAAAGGTTCTTCCTAACAGGGCTTTAAGCAAGTGAGATAATCCAGCTTCATTTCCTTTGAGATGGAGAGGATTTTGTGATTTTCACTTGAAAAAACGAATAACTATTAGCCAAAAGTAAGGCTGAATATTGTCTTAAAAATTAGTCGAATTGAGTTCCACCATTGCTTACACCTGTTTATTGGGCCTGTTTATGCCCTTAGTTCTCCTGTATTACAACAGGGGGTATCTGAACGCTAACAGGTATTTGGCGGGCTTCATGTTCTTTGCTTCCCTGTATGTGTTGGAGAGTTTCTACTTTTTCTATGGAGAATCTCTGGTGATGGTGATCATTTTCACGATGGTTCACTCTTTTTTTTACCTGATCGGGCCGTTTGCATTTTTCTATCTGAGAAGTATTTTGAAGGATAACAGTCATCTCAGTAGGGCGGATTATTGGCACTTCGCCCTTTTTGCCATTTCCTTCATCGGGTACGTTCCTTACTTTTTTTCGAGTTGGGATTTTAAAGTCTTGGTTGGACAAAATATCCAAAGTGAAAATTGGGATATGGCTGCGTTTTTTATCAACAAAATTATTCCTCATAAAATAGATCAGGGATTGAATGTATTGCATACTTATTTCTATGCAATTAGTCTTTGGTATTTACTTTGGCACCATAAGAAAGTAGCTAATAATCCAATCGTTACAACCACACAGTACAGACTGATTCGGAATTGGCTCTTTATTTTCACCGGGCTTGTTACAATTATCACCATTAATTTTACAATAGCCATGGCTAATTTGTGGCTCTACGATGATAAATCCATTTTCTTGAATCGAGCCAGTTTAGCCTTGCTTTTTGCTTCTGTAATTTATATTGGGATGAATATGACGGTAATGTTATTCCCGAATATTATGTACGGTTTGCCTATTGGAAATCAATATCAACCCGTAAAGGATTCTTTTCAATCCAATACGAATACGATTCCCAAAACGATTCCAATTGAAAAACAAAGATTGGATGCTTCCATTGCTAGTACTCCCGAAAAAAAGAAAGAATTGCAACTCTTTTCTCCGGAATACATTGAGAAAATTGAAGCAATGCTTCAGGATTCCATTGTTTTACAAGTGTATTTGCAAGCTGACTTTAGTCTAACGCAGATTTCGGATGAAATAGGAATCCCAGCCCATCATTTGACCTATTATTTCAACAGTGTTAAGAAAGAATCTTTTTCGGACTGGAGAAACCAGTTGCGAGTAGAATATGCTCTTGGTTTTCTGAAGCAAGGAATTTCAGGCCAATTAACCCTTGAAGGCATTGGGTTAAATGCTGGGTTTAAATCCTATTCTACTTTCATTCGCTCCTTTAAAAAAGTTACTAAAAAAACACCGAGTGACTACCTGGAAAGTATTTCCCAGAATTGGGCAATAGCCAAAAGCCATTAGTCAAAAGCCAGTGTTCAGTGTTCCGTCATCGCGAGCATAAAAAAAAAGCAGCTAAAATAAGTCGCTGTGGGTTCTGGTATTCATCAATAGTAAAGTAAGTTCTTTATCGTCTGTCTTGTAGCCAAATTAAAAGCTAATCAGGCTTTATGTGACATTCCCATAAATCTTCATAACCCCGATAGCGTGGAGCAAGATGCTCCTGGTGGTGGTGCACGGATTCCAAATCTATGCTATCGGGCAGCTTTAATTAATTAATCCACGTAAGTTTCACGTAAAACTTCTTTTACTTTCGCTGTTTCCCTTTCAGTTAAATTTCCTAAAACTTTGATTATTCTTTGTCTATCAACAGTTCTGATTTGGTCCAACACAATCCAGCCTTTTTTGGTATCATGATTTATTTCAACTCTTGTGGGATACGTTTTTGAACTGCTTGTCATTGGAGCAACGACAATTGTTTGTAAATATTTATTCATTTCGTTTGGAGAAATAACAACACATGGTCGCGTTTTCTTCATTTCACTACCAACAGTTGGATCAAGATTTACTAAAACGATTTGATATTGTTTTAAGTCCATTCTTCAAGATTTTCGTCTTCAAAGACCTCGTTTATCAACAATTTATCATCTCCATTTTCGTGCATTTTTTTGAATGCTTTTTCCCAATCCTTTCTTGGTTCTGATTTGGGTTTAAGAATAATATAACCTTTCTCAAGAATGAGCTCAACTTTGTCAGTTATATTGTATTTTTCAAGTAAGGTTTTCGGTAAACGAATTCCTTTTGAGTTTCCAATTGGGATTACTGAAATGTCCATAAAAGATATATTTAGTGACTACAAAGTAATTACTTTATATGTAACTTCCTAATTATTTCCAACGATTTTCAGTTTCGCCCTTCAATTGCCGACAACGCTCCGCCTAATCCGACAGTTGCGGCTTCTGACAAGCATTCTTTCCATTATGGAAAACGAGTTTAAGAAATTAAAAGTATGGTCTAACGAAAACATAGCCATCGCGCTTAGCGGCTGTTTTTTTTGTGATAGCCGGTTTTATCTTTCTAAGCCTGAAACTACGCAACTTGAAAATTGTGTTTGCGGTGCTCAGTGTTTTGTTTATGGCAGAAACCAAAAATCAAAAAGCACAAGATTCTTTTCCTGTGCTTTTTTTATGATTTGGAGTAGCCAAAAAACCGAATTAACTACTCTCTCCTATAA